>NZ_LIFT01000049.1:0-2534 GCF_001297795.1 Citrobacter sp. CtB7.12 | reverse complement strand
ATTTCACCCCTGCAATCGTCGAAGTACTAAGTCCGGGTATGCCCGTCGTTATTTTCTCCCCGTGTGTTTTCTCTTTCATATCAGCTTCCGGTCATCGTTCTCCGTCACAACCTGTTCCGCAAGGGTAAATGGCACGCGTTCCGCGCCCCTGCTGAACAGAACGACTCCGGAGTCACGAACCGTCAGGCGATACGAAGACGAAAACCCACTCAACTGACGGAGAAAATACCATGACGATGAACCTGTATACCCGGACAAGTACTTCTGACACCGCAGCGGCGACCGGCGTATCGTCGCCGGAGCGCTCAGGCTCCTCAAAAACGAAATTTTCATCAGACAAAACGGATATTTATCAGACGGTCACTGACAGCATCATTAAGGCGCTGGAGTCTGGTGTTAAGCCGTGGCAGTGTCCGTGGAAACGTAACGGCCTGGTCTCAGGCATTCCTTCAAACTACACCACACACGAAGCCTACAGCGGCATTAATATTATGCTGCTGTGGTTCAGTGCGGCAGAGCAGGGTTTTAAGGACTCCCGCTGGATGACATACAACCAGGCGAAATCAACGGGTGCTCAGGTCCGCAAGGGGGAGCGTGGCACAATGGCAGTCTTTTACAAAACGCTGGAGAAAGAGCGGGAAGACGGCGAAAAGGATTACATCCCGATGCTGAAACACTTCATCGTTTTTAACGCAGAGCAGATTGACGGCTTACCCCATGACGGCAGCGACGCACAGCCGGAACAGCCCGCAGAAGAGACCTTTAAGCCATTCACCCGGGCTGAAGCCCTCCTTGAGCGCAGTGGCGCAAAAATCACTGAACGCGGTCAGCAGGCATTTTTCAGACCCGCCACGGATGAGATTTACCTTCCTGAACGTCATTTATTCAGCCGTGCTGAAGATTTTTATGCAACCGGTCTGCATGAGCTGGTTCACTGGAGCGGTCACCCGTCCCGTTTAAACCGGGACATGAAAGGCCGCTTTGGCTCTGAAGGGTATGCAGCGGAAGAGTTAGTTGCGGAGCTGGGAAGCGCGTTTCTGATGGCGGATTTGGGCATTAATGGCGACGTGCAGCATGAAAACTACATTGCGTCATGGCTGATAAAACTACGTAATGATAAACGTTACATCTTCCGGGCTGCGAGTGCCGCATCAAAAGCACACCGCTACCTGATGGCGTTATGAGTCTGATACCCTGCAACGGATTGCGGGGTTTTGCTGTCAGAGTGGCGTTTTTACCACCGGCACGGGGATGCATATTCCCCGTGCTTTCATAAATGTACAAACAGTCTGGTGAGGGAGGTAAGGAAAATAACCGACGGGTTATTTTGCGTCTGGCGGCAACAGCGGCGTATCAGAAGACGGATACGCCGCTGTTGCCGGGGGAGAAGCGCCAGCTCTGCTGTTTTATATGCGCGAAGCGCATGGAGGCGACGGCACAATCCGGAAAACAGCCACCCGGCGACCATAGCCGGGAACTGAGGGGATGAAGGGAGCAGATACCCCCACGCGCTGCCGGACAGAATTTCGCGGGCAGTGTACCGGCAGGGCGCAGAGGAGGGCGGTGGCGGGCGCGAGGATATGTAGACGGGAGGCGGGTAAATATATGTAACGGCCATTATTATCCGTGCAGACTGATCTTTATCGGGCTGATGATTTTAATTTTATTCCTGAACGCTTTTTCGGTGAAATAAGGAATGAAAGATTTTTCTCATAAATAAGTATGGTGTCTTTTTTATATAGTACAGAATATTTTAATGTATGGTAATCATTCGCGTTCATTTTTTATAATGTTTTGATGTGCTCCTGATTTACTGAGATAAATGCACTAAGCATAAACCATCTGAAATGAGATATCCGTTTTTCTGCTGCTTCAGCACTGTGCGCTGAATTATTCTGGCGCGCTCTCTTTAGCCCGGAGGCGTCATCTGATGGCGGCACGGGATGGGGATTTCGCTTTGCCTCCATCTTATGCCGCTACCCTGTGCCGCCATAAAACACAGAACAGCGTGAGTGGCGGGGCCACTCATTCCCGCTGTCCGCGCTTTCCCGGTACCGCCGACCCGTGGTCGTCAGTTCCGTGAAACGCCCGTCCGGCGGACAATGGCGTGTTTCCTTCTGTCCTGGCTGGACGCCCTGACAACAGGAAACATGGGGGCAATGTCTTCGCTGAACGCTGCGTCAAAGCCCCCTGGGTCAACGGCGGCACACCGTCGCACGCTACGCGCGACCAGCCCCTTTAAGACGCCCGTTTTACCCGTTATTTTCCCGCCCGCGCGAAAATGCCGGAAACGTGGCTTTAAAGGGGCTGGTCTCGCCACGCCGGAATACCGGCTTAGCTGCGACGGTGTGCGGGGCTGTGCCCCCCACAAAAACCGCTGTCGTGGGCGACAGCTTTTCGCTCACTGGGGTGGCGAAATTTTTGCGGCTCCCCCCGGCCTGCTCAGTTCGCTTCGGGCGAACGTTCGCAGGTGGGCGCGGTGCCTGAAAATTAGCAGTTTCTCCGAAACTGAATTTTCTGTCCGCGCTCCACTT
>NZ_LIFT01000048.1:0-2616 GCF_001297795.1 Citrobacter sp. CtB7.12 | reverse complement strand
TCTGCCCGCCGCGCCGCTGGCGCGATACGACTATTCCCCGCGTGGCGAACTGGCAACGGTATACGACCGCAGCGGCACGGCAGTACGCCATTTTACGTATGACCCGCCGCATCCGGGACGCATGGTGGCACACCGTTATGCGGGCAGACCAGAGATACGCTATCGCTATGACATCGTCGGGCGGGTAACGGAACAGCGTAACCCGGAAGGCTTAAGCTATGCCTATGCGTATGAACAGAACCGCGTCATTATCACCGACAGCCTGAACCGTCGCGAGGTGCTGCACACCGAAGGCGAAGGCGGGCTGAAGCGGGTGGTCAGACAGGAATACGCTGATGGCAGCGCCATTCACAGTGAATACGACCCGGCAGGGAGACTTATTGCTCAGACCGATGCGGCGGGCCGTAAGACGGAATACCGCCTGAGTCCCGGCTCCGGCCAGTTAAAAGAAATCGTCGCGCCAGACGGCAGGCGTACTGAATTTTATTACAACAGCCAGCGCCAGTTGACGGACACCGTATACCCGGACGGCCTGCAAAGCCGGCAGGAATACGACATTCAGGGCAGACTCATCGCCGACACCCTGCGCGACGGCAGCACCACCCGCTGGTTTTATGACAACCCGCACAGCGAATACCCGTCCGCCAGCGAAGACGCCACCGGCAGCCGGAAACAGATGACGTGGAGCCGCTACGGGCAGTTGCTCACCTTCACCGACTGCTCCGGCTACCAGACCCGTTACGAATATGACCGCTTCGGTCAGGTCACTGCCCTTCATCAGGAAGAAGGCCTCAGCCATTACCGCACTTACGATGACCGGGGCAGACTGGTCAGCCAGAAAAATGCACAGGGCCACGAAACCCGCTATGAGTACAGCATCGCGGGCGACCTGATGGTCGTGCTCCACCCGGACGGCAGCAGGCAGACCACAGAGTATGATGCCGCTGGACACCCGGTGAGCACCACCACTGGCGGCCTGACCCGGCAGATGGCATACGACGCCGCAGGCCGTGTGACGCAACTGACCAACGAAAACGGCAGCCACACCACCTTCGCTTATGATGTGCTGGACAGGCTGGTGCAGGAAACGGGCTTTGACGGCAGAACACAGCGTTATCAGTACGGTATTACCGGGCAGCTTATCCGCAGTGAGGATGAAAGCCTTGTCACCCTCTGGCATTACGATGCATCAGACCGCCTGACGCACCGCACCGTCAATGATGAGCCGGCGGAACAGTGGACCTACAACGCGCGCGGCTGGCTGACCGAAGTCAGCCATCTCAGCGACGGCCACCGCGTCGCCGTGCAGTATGAGTACGATAAACAGGGACGGATGAACCTTGAACGCCAGACAGTGCATCACCCGGAAACAAATGACCTGCTCTGGCAGCACGCCACCAGACACGATTATACGAAGGGGCTGGCGACCCGGACTATCCCCGATAATCTGCCGCCGGTAGAATGGCTCACTTACGGCAGCGGTTATCTGACCGGCATGAAGCTCGGCGACACGCCGCTGGTTGAGTTCACCCGCGACCGCCTGCACCGGGAAACGCAGCGCCGCTTCGGCGAATACGACCTGACCACGGCATACACGCCGGGCGGTCAGCTACAGAGCCATCACCTCAGCATTCTTCAGCTTAACCGCGACTACACCTGGAACAGCGGCGGGCAGCTTGTTCGCATCCGCGGGCAGCATGAGCAGCGGGATTATCAGTACGGCGACGCCGGAAGGTTGCTCAGTACACATATCACATCGCCCCACCACGACCTGGCGCAGTGGACGTTCACCGACCCGGCGGGCAACCGGACAGCGCAGCGGGATAAATACCCGATGCTGCCGGACCATTTCCGGGATAACCGCATCAGCCAGGATGTGGAGAATTTTTATCATTATGACGAACACGGCAGGCTGACGGAGAAAGATGAACGCCGGATACACCCGCACGGCAGCCTGTCGCATCATTATGAGTATGATAACCAGCACCGGCTGGTGCACTACCGCCGGATGCAGGCAGGCAACGTGCTGACGGAAAGCCGTTATCTTTACGACCCGCCGGGCCGCCGCATCAGCAAACGGGTGTGGGCATGTACGGTATTTCACGATGGTTCGTGTTCACAACCAGCGCTGCAGGAAACCGTGTGGTACGGCCAGGATGGCGACCGGCTGACCACCACGCAGACGGACAAAACCCGCATCCAGACGGTGTACCTGCCGGGGAGCTTCACCCCGCTCATCCGTATTGAAACGGCAACCGGAGAACTGACCAGAGCCACCCGCCGCACGCTGGCAGAGAAATTTCAGCAGGAAGCAAACGTGACCTTCCCGCCGGAACTGGTGGCGATGGTGGATAATCTGGAAGCGGAACTACGGCGCGGGGAACTCAGCGAAGCCAGCCGGACGTGGCTGGCACAGTGCGGCCTGACGCCGGAGCAGATGAAAAATCAGCTGGAGCCGGAATACACGCCGGAGCGCAAAATCCACCTGTACCACTGCGACCACCGGGGGCTGCCGCTGGCGCTGATTGACGTTAACGGGGCCATTGCATGGCGCGCAGAGTTTGATGAATGGGGGAATGTGCTGCGGGAAGATAACCCGCATAACCTGGAACAGCT
>NZ_LIFT01000047.1:0-2619 GCF_001297795.1 Citrobacter sp. CtB7.12 | reverse complement strand
TCTGCCCGCCGCGCCGCTGGCGCGATACGACTATTCCCCGCGTGGCGAACTGGCAACGGTATACGACCGCAGCGGCACGGCAGTACGCCATTTTACGTATGACCCGCCGCATCCGGGACGCATGGTGGCACACCGTTATGCGGGCAGACCAGAGATACGCTATCGCTATGACATCGTCGGGCGGGTAACGGAACAGCGTAACCCGGAAGGCTTAAGCTATGCCTATGCGTATGAACAGAACCGCGTCATTATCACCGACAGCCTGAACCGTCGCGAGGTGCTGCACACCGAAGGCGAAGGCGGGCTGAAGCGGGTGGTCAGACAGGAATACGCTGATGGCAGCGCCATTCACAGTGAATACGACCCGGCAGGGAGACTTATTGCTCAGACCGATGCGGCGGGCCGTAAGACGGAATACCGCCTGAGTCCCGGCTCCGGCCAGTTAAAAGAAATCGTCGCGCCAGACGGCAGGCGTACTGAATTTTATTACAACAGCCAGCGCCAGTTGACGGACACCGTATACCCGGACGGCCTGCAAAGCCGGCAGGAATACGACATTCAGGGCAGACTCATCGCCGACACCCTGCGCGACGGCAGCACCACCCGCTGGTTTTATGACAACCCGCACAGCGAATACCCGTCCGCCAGCGAAGACGCCACCGGCAGCCGGAAACAGATGACGTGGAGCCGCTACGGGCAGTTGCTCACCTTCACCGACTGCTCCGGCTACCAGACCCGTTACGAATATGACCGCTTCGGTCAGGTCACTGCCCTTCATCAGGAAGAAGGCCTCAGCCATTACCGCACTTACGATGACCGGGGCAGACTGGTCAGCCAGAAAAATGCACAGGGCCACGAAACCCGCTATGAGTACAGCATCGCGGGCGACCTGATGGTCGTGCTCCACCCGGACGGCAGCAGGCAGACCACAGAGTATGATGCCGCTGGACACCCGGTGAGCACCACCACTGGCGGCCTGACCCGGCAGATGGCATACGACGCCGCAGGCCGTGTGACGCAACTGACCAACGAAAACGGCAGCCACACCACCTTCGCTTATGATGTGCTGGACAGGCTGGTGCAGGAAACGGGCTTTGACGGCAGAACACAGCGTTATCAGTACGGTATTACCGGGCAGCTTATCCGCAGTGAGGATGAAAGCCTTGTCACCCTCTGGCATTACGATGCATCAGACCGCCTGACGCACCGCACCGTCAATGATGAGCCGGCGGAACAGTGGACCTACAACGCGCGCGGCTGGCTGACCGAAGTCAGCCATCTCAGCGACGGCCACCGCGTCGCCGTGCAGTATGAGTACGATAAACAGGGACGGATGAACCTTGAACGCCAGACGGTGCAGCATCCCGAAACGGGAGAGCTGCTGTGGCAGCACGCCACCCGGCACGATTACAGCGCCAAGGGACTGCCGGACCGCGTGACACCGGACGCCCTTCCCCCGGTGGCGTGGCTCACGTATGGCAGCGGGTATCTGGCCGGCATGAAGCTCGGCGACACGCCGCTTATCGACTTCACCCGCGACCGCCTGCACCGGGAAACGCAGCGCCGCTTCGGCGAATACGACCTGACCACGGCATACACGCCGGGCGGTCAGCTACAGAGCCATCACCTCAGCATTCTTCAGCTTAACCGCGACTACACCTGGAACAGCGGCGGGCAGCTTGTTCGCATCCGCGGGCAGCATGAGCAGCGGGATTATCAGTACGGCGACGCCGGAAGGTTGCTCAGTACACATATCACATCGCCCCACCACGACCTGGCGCAGTGGACGTTCACCGACCCGGCGGGCAACCGGACAGCGCAGCGGGATAAATACCCGATGCTGCCGGACCATTTCCGGGATAACCGCATCAGCCAGGATGTGGAGAATTTTTATCATTATGACGAACACGGCAGGCTGACGGAGAAAGATGAACGCCGGATACACCCGCACGGCAGCCTGTCGCATCATTATGAGTATGATAACCAGCACCGGCTGGTGCACTACCGCCGGATGCAGGCAGGCAACGTGCTGACGGAAAGCCGTTATCTTTACGACCCGCCGGGCCGCCGCATCAGCAAACGGGTGTGGGCATGTACGGTATTTCACGATGGTTCGTGTTCACAACCAGCGCTGCAGGAAACCGTGTGGTACGGCCAGGATGGCGACCGGCTGACCACCACGCAGACGGACAAAACCCGCATCCAGACGGTGTACCTGCCGGGGAGCTTCACCCCGCTCATCCGTATTGAAACGGCAACCGGAGAACTGACCAGAGCCACCCGCCGCACGCTGGCAGAGAAATTTCAGCAGGAAGCAAACGTGACCTTCCCGCCGGAACTGGTGGCGATGGTGGATAATCTGGAAGCGGAACTACGGCGCGGGGAACTCAGCGAAGCCAGCCGGACGTGGCTGGCACAGTGCGGCCTGACGCCGGAGCAGATGAAAAATCAGCTGGAGCCGGAATACACGCCGGAGCGCAAAATCCACCTGTACCACTGCGACCACCGGGGGCTGCCGCTGGCGCTGATTGACGTTAACGGGGCCATTGCATGGCGCGCAGAGTTTGATGAATGGGGGAATGTGCTGCGGGAAGATAACCCGCATAACCTGGAACAGCT
>NZ_LIFT01000046.1:0-3420 GCF_001297795.1 Citrobacter sp. CtB7.12 | reverse complement strand
GCGCTGTACATCCAGCCTAAAGCGCAAATCACCTGGATGGACGTGCAGGCTGATACGCACGTTGAGAAAAACGGCACTCGGGTGGTGGATAAAACCGACGGCAACCTGCAAACGCGTCTTGGCGTCAAAGCCTACCTGCAAGGCCATAACGCCATGGATGACGGCAAAGACCGCACCTTCCAGCCGTTCATCGAAGCCAACTGGCTTCACAACACCCGCAGCTACAGCGTGAAGATGGATGACATCAGCAACGACGTGAAAGGCAACCGCAATATTGGCGAACTGAAAGTGGGCGTTGAAGGCCAGCTTAGCCCGCGTCTGCAACTGTGGGGCAACGTCGCCCAGCAAATTGGCGACAACGGCTACAGCGATACGCAGGGAATGTTAGGCATCAAATATAGTTTCTGATCGCCCAAACAAAAAATGTCCTGCAAAGGCCGGACATTTTTTTCTTTATTACAAATAAAAATAAGTCGTTAATCTCACGGAGAGTCATAAATGACATATATAAAATGGAAATGTCTTGTACCTGTCGTGGTGGGAAGTTCGTTTCTCGCCTCACCGTTTGTCTTATCGGCCGAGTTGGAAAATAAGACCTTCACCAGTTCGATTTCGTCTATTAGCAGCGGAACCCACACCGTTAGCCTCGGTGATGTGACCCTGGACGCCAGCGGTTACACGGGCAGCGCCAGTTACCAACGCGCGCTAATCAATACCCTGAACGGTGCAGTGAACATTAATATCAGCGACGGGAATACCCTGACACTGAGAGGTTTTAATAATAACACGACAGACGAACGTGCAACGCTGCATGCTTACAAGCGAGATACACTCAGCGGCACAATGACATTCACTGGCGGCAATATTATCGTCAGTAATGAGGTCAAAAATAGTTACGCCGATATTTACGGTTTATTTGCCGGGCCAGGTGGTAAATTTGATTTCAAAAGCGACGGCGATAATAAAGTTAATTTGACTGTACTGATGCCGCAAGCGGGATATGTCAGCACCCACCGCTGGGGGATTGGTTTGTATAACGGTGAGCTGGCCTTTGATGGTGGAAACTTTGTCATCAATGTTGACGGCGATCCGGGCGACAACTCTATCGACCGTCGCGTGGGGATGGTTCTTGCCGCAGGAAGTGATGTGGATATCAAAGCCGATCGTATTGATATCGATGCCAATGAACTGGCATTACAGTTTGCCGCAAGGGCTGGCGCGAGCACGAGTAACACTGCTTATAACGTGATTAATACTGCCAAATTTGAAGCTGACTACATCACTCTGAAAGGCAGCCAGGGTATCCTGGCGGCGCTCCCCTACGCCACTTATGGGACGAGAAATAGCATCGAATTTACGGGGCTGACGAAGATTGAAGCGCTCTCACGTGGTGATGAAAATAACCTCTTTGGTGAGGCTGGCGGTGGCCGGGCACTTGACCTGATGGCAACGGATATCACCTTCAACAGCAATGCGATCATCGTCGGCGAGAACCTGACTTACCTGGGCAACCGACCCGGTTACGAGCATGAATTCGCAGGTTGGATCGACCCGTACTGGATGCGAACCATCTCCCTGACTGACCAGTCGTCGCTTATCGCAAAAGGCGATTTTCTGCTGACCAGCAACGGTGGATATTACAACACAGGCCTTTACCTTTGGAAAAGTGAGGCGCAGTTTCAGGGTAAAACCGCTATTACTATGCAAAATGGCGTCGATACCGCACGAGCGGTTTATGCTTATGATGGCGGCAGTAACACCACAAAAGTTGAATTCCAGGATGATTTAGGCATCTCACTGTCTGATACGCACGCCAACTATGTGGCGGGTATCGAAGCCGCGGCGGGTGGTATTGTCGATGTGCAGAAAGGTCTGCTGATGACGGATAACAGCGATCCCACCTGGTCCCTGCTCTCCCGTGGAGCAAACAGCCTGATCAACGTGAATTCATTAGAAACCGGCACGGTACAGGTCATTGGCGACATTGGCGCAATTAACGATGCCACGCTCAATATGGTACTGAATAACGAAAACTCATTCCTGACGGCCACCAGCTATACCGCTACGTCTGGCTCAACCAGCAACGGTATTGTTAACCTGGATCTTTCCAACCAGGCCGTGTGGAATATGACCGGTAGCTCTCATGTCACCGACATCACCTTAGACAATGGGACTGTCAATTTCCTGCCTCCGGAAAGCAGCGGTGTGTTTAAGACTCTGACTGTAGAAGGTAATTTCTACGGCGGCGGAACACTGAAAATGAACACGACACTGGGTGGCGATGATTCTCCCACCGATAAACTTATCGTGGAAGGCGACACGTCCGGTAATACGCTGGTTGCGGTGAATAATATCGGCGGTACGGGCTCGCAAACGGTGAACGGTATTGAAATTGTCGAAGTGTATGGCGATTCCGCAGGTACTTTTGCCAAAGCCGGACGTATTGTCGCGGGGGCTTATGACTATGATGTGGTGAAAAAAGGCAGTAACTGGTATCTGACCAACACCTTCATCACTGACCCAGTGCCGGAGCCTACTCCCGATCCCGCCCCGACACCGGCCCCAACGCCACAGCCGGAAGGAGAGAAAACCTATCGCCCGGAAACCGGCAGCTATCTGGCGAACACCCTTGCCGCCAACACGCTGTTCACCACCCGGCTTCACGATCGTCTGGGTGAAACCCAGTACACCGACGCGTTAACCGGCGAACAGAAAGTCACCAGCCTGTGGATGCGCCACATCGGCGGACATAACCGCTTCAAGGACGGTTCCGGACAGATCAGCACCCAGAGCAACCGCTACGTGATGCAACTGGGCGGCGATATCGCGCAATGGAGCACCGACGGTCTGGATCGCTGGCATCTGGGTCTGATGGCCGGTTACGCCAACAGCAAGAGCCGCAGCCACTCCAGCCTGACCGGATACTCATCCCGTGGGGAGATCAGCGGCTACAGCGCCGGTCTGTACGGCACCTGGTATGCCAACGACGCCGATAAAACCGGTGCGTATGTCGATGGCTGGCTGCTCTATAACTGGTTTGACAACACCGTGTCCGGACAGGGTCTGGCGTCTGAAAAATATGACTCGGACGGCATCACCGCCTCTGTCGAAACGGGCTACACCTGGAAGCTGGCCGAATTCAGCGAGCGTAAGGCGCTGTACATCCAGCCTAAAGCGCAAATCACCTGGATGGACGTGCAGGCTGATACGCACGTTGAGAAAAACGGCACTCGGGTGGTGGATAAAACCGACGGCAACCTGCAAACGCGTCTTGGCGTCAAAGCCTATCTGCAAGGCCATAACGCCATGGATGACGGCAAAGACCGCACCTTTCAGCCGTTCGTCGAAGCCAACTGGCTTCACAACACCCGTAGCTACAGCGTGAAGATGGATGACATCAGCAACGACGTGAAAGGCAAC
>NZ_LIFT01000045.1:0-4023 GCF_001297795.1 Citrobacter sp. CtB7.12 | reverse complement strand
GTAAGCGGCTCATCTGAACCGTATTGACGATTAGACGTTGCTAAGGTCGAGTTTCCAGGGAAGCAGATCGCGGACCCGGTTCACCGGCCAGTCCTGTATATGACCGATGACGTAACGCAACCACGTCTCGGGGTCAACGCCGTTAAGCCGGCAGGTGACGAGCAGAGAGTAGAGGATCGCCGCACGTTCTCCGCCTGTATCTGAACCGGCGAACAGCCAGTTTTTCCGGCCCAGGGCTACGCCACGCAGCGCGTTCTCCGCGATGTTGTTGTCGATCTCCGCCCAGCCATTGCTGCAGTACAGGTTTAACGCGTCCCACTGCTTCAGTAGATAGGCGAACGCCTTCGCCGTGTCCGAGTGGCGCGACAGTACCTTCATCTGAACCTGTATCCAGTCGTACAGTGACTGCATTAACGGGATAGTCTGCTCTTTACGTACCGCCAGCCGCTCGTCTGCCGGGCTGCCGCGTATCTCCGCCTCGATGGCATACAGTTTTCCGATACGCTTCAGCGCTTCGGTTGTGATGTCGGTCGGTGTCCGGGCATGCACGTCGTGGATTTTTCGCCGGGCATGGGCCATGCAGGCCGCTTCGGTTATGCGGCCATCTTCGTACAGCGCATTATAACCACCGTAAGCGTCCGCCTGCAGGATACCGCTGTACCCCGCAAGGTGCTGCTGTGGATGTACGCCTTTCCGGTCCGGCGAGTACGCGAACCAGACCGCCGGTGGAAGCTGTGAGCCCGCGTTGCGGTCGTCCCGCACGTATACCCACAGCCGGGCCGTGCGCGTTTTACCGCTGCCCGGCTCCTGTACCGGCACAGGGATATCGTCGGTGTGCACCTTGCCCGGCATCAGCACGTACTGGCGCAGCAGGTCGTACAGCGGCTCCAGCAGTTCGCTCACCGCGCCGGACCAGCGACCCAGCGTGGCGCGACTCAGCTCCACGCCCTGACGATGGTATATCTCTGACTGACGATAGTGAGGCGTGTGCTCTGCGAACTTCGCCGTGACGATGCGCGCCAGCAGGCCGGGGCCCGCATAGCTGCGTTCGATGGGTTTTGACGGCATGGAAGCCTGAACGATGTGGTCACAGCTGCAGCAGGCCAGCTTCGGCCGCTGCGTTTCGATAACCTTAAAGGCGCTGCTGATAAGCTCCAGCTGCTCCGATACGTCGCAGCCCAGCGCGTTGAGTTCGCAGCCGCATGCCGGACAGGTGATTTCTGCCGGCGACAGCGTGAGGGTTTCGCGGGGAAGTGAGGCCGGCAGCGGTTTGCGGGCGGAAGACTGGCGCAGCGGCTGCGGGAGTGCCGGGTCATGCTGCTCGCCCAGCACCTCAGCCATCTCCTCCTGCAGGGCGCTGATGCGCTCCTCTGCCTCGCGCACCTGGCGGGCCGTTTTCTCACGCAGCTTTTCGGAGCTTTTGCCGAACTGCATACGTTGCAGCTTAGCAACCAGCGCCTTCAGGCGGTTGATTTCGCTGGCGTACGCCGCCACCCGCTGTGAGAGCAGACGATTATACTCCGCCATTTTGCGGATGGTGGTCTGCTGCTCCTGCAGCAGCGCCCTGAGCCGGGCGTTTTCATCAGGGTATGAGGTCTCCATAACCCCACTTTACAGCAGGTTATATGCGTATTCCAGGGCGTTCCGTCCGCTGGGGATGCTTCCAGTTAATGCCTTCCAGCAGCATGGACAGTTGCGCCGGCGTCAGATGAACCTTGCCGTCACGGGTCACCGGCCAGACGAAGCGCCCCCGCTCCAGCCGTTTGGTAAACAGGCACAGGCCGTCCCGGTCCGCCCACAGCACCTTTATCATATCGCCCCGCCGCCCGCGGAAGATAAACAGATGGCCGCTGAACGGGTCATCCCGTAACGTGTTCTGCACCCTGGAAGCCAGGCCATTGAAGCCGTTGCGCATGTCCGTGACGCCGGCAACCAGCCAGATGCGTGAGCCTGCAGGGAGTGATATCACCGGCTCCCTCCCTGCATTTCCCGGATGAGCATCTGCAGCAGCTCCGGCGTCAGTTTTCCGCTGATACGAAGCGTTCCTGCGGGCAGAACCAGCTCACAGCAGGGGGCATCGTCGCTCTGAACGGATGGTGGATGAGGCTGTCCGGGGCCTGATTCAGCAGCGAGCGTCACGGGCAACATGACCGGCGCATCTGTCCGCGCAGCCAGCAGCCCCTGCTGATAAAGTCGCCGCCAGTTGAACAGGAGATTGTCGTTAATGTTATTTTCGCGGGCAAGCTGTGCCACGCTGACGCCGGGCTGCATCGACTGCTCCACCATGGCGATTTTGAAGTCGCGGGGGAAGTTGGGACGTCGGGGCCGCTTACGGGCAACAGGGATTTCACCGGGAGCCGGGGTAGAGGCTACAGGAAGGACAGACGATTTTCGGGAGTCCTGCCGGTAAAGTCGTTTATCCAGATTTTTAGCGTTGATCCGTGGCGGCAGAGGCCATGACAGACCGGCCTTCCGGAAGCGGACAAAGAGATCGCAGACGGTGGTTTTGGGGATACCCAGCCTGCGCCCGGCCTCAATACGCGGCAGCTTTTCATCAAAATGGAGGCGAAGCGCCTCAAGGAGCCATGTCCGGTGTTTCACGCGATAGTGTCCATTAAAAATGATGGACACTATTTTCCCGGAACCGGAGCCCGCTGCACAGACGGTCTAAATGTGACGCTTACCAGGAACGAAAACATTATACTTTCGAAGAGAAACGTCAGCATGTTGCAGCATGGCGTGCCAGTGGTCTTCCCCGTCAGCAATACAGTGAGCTGCACGACATCAAGTTTTCTACTTTCAGGGAATGGCCTCAGGATATTAAAATCAGAGTCAGTAAACATGCCTCCAGGCTGATACCCGTACATATCGCAGCTCATGCGGTTAATGAGCCTGTCATGCTCTTCCTGCCTGGCGGTATACGTATGAGTTGTCACGCCTTACAGCTCACCGATGTGTTCAGGGCGCTCAAACATGCTCAGACCTGAGAACGTCTTCCTGGCAGTGAGGCCTGTGGATATGCGCAGGGGAATAGACACCCTGACACAGTATGTCCAGGATAACCGGTACGTTCGCCCGCAGTACAGTTGCACCTGCTGCCAGTGGGTAATCAGCGGTGATATGCCTGCGAACATTATCCCGAAAGGTGTCGCTGAGCCGTCACTCATCGCCAAGGTGGTGATCAGCAAGCACTGCGACCATACGCGGCTGAATACCTGAAAGACTGGGCCGGGAACCTGGTGGTTGACGGATATCCGGCGTATGAAACGTTGGCCGGGCAGAACAAAGGGATCGTGCTGACGGGGTGCTGGGCGCATGCCCGCAGAAACTTCGCCGACCTTTATAAAGCGAGTAAAGACCCAAGAGCTGAAATGGCGGTCAGACAGATAGCCGGGCTGTACCGGCTGGAAAAGAAGATCCGGTATCGGACAGTGGAAAAGATCCACCAGTGGCGGCAGCGTTATGCGCGACCAGTGCTGGAAAAACTGTGGCAATGGCTGGAGTTGCAGAAAGGCGGGTGCCCGGAAAGTTCAGCGTTGGGTAAAGCGATCGCCTACGTGCTAAAACGGCGGGAGAGCCTCAGTCGGTTCCTGGAAGATGGCTCGTTGCCGCTGGACAACAATCGCTGTGAACGGGCCATCAGACCGGTGGTGATGGGACACACCAACTGGTTGTTCGCCGGTTCGGTTGCAGCAGGTGAGCGTGCAGCCAGAATCATGAGCTTGCTGGAAACCGCGAAAATGAATGGCCTTGACCCGCATGCCTGGCTGACGGACGTTCTGCATCGCCTGCCATCGTGGCATGAAGACAGGCTGCACGAGTTACTGCCGCTCCCGGAGTATCACTTCACAGAAAACTGAGTGCGGGTGCACTCCGCCCCCTCAGGTATAGCTTCAGTATGGCCTTCATCTCCATGTTCAACGGATACAATCCCTGCCTGGCTCCTGACCTAAATACGTTCTCAGTGGAACTCCGGGGTAAGTTCAGCTATCTGAAAAACTGACTCATTTACCCGTCAACGCC
>NZ_LIFT01000044.1:0-4405 GCF_001297795.1 Citrobacter sp. CtB7.12 | reverse complement strand
GGCCGGTTACGCCAACAGTAAGAGCCGCAGCCACTCCAGCCTGACCGGCTACACCTCTCGCGGGGAGATCAGCGGCTACAGCGCCGGTCTGTACGGCACCTGGTATGCCAACGACGCCGATAAAACCGGTGCGTATGTCGATGGCTGGCTGCTCTATAACTGGTTTGACAACACCGTGTCCGGACAGGGTCTGGCGTCTGAAAAGTATGACTCGGACGGTATCACCGCCTCTGTCGAAACAGGCTACACCTGGAAACTGGCCGAATTCAGCGAGCGTAACGCGCTGTACATCCAGCCTAAAGCGCAAATCACCTGGATGGACGTGCAGGCTGATACGCACGTTGAGAAAAACGGCACTCGGGTGGTGGATAAAACCGACGGCAACCTGCAAACGCGTCTTGGCGTCAAAGCCTACCTGCAAGGCCATAACGCCATGGATGACGGCAAAGGCCGCACCTTCCAGCCGTTCGTGGAAGTCAACTGGATCCACAACACGCAGAATTACAGCGTGCAGATGGATGACATCAGCAACGACGTGAAAGGCAGCCGCAATATCGGTGAGCTGAAAGCCGGTGTTGAAGGCCAACTGACGAAGAACGTCACCCTGTGGGGTAACGTTGCCCAACAAATTGGTGATAACGGATACAAAGATACGCAAGGTATGCTGGGGCTGAAATACAGCTTCTAATCCCTTCCCCCATGGCGACATGGAGATTTATCACAAACCCTGACCTTGTCAGGGTTTGTGTGTTTAGGGAGTAAAGCGATCTTTCAGATTCATCAACAAGGTTGGCGGCCATGACAAATGCTTACACTCGCAATGCTATGCTTATTATGAGCATCTCAACAATGGAGCTGATGATGAAATTATCCCGAGGACTACTGACAGGCATTCTGCTTACCGCCTCCCCGCTGGTTTTTGCCGCCCCTGACTCCTGCGAACGCGTCAAGAGTGATATTGAGCAGCGCATCATCAATAACGGCGTGCCGGAGGCCAACTTCACCCTGAGCATTGTGCCAAACGATCAGGCTGACCAACCGGATTCACAGGTCGTCGGACATTGCGCTAACGACACACATAAAATTCTTTACACCCGGACCAGCAGTGGTAATGCCCCTGCCAGCACCACGCCTTCTCAGGAAGGCGCCAACGCCGAACCCCAGTAATTCCGCCTGTTTTTTCCCCTCCGGCAACGGAGGGTTCCCCTCACTTTGATATGGATTAATAACCCCTACCCATTAAGGGGTAAAATTCATTTCTGTTTAGCATGTCTCTGATATCGATATAGAAAATATTATACAGCGATCTGTTTTGAAGGTGCGGCGTCTGCACAACACCCTCCACACCACGTTGATTAAAACAGAAAAAATGCGAATGGCTGTTCCCCGGACAAGGAAGCAACCAGGCCAGTTTTTGACATTAGCAAAGTGAGCAACCATGAAAATCACCACGCCTGAGGCCCTCATGAAGGCCAATATCAGCCGCCGTAGTCTGGTGAAATCATCCGCTATTGGCAGCCTTGCGCTTGCCAGTAGTGCTTTCACCCTTCCTTTCACCCGTATCGCCCGCGCCGCCGACGGCATGACGCCAGCGCCGGTCGAAGAAAAAGCGGTCTGGAGTTCCTGTACCGTCAACTGCGGAAGTCGCTGCCTGCTGCGTCTGCATGTTAAAGATGACACCGTTTACTGGGTTGAATCTGACACTACCGGCAACGATGAGTACGGAAACCACCAGGTTCGCGCCTGTCTGCGCGGTCGCTCAATACGTCGCCGCATGAACCATCCGGACCGTTTGAAATATCCAATGAAACGTGTTGGTAAACGCGGCGAAGGGAAATTTGAGCGTATCTCCTGGGATGAAGCGCTGGATACCATCGGCGACAACCTGAAGCGGATCCTGAAAGCGTATGGCAATGAGGCGGTTCACGTACTGTACGGCACCGGCGTCGACGGCGGCAACATTACCAACTCCAACGTCCCTTACCGTCTGATGAACTCCTGTGGTGGCTATCTTAGCCGTTATGGCAGTTACAGTACCGCGCAAATCAGCGCCGCCATGAGCTACATGTTTGGCAGTAACGATGGCAACAGCCCGGATGACATTGCCAACACGAAACTGGTGGTGATGTTTGGCAACAACCCAGCGGAAACCCGCATGAGTGGCGGCGGCGTCACTTATTATGTTGAACAGGCTCGCGAACGTTCAAATGCGCGAATGATAGTGATCGATCCACGCTATAACGACACCGCCGCCGGACGTGAAGACGAATGGCTGCCCATCCGCCCCGGTACGGATGGCGCACTGGCGGCTGCGATTGCCTGGGTGCTGATTACGGAAGATCTGGTCGATAAACCGTTCCTCGACAAATATTGCGTCGGCTACGATGAAACCACCCTGCCTGCCGACGCGCCGCGTAACGCGCATTACAAGGCCTATATCCTCGGTGAAGGCCCGGACGGCATTGCCAAAACACCGGAGTGGGCTTCTCATATCACCAGTATTCCGGCGGATAAAATCATTCAACTGGCGCGTGAAATTGGTTCGGCGAAGCCGGCCTATATTTGCCAGGGCTGGGGACCTCAGCGTCACTCCAACGGCGAGCAAACCGCGCGGGCGATCGCCATGCTGTCGGTGCTCACCGGTAACGTCGGTATCAACGGCGGCAACTCAGGCGTCCGTGAAGGCACCTGGGATCTCGGTGTGGAATGGTTTTCGATGCTTGATAACCCGGTGAAAACGCAAATCTCCGTCTTCACCTGGACCGACGCTATCGATCACGGCACCGAAATGACCGCCACACGCGACGGCGTGCGTGGTAAAGACAAGCTGGATGTTCCTATCAAATTCATGTGGTGTTACGCCAGTAATACGCTGATTAACCAGCATGGCAATATCGCCCACACTCATGACGTGCTACAGGACGACAGCAAGTGCGAAATGATTGTCGGCATCGAACATTTCATGACGGCATCGGCGAAGTACTGCGACATTCTGCTGCCGGATTTAATGCCGACCGAGCAGGAAGACCTGATTTCTCACGAATCCGCCGGCAACATGGGCTATGTGATCCTCGGTCAGCCCGCGACTTCAGCGAAGTTTGAAAGAAAACCGATCTACTGGATGCTCAGTGAAATCGCCCGCCGACTCGGCCCGGACGTCTACCAGACATTCACTGAAGGACGCTCGCAGCATGAATGGGTGAAATACCTGCATGCGAAGACTAAAGAACGCAATCCAGAAATGCCGGATTACGAAGAGATGAAGCAAACCGGTATCTTCAAGAAAAAATGCCCGGAAGAACATTACGTCGCCTTCCGCGCCTTCCGTGAAGACCCCACTGCTAACCCGCTGAAAACGCCGTCAGGGAAAATTGAAATTTACTCTGCGCGACTGGCCACTATCGCCAATACCTGGGAACTGAAGCAGGATGAGATAATCCACCCTTTGCCCGCCTATGCACCCGGTTTTGACGGCTGGGACGATCCGATCCGCAAAACGTACCCGCTGCAGCTCACCGGATTCCATTACAAGGCGCGCACTCACTCCAGTTACGGCAACATTGATGTCCTGCAACAAGCTTGCCCACAGGAGATCTGGATTAACCCGATCGATGCCAGCGCGCGTGGGATTCAACACGGCGACACCGTCCGGGTGTTTAACAACAATGGGCAGATGCTGATCCCTGCCAAAGTGACCCCACGCATTCTGCCCGGCGTCACGGCCATCGGTCAGGGGGCGTGGCTCAAAGCCGACATGTTTGGTGATCAAATAGACCACGGCGGCTCCATTAACATCCTGACGTCGCACCGCCCTTCGCCGCTGGCCAAAGGCAATCCTTCGCACAGTAATCTTGTTCAGGTTGAAAAGGTCTAAGGAGTAACCGATGACAACTCAGTATGGATTTTTTATTGATTCCAGCCGTTGCACCGGTTGTAAAACCTGCGAACTGGCCTGTAAAGATTACAAAGACTTAACCCCGGATGTCAGCTTCCGCCGCATTTATGAATATGCGGGCGGAGACTGGCAGGAAGACAACGGCGTCTGGCACCAGAACGTGTTTGCCTATTATCTCTCTATTGCCTGTAACCACTGTGAAGATCCGGCCTGTACCAAGGTCTGTCCGAGCGGGGCGATGCACAAACGGGAAGACGGCTTTGTGGTGGTGGATGAAGATGTCTGCATCGGCTGTCGTTATTGCCATATGGCCTGTCCGTACGGCGCGCCGCAGTACAACGCCGCCAAAGGCCACATGACCAAATGCGACGGCTGTCATGACCGGGTGGCGGAAGGCAAGAAACCGATCTGTGTCGAATCTTGTCCGCTACGTGCGCTGGATTTCGGTCCTGTCGACGAACTGCGTCAGAAACACGGCGATCTGGCGGCGGTTGCTCCGCTGCCTGGCGC
>NZ_LIFT01000043.1:2958-4828 GCF_001297795.1 Citrobacter sp. CtB7.12 | reverse complement strand
CTTAAATTGAAGAGTTTGATCATGGCTCAGATTGAACGCTGGCGGCAGGCCTAACACATGCAAGTCGAACGGTAACAGGAAGCAGCTTGCTGCTTTGCTGACGAGTGGCGGACGGGTGAGTAATGTCTGGGAAACTGCCCGATGGAGGGGGATAACTACTGGAAACGGTAGCTAATACCGCATAATGTCGCAAGACCAAAGAGGGGGACCTTCGGGCCTCTTGCCATCGGATGTGCCCAGATGGGATTAGCTTGTTGGTGAGGTAACGGCTCACCAAGGCGACGATCCCTAGCTGGTCTGAGAGGATGACCAGCCACACTGGAACTGAGACACGGTCCAGACTCCTACGGGAGGCAGCAGTGGGGAATATTGCACAATGGGCGCAAGCCTGATGCAGCCATGCCGCGTGTATGAAGAAGGCCTTCGGGTTGTAAAGTACTTTCAGCGGGGAGGAAGGGGTTAAGGTTAATAACCTTAGCCATTGACGTTACCCGCAGAAGAAGCACCGGCTAACTCCGTGCCAGCAGCCGCGGTAATACGGAGGGTGCAAGCGTTAATCGGAATTACTGGGCGTAAAGCGCACGCAGGCGGTCTGTCAAGTCGGATGTGAAATCCCCGGGCTCAACCTGGGAACTGCATTCGAAACTGGCAGGCTTGAGTCTCGTAGAGGGGGGTAGAATTCCAGGTGTAGCGGTGAAATGCGTAGAGATCTGGAGGAATACCGGTGGCGAAGGCGGCCCCCTGGACGAAGACTGACGCTCAGGTGCGAAAGCGTGGGGAGCAAACAGGATTAGATACCCTGGTAGTCCACGCCGTAAACGATGTCTATTTGGAGGTTGTGCCCTTGAGGCGTGGCTTCCGGAGCTAACGCGTTAAATAGACCGCCTGGGGAGTACGGCCGCAAGGTTAAAACTCAAATGAATTGACGGGGGCCCGCACAAGCGGTGGAGCATGTGGTTTAATTCGATGCAACGCGAAGAACCTTACCTGGTCTTGACATCCACAGAACTTGGCAGAGATGCCTTGGTGCCTTCGGGAACTGTGAGACAGGTGCTGCATGGCTGTCGTCAGCTCGTGTTGTGAAATGTTGGGTTAAGTCCCGCAACGAGCGCAACCCTTATCCTTTGTTGCCAGCGGTCCGGCCGGGAACTCAAAGGAGACTGCCAGTGATAAACTGGAGGAAGGTGGGGATGACGTCAAGTCATCATGGCCCTTACGACCAGGGCTACACACGTGCTACAATGGCATATACAAAGAGAAGCGACCTCGCGAGAGCAAGCGGACCTCATAAAGTATGTCGTAGTCCGGATTGGAGTCTGCAACTCGACTCCATGAAGTCGGAATCGCTAGTAATCGTGGATCAGAATGCCACGGTGAATACGTTCCCGGGCCTTGTACACACCGCCCGTCACACCATGGGAGTGGGTTGCAAAAGAAGTAGGTAGCTTAACCTTCGGGAGGGCGCTTACCACTTTGTGATTCATGACTGGGGTGAAGTCGTAACAAGGTAACCGTAGGGGAACCTGCGGTTGGATCACCTCCTTACCTTAAAGAACCTGCCTTTGTAGTGCCCACACAGATTGTCTGATGAAAAGTAAAAAGCAAGGCGTCTTGCCGAAGCAGACTTCAGTGTCCCCTTCGTCTAGAGGCCCAGGACACCGCCCTTTCACGGCGGTAACAGGGGTTCGAATCCCCTAGGGGACGCCACTTGCTGGTTTGTGTGAGTGAAAGTCGCCGGCCTTTGTATCTCAAAACTGACTCAGCGAGTCATGTTTGAGATATTTGCTCTTTAAAAATCTGGATCAAGCTGAAAATTGAAACGACACACTGTTAATGGTGTGTTCGAGTCTCTCAAATTTTCGCAATCAGA
>NZ_LIFT01000043.1:0-2947 GCF_001297795.1 Citrobacter sp. CtB7.12 | reverse complement strand
GTGAAACATCTTCGGGTTGTGAGGTTAAGCGACTAAGCGTACACGGTGGATGCCCTGGCAGTCAGAGGCGATGAAGGACGTGCTAATCTGCGAAAAGCGTCGGTAAGGTGATATGAACCGTTATAACCGGCGATGTCCGAATGGGGAAACCCAGTGCAATTCGTTGCACTATCGTTAACTGAATCCATAGGTTAACGAGGCGAACCGGGGGAACTGAAACATCTAAGTACCCCGAGGAAAAGAAATCAACCGAGATTCCCCCAGTAGCGGCGAGCGAACGGGGAGCAGCCCAGAGCCTGAATCAGCATGTGTGGTAGTGGAACGGTCTGGAAAGGCCGGCGATACAGGGTGACAGCCCCGTACACAAAATTGCATGTGCTGTGAGCTCGATGAGTAGGGCGGGACACGTGGTATCCTGTCTGAATATGGGGGGACCATCCTCCAAGGCTAAATACTCCTGACTGACCGATAGTGAACCAGTACCGTGAGGGAAAGGCGAAAAGAACCCCGGCGAGGGGAGTGAAAAAGAACCTGAAACCGTGTACGTACAAGCAGTGGGAGCCTCTTTAATGGGGTGACTGCGTACCTTTTGTATAATGGGTCAGCGACTTATATTCTGTAGCAAGGTTAACCGAATAGGGGAGCCGAAGGGAAACCGAGTCTTAACTGGGCGTTAAGTTGCAGGGTATAGACCCGAAACCCGGTGATCTAGCCATGGGCAGGTTGAAGGTTGGGTAACACTAACTGGAGGACCGAACCGACTAATGTTGAAAAATTAGCGGATGACTTGTGGCTGGGGGTGAAAGGCCAATCAAACCGGGAGATAGCTGGTTCTCCCCGAAAGCTATTTAGGTAGCGCCTCGTGAATTCATCTCCGGGGGTAGAGCACTGTTTCGGCTAGGGGGCCATCCCGGCTTACCAACCCGATGCAAACTGCGAATACCGGAGAATGTTATCACGGGAGACACACGGCGGGTGCTAACGTCCGTCGTGAAGAGGGAAACAACCCAGACCGCCAGCTAAGGTCCCAAAGTCATGGTTAAGTGGGAAACGATGTGGGAAGGCTCAGACAGCCAGGATGTTGGCTTAGAAGCAGCCATCATTTAAAGAAAGCGTAATAGCTCACTGGTCGAGTCGGCCTGCGCGGAAGATGTAACGGGGCTAAACCATGCACCGAAGCTGCGGCAGCGACACTAAGTGTTGTTGGGTAGGGGAGCGTTCTGTAAGCCTGTGAAGGTGTGCTGTGAGGCATGCTGGAGGTATCAGAAGTGCGAATGCTGACATAAGTAACGATAAAGCGGGTGAAAAGCCCGCTCGCCGGAAGACCAAGGGTTCCTGTCCAACGTTAATCGGGGCAGGGTGAGTCGACCCCTAAGGCGAGGCCGAAAGGCGTAGTCGATGGGAAACAGGTTAATATTCCTGTACCAGGTGTTACTGCGAAGGGGGGACGGAGAAGGCTATGTTGGCCGGGCGACGGTTGTCCCGGTTTAAGCGTGTAGGTGTGTGTTCCAGGTAAATCCGGTTCACTTTAACACTGAGGCGTGATGACGAGGCACTACGGTGCTGAAGTGACAAATGCCCTGCTTCCAGGAAAAGCCTCTAAGCATCAGGTAACATCAGATCGTACCCCAAACCGACACAGGTGGTCAGGTAGAGAATACCAAGGCGCTTGAGAGAACTCGGGTGAAGGAACTAGGCAAAATGGTGCCGTAACTTCGGGAGAAGGCACGCTGATATGTAGGTGAAGCGATTTACTCGTGGAGCTGAAATCAGTCGAAGATACCAGCTGGCTGCAACTGTTTATTAAAAACACAGCACTGTGCAAACACGAAAGTGGACGTATACGGTGTGACGCCTGCCCGGTGCCGGAAGGTTAATTGATGGGGTTATCCGTAAGGAGAAGCTCTTGATCGAAGCCCCGGTAAACGGCGGCCGTAACTATAACGGTCCTAAGGTAGCGAAATTCCTTGTCGGGTAAGTTCCGACCTGCACGAATGGCGTAATGATGGCCAGGCTGTCTCCACCCGAGACTCAGTGAAATTGAACTCGCTGTGAAGATGCAGTGTACCCGCGGCAAGACGGAAAGACCCCGTGAACCTTTACTATAGCTTGACACTGAACACTGGTCCTTGATGTGTAGGATAGGTGGGAGGCTTTGAAGCGCGGACGCCAGTTCGTGTGGAGCCATCCTTGAAATACCACCCTTTAATGGCTGGTGTTCTAACGTGGGCCCGTAATCCGGGTTGCGGACAGTGTCTGGTGGGTAGTTTGACTGGGGCGGTCTCCTCCTAAAGAGTAACGGAGGAGCACGAAGGTTAGCTAATCCTGGTCGGACATCAGGAGGTTAGTGCAAAGGCATAAGCTAGCTTGACTGCGAGCGTGACGGCGCGAGCAGGTGCGAAAGCAGGTCTTAGTGATCCGGTGGTTCTGAATGGAAGGGCCATCGCTCAACGGATAAAAGGTACTCCGGGGATAACAGGCTGATACCGCCCAAGAGTTCATATCGACGGCGGTGTTTGGCACCTCGATGTCGGCTCATCACATCCTGGGGCTGAAGTAGGTCCCAAGGGTATGGCTGTTCGCCATTTAAAGTGGTACGCGAGCTGGGTTTAGAACGTCGTGAGACAGTTCGGTCCCTATCTGCCGTGGGCGCTGGAGAATTGAGGGGGGCTGCTCCTAGTACGAGAGGACCGGAGTGGACGCATCACTGGTGTTCGGGTTGTCATGCCAATGGCACTGCCCGGTAGCTAAATGCGGAAGAGATAAGTGCTGAAAGCATCTAAGCACGAAACTTGCCCCGAGATGAGTTCTCCCTGACCCTTTAAGGGTCCTGAAGGAACGTTGAAGACGACGACGTTGATAGGCCGGGTGTGTAAGCGCAGCGATGCGTTGAGCTAACCGGTACTAATGAACCGTGAGGCTTAACCTTACAACGCCGAAGCTGTTT
>NZ_LIFT01000042.1:0-4973 GCF_001297795.1 Citrobacter sp. CtB7.12 | reverse complement strand
AAACAGCTTCGGCGTTGTAAGGTTAAGCCTCACGGTTCATTAGTACCGGTTAGCTCAACGCATCGCTGCGCTTACACACCCGGCCTATCAACGTCGTCGTCTTCAACGTTCCTTCAGGACCCTTAAAGGGTCAGGGAGAACTCATCTCGGGGCAAGTTTCGTGCTTAGATGCTTTCAGCACTTATCTCTTCCGCATTTAGCTACCGGGCAGTGCCATTGGCATGACAACCCGAACACCAGTGATGCGTCCACTCCGGTCCTCTCGTACTAGGAGCAGCCCCCCTCAATTCTCCAGCGCCCACGGCAGATAGGGACCGAACTGTCTCACGACGTTCTAAACCCAGCTCGCGTACCACTTTAAATGGCGAACAGCCATACCCTTGGGACCTACTTCAGCCCCAGGATGTGATGAGCCGACATCGAGGTGCCAAACACCGCCGTCGATATGAACTCTTGGGCGGTATCAGCCTGTTATCCCCGGAGTACCTTTTATCCGTTGAGCGATGGCCCTTCCATTCAGAACCACCGGATCACTAAGACCTGCTTTCGCACCTGCTCGCGCCGTCACGCTCGCAGTCAAGCTAGCTTATGCCTTTGCACTAACCTCCTGATGTCCGACCAGGATTAGCTAACCTTCGTGCTCCTCCGTTACTCTTTAGGAGGAGACCGCCCCAGTCAAACTACCCACCAGACACTGTCCGCAACCCGGATTACGGGCCCACGTTAGAACACCAGCCATTAAAGGGTGGTATTTCAAGGATGGCTCCACACGAACTGGCGTCCGCGCTTCAAAGCCTCCCACCTATCCTACACATCAAGGACCAGTGTTCAGTGTCAAGCTATAGTAAAGGTTCACGGGGTCTTTCCGTCTTGCCGCGGGTACACTGCATCTTCACAGCGAGTTCAATTTCACTGAGTCTCGGGTGGAGACAGCCTGGCCATCATTACGCCATTCGTGCAGGTCGGAACTTACCCGACAAGGAATTTCGCTACCTTAGGACCGTTATAGTTACGGCCGCCGTTTACCGGGGCTTCGATCAAGAGCTTCTCCTTACGGATAACCCCATCAATTAACCTTCCGGCACCGGGCAGGCGTCACACCGTATACGTCCACTTTCGTGTTTGCACAGTGCTGTGTTTTTAATAAACAGTTGCAGCCAGCTGGTATCTTCGACTGATTTCAGCTCCACGAGTAAATCGCTTCACCTACATATCAGCGTGCCTTCTCCCGAAGTTACGGCACCATTTTGCCTAGTTCCTTCACCCGAGTTCTCTCAAGCGCCTTGGTATTCTCTACCTGACCACCTGTGTCGGTTTGGGGTACGATCTGATGTTACCTGATGCTTAGAGGCTTTTCCTGGAAGCAGGGCATTTGTCACTTCAGCACCGTAGTGCCTCGTCATCACGCCTCAGTGTTAAAGTGAACCGGATTTACCTGGAACACACACCTACACGCTTAAACCGGGACAACCGTCGCCCGGCCAACATAGCCTTCTCCGTCCCCCCTTCGCAGTAACACCTGGTACAGGAATATTAACCTGTTTCCCATCGACTACGCCTTTCGGCCTCGCCTTAGGGGTCGACTCACCCTGCCCCGATTAACGTTGGACAGGAACCCTTGGTCTTCCGGCGAGCGGGCTTTTCACCCGCTTTATCGTTACTTATGTCAGCATTCGCACTTCTGATACCTCCAGCATGCCTCACAGCACACCTTCACAGGCTTACAGAACGCTCCCCTACCCAACAACACTTAGTGTCGCTGCCGCAGCTTCGGTGCATGGTTTAGCCCCGTTACATCTTCCGCGCAGGCCGACTCGACCAGTGAGCTATTACGCTTTCTTTAAATGATGGCTGCTTCTAAGCCAACATCCTGGCTGTCTGAGCCTTCCCACATCGTTTCCCACTTAACCATGACTTTGGGACCTTAGCTGGCGGTCTGGGTTGTTTCCCTCTTCACGACGGACGTTAGCACCCGCCGTGTGTCTCCCGTGATAACATTCTCCGGTATTCGCAGTTTGCATCGGGTTGGTAAGCCGGGATGGCCCCCTAGCCGAAACAGTGCTCTACCCCCGGAGATGAATTCACGAGGCGCTACCTAAATAGCTTTCGGGGAGAACCAGCTATCTCCCGGTTTGATTGGCCTTTCACCCCCAGCCACAAGTCATCCGCTAATTTTTCAACATTAGTCGGTTCGGTCCTCCAGTTAGTGTTACCCAACCTTCAACCTGCCCATGGCTAGATCACCGGGTTTCGGGTCTATACCCTGCAACTTAACGCCCAGTTAAGACTCGGTTTCCCTTCGGCTCCCCTATTCGGTTAACCTTGCTACAGAATATAAGTCGCTGACCCATTATACAAAAGGTACGCAGTCACCCCATTAAAGAGGCTCCCACTGCTTGTACGTACACGGTTTCAGGTTCTTTTTCACTCCCCTCGCCGGGGTTCTTTTCGCCTTTCCCTCACGGTACTGGTTCACTATCGGTCAGTCAGGAGTATTTAGCCTTGGAGGATGGTCCCCCCATATTCAGACAGGATACCACGTGTCCCGCCCTACTCATCGAGCTCACAGCACATGCAATTTTGTGTACGGGGCTGTCACCCTGTATCGCCGGCCTTTCCAGACCGTTCCACTACCACACATGCTGATTCAGGCTCTGGGCTGCTCCCCGTTCGCTCGCCGCTACTGGGGGAATCTCGGTTGATTTCTTTTCCTCGGGGTACTTAGATGTTTCAGTTCCCCCGGTTCGCCTCGTTAACCTATGGATTCAGTTAACGATAGTGCAACGAATTGCACTGGGTTTCCCCATTCGGACATCGCCGGTTATAACGGTTCATATCACCTTACCGACGCTTTTCGCAGATTAGCACGTCCTTCATCGCCTCTGACTGCCAGGGCATCCACCGTGTACGCTTAGTCGCTTAACCTCACAACCCGAAGATGTTTCACCTCTGATTGCGAAAATTTGAGAGACTCGAACACACCATTAACAGTGTGTCGTTTCAATTTTCAGCTTGATCCAGATTTTTAAAGAGCAAAACTTCGCAGCGCACCCTTTCAGGTACACTCTGAAGTTTTCTTGATTACGTTCTACAGTATGGTGGAGCTATGCGGGATCGAACCGCAGACCTCCTGCGTGCAAAGCAGGCGCTCTCCCAGCTGAGCTATAGCCCCATACAGTGTAGTTAAAACCTCATCCCCAATTCGTTTCCGGGCGCGGCGTGGTGAAGCGAAGCATACGTAAAGTATGTGAGCTTTGCCACAACAAAGCACGGGAGCGAATTTGGTAGGCCTGAGTGGACTTGAACCACCGACCTCACCCTTATCAGGGGTGCGCTCTAACCACCTGAGCTACAAGCCTGTAGAGGTTTTACTGCTCGTTTTTCATCAGACAATCTGTGTGGGCACTACAAAGGCAGGTTCTTTAAGGTAAGGAGGTGATCCAACCGCAGGTTCCCCTACGGTTACCTTGTTACGACTTCACCCCAGTCATGAATCACAAAGTGGTAAGCGCCCTCCCGAAGGTTAAGCTACCTACTTCTTTTGCAACCCACTCCCATGGTGTGACGGGCGGTGTGTACAAGGCCCGGGAACGTATTCACCGTGGCATTCTGATCCACGATTACTAGCGATTCCGACTTCATGGAGTCGAGTTGCAGACTCCAATCCGGACTACGACATACTTTATGAGGTCCGCTTGCTCTCGCGAGGTCGCTTCTCTTTGTATATGCCATTGTAGCACGTGTGTAGCCCTGGTCGTAAGGGCCATGATGACTTGACGTCATCCCCACCTTCCTCCAGTTTATCACTGGCAGTCTCCTTTGAGTTCCCGGCCGGACCGCTGGCAACAAAGGATAAGGGTTGCGCTCGTTGCGGGACTTAACCCAACATTTCACAACACGAGCTGACGACAGCCATGCAGCACCTGTCTCACAGTTCCCGAAGGCACCAAGGCATCTCTGCCAAGTTCTGTGGATGTCAAGACCAGGTAAGGTTCTTCGCGTTGCATCGAATTAAACCACATGCTCCACCGCTTGTGCGGGCCCCCGTCAATTCATTTGAGTTTTAACCTTGCGGCCGTACTCCCCAGGCGGTCTATTTAACGCGTTAGCTCCGGAAGCCACGCCTCAAGGGCACAACCTCCAAATAGACATCGTTTACGGCGTGGACTACCAGGGTATCTAATCCTGTTTGCTCCCCACGCTTTCGCACCTGAGCGTCAGTCTTCGTCCAGGGGGCCGCCTTCGCCACCGGTATTCCTCCAGATCTCTACGCATTTCACCGCTACACCTGGAATTCTACCCCCCTCTACGAGACTCAAGCCTGCCAGTTTCGAATGCAGTTCCCAGGTTGAGCCCGGGGATTTCACATCCGACTTGACAGACCGCCTGCGTGCGCTTTACGCCCAGTAATTCCGATTAACGCTTGCACCCTCCGTATTACCGCGGCTGCTGGCACGGAGTTAGCCGGTGCTTCTTCTGCGGGTAACGTCAATGGCTAAGGTTATTAACCTTAACCCCTTCCTCCCCGCTGAAAGTACTTTACAACCCGAAGGCCTTCTTCATACACGCGGCATGGCTGCATCAGGCTTGCGCCCATTGTGCAATATTCCCCACTGCTGCCTCCCGTAGGAGTCTGGACCGTGTCTCAGTTCCAGTGTGGCTGGTCATCCTCTCAGACCAGCTAGGGATCGTCGCCTTGGTGAGCCGTTACCTCACCAACAAGCTAATCCCATCTGGGCACATCCGATGGCAAGAGGCCCGAAGGTCCCCCTCTTTGGTCTTGCGACATTATGCGGTATTAGCTACCGTTTCCAGTAGTTATCCCCCTCCATCGGGCAGTTTCCCAGACATTACTCACCCGTCCGCCACTCGTCAGCAAAGCAGCAAGCTGCTTCCTGTTACCGTTCGACTTGCATGTGTTAGGCCTGCCGCCAGCGTTCAATCTGAGCCATGATCAAACTCTTCAATTTAAG
>NZ_LIFT01000041.1:0-5130 GCF_001297795.1 Citrobacter sp. CtB7.12 | reverse complement strand
TGGTAAGCGTCACATTTAGACCGTCTGTGCAGCGGGCTCCGGTTCCGGGAAAATAGTGTCCATCATTTTTAATGGACACTATCGCGTGAAACACCGGACATGGCTCCTTGAGGCGCTTCGCCTCCATTTTGATGAAAAGCTGCCGCGTATTGAGGCCGGGCGCAGGCTGGGTATCCCCAAAACCACCGTCTGCGATCTCTTTGTCCGCTTCCGGAAGGCCGGTCTGTCATGGCCTCTGCCGCCACGGATCAACGCTAAAAATCTGGATAAACGACTTTACCGGCAGGACTCCCGAAAATCGTCTGTCCTTCCTGTAGCCTCTACCCCGGCTCCCGGTGAAATCCCTGTTGCCCGTAAGCGGCCCCGACGTCCCAACTTCCCCCGCGACTTCAAAATCGCCATGGTGGAGCAGTCGATGCAGCCCGGCGTCAGCGTGGCACAGCTTGCCCGCGAAAATAACATTAACGACAATCTCCTGTTCAACTGGCGGCGACTTTATCAGCAGGGGCTGCTGGCTGCGCGGACAGATGCGCCGGTCATGTTGCCCGTGACGCTCGCTGCTGAATCAGGCCCCGGACAGCCTCATCCACCATCCGTTCAGAGCGACGATGCCCCCTGCTGTGAGCTGGTTCTGCCCGCAGGAACGCTTCGTATCAGCGGAAAACTGACGCCGGAGCTGCTGCAGATGCTCATCCGGGAAATGCAGGGAGGGAGCCGGTGATATCACTCCCTGCAGGCTCACGCATCTGGCTGGTTGCCGGCGTCACGGACATGCGCAACGGCTTCAATGGCCTGGCTTCCAGGGTGCAGAACACGTTACGGGATGACCCGTTCAGCGGCCATCTGTTTATCTTCCGCGGGCGGCGGGGCGATATGATAAAGGTGCTGTGGGCGGACCGGGACGGCCTGTGCCTGTTTACCAAACGGCTGGAGCGGGGGCGCTTCGTCTGGCCGGTGACCCGTGACGGCAAGGTTCATCTGACGCCGGCGCAACTGTCCATGCTGCTGGAAGGCATTAACTGGAAGCATCCCCAGCGGACGGAACGCCCTGGAATACGCATATAACCTGCTGTAAAGTGGGGTTATGGAGACCTCATACCCTGATGAAAACGCCCGGCTCAGGGCGCTGCTGCAGGAGCAGCAGACCACCATCCGCAAAATGGCGGAGTATAATCGTCTGCTCTCACAGCGGGTGGCGGCGTACGCCAGCGAAATCAACCGCCTGAAGGCGCTGGTTGCTAAGCTGCAACGTATGCAGTTCGGCAAAAGCTCCGAAAAGCTGCGTGAGAAAACGGCCCGCCAGGTGCGCGAGGCAGAGGAGCGCATCAGCGCCCTGCAGGAGGAGATGGCTGAGGTGCTGGGCGAGCAGCATGACCCGGCACTCCCGCAGCCGCTGCGCCAGTCTTCCGCCCGCAAACCGCTGCCGGCCTCACTTCCCCGCGAAACCCTCACGCTGTCGCCGGCAGAAATCACCTGTCCGGCATGCGGCTGCGAACTCAACGCGCTGGGCTGCGACGTATCGGAGCAGCTGGAGCTTATCAGCAGCGCCTTTAAGGTTATCGAAACGCAGCGGCCGAAGCTGGCCTGCTGCAGCTGTGACCACATCGTTCAGGCTTCCATGCCGTCAAAACCCATCGAACGCAGCTATGCGGGCCCCGGCCTGCTGGCGCGCATCGTCACGGCGAAGTTCGCAGAGCACACGCCTCACTATCGTCAGTCAGAGATATACCATCGTCAGGGCGTGGAGCTGAGTCGCGCCACGCTGGGTCGCTGGTCCGGCGCGGTGAGCGAACTGCTGGAGCCGCTGTACGACCTGCTGCGCCAGTACGTGCTGATGCCGGGCAAGGTGCACACCGACGATATCCCTGTGCCGGTACAGGAGCCGGGCAGCGGTAAAACGCGCACGGCCCGGCTGTGGGTATACGTGCGGGACGACCGCAACGCGGGCTCACAGCTTCCACCGGCGGTCTGGTTCGCGTACTCGCCGGACCGGAAAGGCGTACATCCACAGCAGCACCTTGCGGGGTACAGCGGTATCCTGCAGGCGGACGCTTACGGTGGTTATAATGCGCTGTACGAAGATGGCCGCATAACCGAAGCGGCCTGCATGGCCCATGCCCGGCGAAAAATCCACGACGTGCATGCCCGGACACCGACCGACATCACAACCGAAGCGCTGAAGCGTATCGGAAAACTGTATGCCATCGAGGCGGAGATACGCGGCAGCCCGGCAGACGAGCGGCTGGCGGTACGTAAAGAGCAGACTATCCCGTTAATGCAGTCACTGTACGACTGGATACAGGTTCAGATGAAGGTACTGTCGCGCCACTCGGACACGGCGAAGGCGTTCGCCTATCTACTGAAGCAGTGGGACGCGTTAAACCTGTACTGCAGCAATGGCTGGGCGGAGATCGACAACAACATCGCGGAGAACGCGCTGCGTGGCGTAGCCCTGGGCCGGAAAAACTGGCTGTTCGCCGGTTCAGATACAGGCGGAGAACGTGCGGCGATCCTCTACTCTCTGCTCGTCACCTGCCGGCTTAACGGCGTTGACCCCGAGACGTGGTTGCGTTACGTCATCGGTCATATACAGGACTGGCCGGTGAACCGGGTCCGCGATCTGCTTCCCTGGAAACTCGACCTTAGCAACGTCTAATCGTCAATACGGTTCAGATGAGCCGCTTACGCATGTTGCAGCATGGCGTGCCAGCGGTCTTACCCGTCAGCAGTACAGTGAGCTGCACGACATCAAGTTTTCTACTTTCAGGGAATGGCCTCAGGATATTAAAACCAGAGTCAGTAAAGATGCCTCCGGGCTGATACCCGTACATATCGCAGCAGAGTCAGCTGCGACTCCGGCTGCTCAGGCGGTTAATGAGCCTGTCATGCTCTTCCTGCCTGGCGGTATACGTATGAGTTGTCACGCCTTACAGCTCACCGATGTGTTCAGGGCGCTCAAACATGCTCAGACCTGAGAACGTCTTCCTGGCAGTGAGACCTGTGGATATGCGCAGGGGAATAGACACCCTGACGCAGTATGTCCAGGATACCCTCAAATCCACATGGCATGAAGGTGCTGCGTTTGTCTTTGCCAATAAAGCACGGACGCGGCTCAAAGTACTGCGCAGGGATCGCCATGGTGTATGGCTGTGTACGCGGCGTCTGCACAAAGGTCATTTTCGCTGGCCGCGTGCAAATGATGCAGCATGGTCACTGACGCCGGAGCAGTTTGAATGGTTGATCTCCGGAATTGACTGGCAGCAAATGGAAGGCCATAACCTGGCTAAATGGGTCTTCCGTGAAGACGAAAACAGCGCAGTCTTTAATCTGTAAAACAGGGAGTAACCATTTGAAAAACAATGAATATCAATACTCATAGTGGTACTATTAAGGGTATGGATATATCCCTTCTCAATAACATGAATGACATCGAACAGCTCCGCACTCTGGCTCTTGCCATGGTGCAGAATGTCGTGTCTGAGAATGCTAAAAAAGAAGAAAAACTTCTCCGGCAGAATACCGCTCTTCAGCAACGTATCCTTCTGCTGGAAGAAATGCTGAAACTGGCGCGCCAGCAGCGCTTCGGGAAAAAGAGCGAAACTCTGGCCGGTATGCAGCGCTCCCTGTTCGAAGAGGACATGGATGCGGATATCGCTGTGGCAGAAGCGCAACTGGACATGCTGCTTCCGTTCAAAGAAAAAGTTGTCTCAGAACGACCGGCAAGAAAGCCGCTACCGGCCCATCTTCATCGTGTCACAAAAAACATAGAACCGGCCTCAACCGAACGCTGTCCTGACTGCCAGGGCACCCTGCGTCACATCCGTGATGAAGTGAGTGAAAAGCAGGAATATATCCCGGCCCGTGTCGTGGTTAACCGGTACGTTCGTCCGCAGTATAGTTGCACCTGCTGTCAGAGAGTGGTCAGCGGTGATATACCTGCGCACATTATCCCAAAAGGGGTGGCAGAGCCGTCACTCATCGCCCAGGTGGTGATCAGCAAGCACTGCGACCATATGCCGCTGTACCGTCAGCAACCGGTTCTGGCCAGTTCGGATATCCATCTGCCCGTCAGCACGATGGCCGATATGGTTGGTCCTGCCGGTGCCGCACTGACACCACTGGCAGAAGCACTTCACCGGATGTTGCTGACACGCGATGTGCTGCATGCCGATGAGACCCCTCTGCAAATCCTGGACACAAAAAAAGGGGGTAAAGCCCGCTCCGGCTATCTGTGGGCTTATGTCAGCGGTGAAAAAAGTGGCCCTGCTATCGTCTGCTTCGACAGTCAACCTGGCCGGAGCAGCAGATACGTGGCGGAATACCTGAAAGACTGGGCCGGAAACCTGGTGGTTGACGGATATCCGGCGTATGAAACGCTGGCCGTACAGAACAAAGAGATCGCACTGACGGGCTGTTGGGCACATGCCCGCAGAAACTTCGCCGACCTTTATAAAGCGAGTAAAGATCCCCGGGCCGAAATGGCAGTCAGGCAGATCGCCGGGCTGTACCGGCTGGAAAAGAAGATCCGACACAGGCCAGTGGAAAAGATCCGGCAGTGGCGGCATCGCTACGCGCGACCAGTGCTGGAAAAGCTGTGGCAATGGCTGGAGCAACAGAAAAATGCGTGCCCGGAAAGTTCAGCGTTGGGTAAAGCGATCGCCTACGTGCTAAAACGGCGGGAGAGCCTCAGTCGGTTCCTGGAAGATGGCTCGTTGCCGCTGGACAACAATCGCTGTGAACGGGCCATCAGACCGGTGGTGATGGGACACACCAACTGGTTGTTCGCCGGTTCGGTTGCAGCAGGTGAGCGTGCAGCCAGAATCATGAGCTTGCTGGAAACCGCGAAAATGAATGGCCTTGACCCGCATGCCTGGCTGACGGACGTTCTGCATCGCCTGCCATCGTGGCATGAAGACAGGCTGCACGAGTTACTGCCGCTCCCGGAGTATCACTTCACAGAAAACTGAGTGCGGGTGCACTCCGCCCCCTCAGGTATAGCTTCAGTATGGCCTTCATCTCCATGTTCAACGGATACAATCCCTGCCTGGCTCCTGACCTAAATACGTTCTCAGTGGAACTCCGGGGTAAGTTCAGCTATCTGAAAAACTGACTCATTTACCCGTCAACGCC
>NZ_LIFT01000040.1:0-5324 GCF_001297795.1 Citrobacter sp. CtB7.12 | reverse complement strand
ATTTCACCCCTGCAATCGTCGAAGTACTAAGTCCGGGTATGCCCGTCGTTATTTTCTCCCCGTGTGTTTTCTCTTTCATATCAGCTTCCGGTCATCGTTCTCCGTCACAACCTGTTCCGCAAGGGTAAATGGCACGCGTTCCGCGCCCCTGCTGAACAGAACGACTCCGGAGTCACGAACCGTCAGGCGATACGAAGACGAAAACCCACTCAACTGACGGAGAAAATACCATGACGATGAACCTGTATACCCGGACAAGTACTTCTGACACCGCAGCGGCGACCGGCGTATCGTCGCCGGAGCGCTCAGGCTCCTCAAAAACGAAATTTTCATCAGACAAAACGGATATTTATCAGACGGTCACTGACAGCATCATTAAGGCGCTGGAGTCTGGTGTTAAGCCGTGGCAGTGTCCGTGGAAACGTAACGGCCTGGTCTCAGGCATTCCTTCAAACTACACCACACACGAAGCCTACAGCGGCATTAATATTATGCTGCTGTGGTTCAGTGCGGCAGAGCAGGGTTTTAAGGACTCCCGCTGGATGACATACAACCAGGCGAAATCAACGGGTGCTCAGGTCCGCAAGGGGGAGCGTGGCACAATGGCAGTCTTTTACAAAACGCTGGAGAAAGAGCGGGAAGACGGCGAAAAGGATTACATCCCGATGCTGAAACACTTCATCGTTTTTAACGCAGAGCAGATTGACGGCTTACCCCATGACGGCAGCGACGCACAGCCGGAACAGCCCGCAGAAGAGACCTTTAAGCCATTCACCCGGGCTGAAGCCCTCCTTGAGCGCAGTGGCGCAAAAATCACTGAACGCGGTCAGCAGGCATTTTTCAGACCCGCCACGGATGAGATTTACCTTCCTGAACGTCATTTATTCAGCCGTGCTGAAGATTTTTATGCAACCGGTCTGCATGAGCTGGTTCACTGGAGCGGTCACCCGTCCCGTTTAAACCGGGACATGAAAGGCCGCTTTGGCTCTGAAGGGTATGCAGCGGAAGAGTTAGTTGCGGAGCTGGGAAGCGCGTTTCTGATGGCGGATTTGGGCATTAATGGCGACGTGCAGCATGAAAACTACATTGCGTCATGGCTGATAAAACTACGTAATGATAAACGTTACATCTTCCGGGCTGCGAGTGCCGCATCAAAAGCACACCGCTACCTGATGGCGTTATGAGTCTGATACCCTGCAACGGATTGCGGGGTTTTGCTGTCAGAGTGGCGTTTTTACCACCGGCACGGGGATGCATATTCCCCGTGCTTTCATAAATGTACAAACAGTCTGGTGAGGGAGGTAAGGAAAATAACCGACGGGTTATTTTGCGTCTGGCGGCAACAGCGGCGTATCAGAAGACGGATACGCCGCTGTTGCCGGGGGAGAAGCGCCAGCTCTGCTGTTTTATATGCGCGAAGCGCATGGAGGCGACGGCACAATCCGGAAAACAGCCACCCGGCGACCATAGCCGGGAACTGAGGGGATGAAGGGAGCAGATACCCCCACGGCGCTGCCGGACAGAATTTCGCGGGCAGTGTACCGGCAGAGCGCAGAGGAGGACGGTGGCGGGCATGAGGACGTGAAGGTGGTGATAATTACCGGGTCCCTGATGTGTTGTGTTCCAGTTCGTTCAGGGTGCGGAACAAAAATACGTCCCTGTTCTCTCCTTTAAAGGACACCGGAACGCTTTTTCTTATCACCACTCTGATACTGTCAAACAGCCTTATCAGTGATGTTTTACCCGCTTCATCCGGTGTGACATACATGGCGTAATGCCACCTTCCCGTATCGATAGCAGCCAGGTGGCTGCCGATGATGTTGATATAACGGGCACGGGTTTTCAGGGTTCGTTCAGCTTCCACTGCAATGATTGCACCGTTGTGGAGAGTGATCACCCCATCGGGGCGATGCCGGATACCGGGAAATTGTGCAGCAAATGTTCCCCGGTCACCGTGGCACCAGTTGCTGCCGCCTTTTTCCTCAAGAGCCAGCCGTATCCGCTGGTTAAACAGGTGATGTTCCAGCGTCCCGTAACGGAGTTTTCCCGGCTCAAAGTAACCAGGAAATACCGGGTCATCAGCCCTGACGACTCTGGAAAGCCCCTGCATGGTGATCCCCCATAATACGATAGCGGGCCGGATATCGTGGCTTCCGTGTCTGATGATATATCCAGCCTGTATGGCGCGATTCAGTACCTTATAAACCGGGTGATGTGTATGTCTGCTGAAACCCATTACTCTTCTCAGTGAACTGAAATCTGACCAGGTTTCGTCTTTCAGAAAATTCAGCAACGCCAGCATTCTGGCTTCAGCGATTTTTTTGCGTTCTGCTGGATCATGAATAAGCATATGTGTCCTCACTGTCCTGGTTTTTAAACATCGGCGGAAGGTCTGGAAGGCAGATTGTTGTTTTTCGGCAGAACAGGGGGCTGAGTCTCAAAGTCCATCAGACAGATGTACTGTTTTTGCACGCGGATATGTGACATTTTTGTCGCTCTGGCAAGTTCATTTTGTGTGAACACAAATCCCACAAATGGCGGCAGGTTGAGCAGCATGTTGCTGTCAATGAAGTAACGTTCTGCCTGGCGTATCATCCGGTCCGTTTCCACCGTTTCGGTCAGTGACATATCCGTTCTGACCTTACGCATTTCGTCATCGACGAGAATGGAGCCGGTCATTCGTGCCACCCATTCAGCGGTGTCCGGATCGCGCAGGCGGTACACCAGCATGAATTTACAGTTTTCAATCACTGAACCAGCCACGGCGTCCCCGTCCAGGTCAGCCGGGCAGTCATACAAATCCTTGATGGACTGATGGGCCATGATGATATGGACCTGTTTGTCCCTGGCGGCCCCGAGTCCTTCCAGAGCAGGCCGGGACAGATGATATTTGAGTTCATCCAGCAGTATCGCCACCGGGCGGGGTCTGCTGCGAATACGGTCGCGGGTCTCGGCTATCTGGATGAGACGGGTTAAAATCATGCGCTGGGCGGAGATGATTTTCTGGTTGCGCATGGAGCCGATAATGTAGCAGCACCCGCCATCATCGAAGATTTTCTTCAGTGACAGACCATGGCGTGCATTAATGGCGTTTATCAGCGCAATTTCTTCCAGTTCACCATAAAAGGCCGGGGTGGTTTCCTGAAGTGATTTAACAAAATCACTGTCAAACAGCTCCCGCAGCGTCATGCCGGGTTCATACATGGCGGCGGTGTTTCTGGCGGCCCTGCGGTCAGCAATACGGTAAAAGTCGGCACCTTCACCTTTTTTGGACAGGCTGAATCCGGCATTAAACAACTCTTCAAGCTGTTCATGCGAGATGTCCGCCAGCAGGTCGAGCTGAAAATTCAGGTTGTTCAGGTCGATGAGATAAAACGATTTACCTGCCTGTTCACAGGCTTTCTTTAATACATGTGGTGCCCATTCGTCATTTTTTGGATCTTCGACAAAAACAGCTTCATTTAACAGAATGGCCTGATAAAGCAGTACCGTTGCACCGATACCTTTACCAGAACCCGTGGTGCCGATAATATCAGCGTGCTGGGACTGAAATTCCTTAACGGAAATATATTGTGGCTGGTTGTCATTATCCAGACCGATAAATACACCCCTGTTAAGTTCTATATATTTCAGTGGGTCATATTCTACGCTGTCGGGTAGTATATTTTTCACTTCCCGTACATCCGTGCGGGTATTTCTTTCCAGTTTGCTTCTTTTTATCAATCGGTGCTTTAATGTGTCAATTTCTCCGGCCAGTATCCGGCGGGCAGCGATATGAAAGCATAATCCTGCCGCTGTAAACAGGGTTGTCAGTATCCAGAGCGGAATATCAGACAGGATATTATTATCCAGCACGCTGAAGAAGTAACTCAGTCCCTGAAGCGTGAGCGGCGATATTGTGCCAAAGATAAAAACAAATATGGACAGACTTGCCGTCATTTTCAGCCAGAAGGGGGCATTCTGCCTTTCTTCCCGTGGCAGGTGAAAGATAAAGGGGAGCGTCAGTCCGGCAAACAATGAAAAGAAAACCGGATTGTTTTGCAGCCATAACAGGAATAATGAAAAGATCTCTGAGAGGGTATTCAGCTTCTGCATAAGATGTGGATTCATTATATTGACTCCGGTAGCGGAATAATGAAATACATGAAGGCACAGGAGTTACATCGACAAAAAAGGCCGGTCCGGACTCACCGGCCAGCCTGATTCATTTAAAGGAGATAAACCTGCTGTCAGTCTGTTCTGGCAGCAGGCAGGGGGACTATTATGTGGTTTTACTGTGGCGGAAAATCAGTCTGTTTCTGTTTTCTTGCTGTCGTCGGGGGCGGTCATTCCGTGTTTGATGAGCAGATCCGCAATCGCTTCATCCAGCAGACGACTTTTTGGAATACGGGTAACCCGCGACAGCTCATCAAAGCGTGGCACCAGTGGATTATCCAGTGATGAGGTGAAACGGGTACGATTTTTCAGATAGGGTTCAGCCATAAACCTGTCAGTCCATCTATAACATTAAAGCTGATAGTGTAAATGGCTGCATACAAGAATAAAGTGGTTGCATATAGGCACTATATAGTGCATAAAAGAGGTGTGCCGCCACACAGAACAGGCACAACACCAGGAGATACCGGGCAATTAACCAGAATCCAGTCACGCCCGGTCAGTACGACTAAGCCGCCATGAACACATAAGAGCGGCTTTTTTTATGTCTGCATCGCGTCAGATGATGGCGGCACGGGATGGGGATTTCGCTTTGCCGCCATCTCATGCCGCTATCCTGTGCCGCCATAAAACACAGAACAGCGTGAGTGGCGGGGCCACTCATTCCCGCTGTCCGCGCTTTCCCGGTACCGCCGACCCGTGGTCGTCAGTTCCGTGAAACGCCCGTCCGGCGGACAATGGCGTGTTTCCTTCTGTCCTGGCTGGACGCCCTGACAACAGGAAACATGGGGGCAATGTCTTCGCTGAACGCTGCGTCAAAGCCCCCTGGGTCAACGGCGGCACACCGTCGCACGCTACGCGCGACCAGCCCCTTTAAGACGCCCGTTTTACCCGTTATTTTCCCGCCCGCGCGAAAATGCCGGAAACGTGGCTTTAAAGGGGCTGGTCTCGCCACGCCGGAATACCGGCTTAGCTGCGACGGTGTGCGGGGCTGTGCCCCCCACAAAAACCGCTGTCGTGGGCGACAGCTTTTCGCTCACTGGGGTGGCGAAATTTTTGCGGCTCCCCCCGGCCTGCTCAGTTCGCTTCGGGCGAACGTTCGCAGGTGGGCGCGGTGCCTGAAAATTAGCAGTTTCTCCGAAACTGAATTTTCTGTCCGCGCTCCACTT
>NZ_LIFT01000004.1:0-320113 GCF_001297795.1 Citrobacter sp. CtB7.12 | reverse complement strand
TGGACTGCACCCCAAAAGTTGGACACTCAACTGAGTAAGGTGCAGTTTTTTATGGCAAAGCCAAAATATTCCCCTGAAACAAAACTGGCTGTGGTTAATCATTATTTGTCCGGAAAAGACGGAGAAGAGCGTACAGCCGACCGTTTTGGTGTTGAAAGAACTTCCGTCCGTCGCTGGGTCAGGGCGTGGCAACTCCACGGTATGGAAGGGCTGTCAGGGAAAAATAAACATCATTCAGCTGAATTTAAACTCGTCGTCGTCCGGGCGGTTATCCGTGACCACCTGACGATGCGTGAAGCAGCTGCCCGGTTTAATCTCTCTGCAGAAACGCTTGTCCGACACTGGGTCTGCGTGTACAACGATGCCGGAGCGGAAGGACTGCTAAACATTCAACGCGGACGGCCTGGAAAAATGACAAAACAAAAAATCCCCCCATCCCCTACAGATAAAGAACTGGAAAAACTCTCCCCCGAAGAACTCCGGGCTGAACTCCGTTACCTGCGGGCAGAGAATGCCTATCTAAAAAAGTTGAAGGCCTTGGTTCAGAGCGAAAAAAACGGCAGCAAGCCCTGATAATCAGTGAACTGAGGCATAAGCACGCTCTGCGAGACCTCCTGCGCGCGGCAGGCATGTCCCGCAGTACATGGTATTACAATATGAATGCCCTGAAGCAGGTGGACAGGCATGCCGGGCTGAAAGATAAAATCCGTGAGATATACGCCTGGCACAAAGGCCGTTATGGCTACCGCAGGATCACGCTTTCGCTGAGAAAGCAGGGTCTGCTGGTGAACCATAAAACCGTGCAGCGGCTGATGACAGAGCTGTCGCTCCGGTCTCTGATAAGGGCGAAGAAATACCGCTCATGGAAGGGGGAAACAGGCAAGGCAGCCCCCAATATCCTGAGCAGGAACTTCAGTGCATCAAAAGCCAATGAAAAATGGGTTACGGATGTTACAGAGTTCTCGCTGCAGGGTAAAAAGCTGTACCTGTCGCCGGTACTCGATCTTTTTAACCGGGAAATAATCTCCTACAGCCTGTCGGAAAGGCCGGTGATGGAGATGGTTAATACCATGCTGCGGGATGCGTTCTTAAAGCTCGGACCAGACGACGCCCCCTTGCTGCACACAGATCAGGGCTGGCAATATCGGATGGCAGGCTATCAGGCAAAGTTAAAGGCGCAGGGCATGACGCAAAGTATGTCCCGAAAAGGAAACTGTCTGGATAATGCCGTGATGGAAAACTTCTTCGGGACGCTGAAATCGGAGTGTTTTTACCTGAGTCAGTTCAGCAATATCAGCGAACTGAGGAAGGCGATAGAGGATTATATCCGTTACTACAACAACGAGCGGATAAGCCTGAAACTAAAAGGCCTGAGTCCGGTAGAGTACCGGGCCCAGGCTCTGAAGGCCGCTTAATATAAACTGTCCAGATTTATGGGGTCAGTCCACACGCTTCACCGGGCATTGATGCGTTTTTACGCGAAAGGCGTTAGCGCATTACACGGCGGTCTGGAAAATCACACCGTCCGCTTTCTCAGTGTATTGAGAGAGCTGGTCAAAGTTCAGATAGCGGTAGGTGTCTACAGCGGTTTTATCCACCTGCGCCACATAGGTCTGGTACTCTTCCGGCGTCGGCAATTTACCGATCAGTGCCGCAACCGCCGCCAGCTCCGCAGACGCCAGGTAGACGTTCGCACCGGTACCTAAACGGTTCGGGAAGTTACGCGTAGAAGTCGATACCACCGTCGCGCCGTCTGCGACACGCGCCTGGTTACCCATGCACAGTGAACAGCCCGGGATTTCAATACGCGCACCGCTCTTACCAAAGACGCTGTAGTAGCCCTCTTCGGTCAGCTGTGCCGCATCCATACGGGTTGGCGGCGCCACCCACAGACGCGTCGGCAACTGGCCTTTGTGCGCATCCAGCAGCTTGCCGGCCGCACGGAAGTGACCAATGTTGGTCATGCAGGAACCAATGAACACTTCGTCGATTTTATCGCCCTGAACATCAGAGAGCAGACGCGCATCGTCCGGATCGTTCGGTGCACAAAGGATAGGCTCTTTGATATCCGCCAGATCGATGTCGATCACCGCCGCGTACTCTGCATCAGCATCGGCTTCCAGCAGTTGCGGATCGGCCAGCCATTTTTCCATCCCCTGAATACGACGTTCCAGCGTACGACGGTCGCCGTAGCCTTCTGCGATCATCCACTTCAGCAGAACGATGTTGGAGGTCAGGTATTCCACGATCGGCTCTTTGTTCAGCTTGATGGTACAACCTGCCGCAGAACGCTCGGCGGATGCATCGGTCAGCTCAAACGCCTGCTCGACTTTCAGATCCGGCAGACCTTCGATTTCGAGAATACGGCCAGAGAAGATGTTCTTCTTGCCTTTTTTCTCAACGGTCAGCAGACCCTGTTTGATCGCATACAGAGGAATGGCATGTACCAGATCGCGCAGGGTAATACCCGGCTGCATTTTGCCTTTGAAGCGCACCAGCACCGATTCCGGCATATCCAGCGGCATCACGCCGGTCGCCGCAGCAAACGCCACCAGGCCCGAGCCCGCCGGGAAGGAGATACCAATCGGGAAACGGGTATGGGAGTCACCACCCGTACCGACGGTATCCGGCAACAGCATACGGTTCAGCCAGGAGTGGATCACGCCATCACCCGGACGCAGCGAAACACCGCCGCGGTTCATAATAAAGTCAGGCAGCGTGTGGTGCGTGGTGACGTCAACCGGCTTCGGATAGGCGGCGGTGTGACAGAAAGACTGCATCACCAGGTCCGCAGAGAAGCCCAGGCACGCCAGGTCCTTCAGTTCGTCACGGGTCATCGGGCCAGTGGTATCCTGAGAACCCACGGAGGTCATCTTCGGCTCGCAGTACGCACCCGGACGGATACCGGCTACGCCGCACGCACGACCCACCATTTTCTGCGCCAGCGAGTAACCACGGCTGCTTTCCGCCACATCTTTCGCCTGACGGAAAACGTCTGAGTGCGGCAGACCCAGCGCTTCACGCGCTTTGGTGGTCAGACCGCGACCGATGATCAGTGGGATACGGCCACCGGCACGCACTTCATCAATCAGCACGTCAGTTTTCAGTTCAAAGCTTGCCAGCAGTTCGCCGGTTTCATGGTTACGTACTTCACCTTTGAACGGGTAAACGTCAATCACATCACCCATGTTCAGGTTTGACACATCCACTTCGATCGGCAGTGCGCCTGCATCTTCCATGGTGTTGAAGAAGATAGGGGCGATTTTACCGCCGAGGCACAGACCGCCGCCGCGCTTGTTCGGCACGTGCGGAATGTCGTCGCCCATGAACCACAGCACGGAGTTGGTGGCGGATTTACGTGAAGAACCGGTCCCGACGACGTCACCGACGTAAGCCAGCGGGTAACCTTTACTCGCCAGGGCTTCGATCTGTTTGATTGGGCCAACGACACCCGGCTGATCCGGCTCAATGCCTTCACGGGCGTTTTTCAGCATCGCTAACGCGTGCAGCGGGATATCCGGACGAGACCACGCATCAGGTGCAGGAGACAGGTCATCGGTATTGGTTTCACCGGTGACTTTGAAAACGGTGACGGTCATTTTTTCAGCCAGCGGCGGACGGCTCAGGAACCATTCAGCCTCCGCCCAGGACTGCATCACCTGCTTCGCATATTCGTTCCCTGCTTTGGCTTTTTCTTCTACGTCATAGAAGTTATCGAACATCAGCAGCGTATGGGAGAGCGCTTTGGCGGCAATCGGCGCCAGTTTTGCATCGTCCAGAGCGTCAATCAGCGGATGAATGTTGTAACCACCCTGCATGGTGCCGAGCAGTTCAATCGCTTTTTCAGGCGTAATCAGTGGGGAAGTCGTTTCGCCTTTCGCGACGGCAGCGAGGAAACTGGCTTTGACATAGGCGGCTTCATCGACGCCCGGGGGAACACGGTTGATCAACAGGTCTAACAGGAATTCTTCTTCGCCCGCAGGCGGTGCTTTCAGCAGCTCAACGAGCGCGGCCATTTGGGTTGCATCTAAGGGTTTGGGCACAATCCCCTCGGCGGCACGTTCTGCTACGTGCTTACGGTATTCTTCTAGCACGACGGTTCTCCTCGCTCTCATTGTCATAGTGCGGCGCTTTATCGATGGGCGATTCTCTTCACGCTCCTGTGAGACAGCAGTTTGTAGGGTAAATGCCCGGTACCGCAATGGGCAGAATAACAGGATTTTAGTGAGGTGTTAATCTGTTTACAAAAAAGCAACATAAAAAAGTGGCTGAATCGTTAAGGATGGTCTAATACCCTTTTCGATTTCAGAAGCGGGAAATTTATCGCTGTTACGAATCGTCACACTATTTCGCATTCTTATAATCACTCTACTGTACCGATCCCAAGATTAGTCAAAAATTAAACTATCGTCTCTTTATACTCACGCAACACTGCACCTGCGGGTGGCAGCACTTCGACCATTGCGATTTCCAGGAAATCGGGAGTAAGAATATGACGTTGCCCTTTAAACCCCACGTGCTTGCGTTGATCTGTAGCGCCGGACTACTTGCTGCTTCAGGCGTGCTGTATGTCAAAAGCCGCACACCGGAAGCCCCTACGCTGCCCACGCCCCCCATTGCTGCGCAACCACTCGCGCCAGCCGAAGCGACTCCCGTTGCGAAAGTGAGCTTTACCACGGCGCAAATCGATCAATGGGTCGCGCCGATCGCCCTCTATCCGGACCCGCTGCTTTCGCAGGTTCTGATGGCCTCGACCTATCCGGCTAACGTCGTCCAGGCAGCACAATGGTCGCGCGATAATCCGACACGGCAAGGCGATGCCGCCATTCAGGCTGTCGCAAACCAGCCGTGGGATCCCAGCGTGAAGTCGCTGGTCGCCTTTCCGCAACTTATGACGCTGATGGGGGAAAACACGGAGTGGGTGCAAAACCTCGGTGATGCATTTCTGGCGCAACCGCAGGATGTGATGGACTCCGTGCAACGCCTGCGCTTACTGGCCCAGCAGACCGGCTCGCTGAAATCTACGCCGCAGCAGACGGTGACCAGCACGCCGAAAAAGAGCGTCGCGGCAGCCCCCTCAACCACCTCCTCCGCAACAAAATCCAGCGCCGTTTCCGCCGCCCCAGCCTCCACGGTAATTAAAATTGAACCTGCAGATCCGCAGGTGGTGTACGTCCCCAGCTATAATCCCGCTACGGTTTATGGCACCTGGCCCAACACCGCATACCCGCCGGTGTATCTCCCGCCTACGCCAGGCGAGCAGTTCGCTGGCAGTTTTGTTAAAGGATTCGGCTACAGCCTGGGCGTCGCCACCACCTATGCGCTGTTCAGCAATATCGACTGGGATGACGACGATCATCACCACGATGACGATCACCATCATGATGACGATCATCACGACGGTCACGGTTATCAACACAATGGCGATAACATCAATATCAACGTCGATAACTTCAACCGCATCTCCGGACAGAATCTGAAAACACAGAACATGACCTGGCAGCACAACCCGGCCTGGCGCGGCGGCGTACCGTATCAGAATGGCACGACCGCCCCGCGTTTCCACCCGACCGACGTCAGCGGCGGTCTCAGCGCTACACAGCAGCCTGCTGCGACGGCATCCCGCGACAGCCAGCGTCAGGCAGCGATGGCACAACTGCAACAGCGTCATCCGGATGCGTCTAAAGCGCTGGCTCAGCAACCGACAGCCACAACGCGTGATGCCCAGCGCAAAGCGGCCGCTCAACAGTTGAATCAGGTTGCCCAACGCAATAATTATCGCGGCTATGACGACAACAGCAACAGCGCGCGTCGTCAGAACGCGCAACAGACCTTGAAACAATCGACTACGACAGCGCAACAACTGCATCGTGACGATCTCAGGGCCAAAGCGCAGCAACGCCCGATTTCACAACCGCAGCGGGAGACGGTACGTCAGCGCGTCGAATCCTCCTCGCCACAGCAGCGTCAGGCGTTTCAGCAAAACCATGCGAATGTATTTAGCGGTAACGACAGCCGTTCGCCGAACTGGCAATCGCAGCAGCAGCGCGGTCAGGAAAGCCGCCGTCTGAGTAACATCAGTAATGAGCAACGAGCCCACATGCGCGAACGCGCATCTGAACACCATGAATTTCGCCGTCGTTAACGGGAGCCGATAATGAAAAAAGTACTGTTAAGCACCCTGCTGCTCTCGCTTCCGTTAATGAGCTACGCCCAGCAGATGTTCGCCACGCCAGACGAGGCCGCCAGCTCTTTTGCCCGTGCAATTGCCGACAATAACGATGCGCAACTGACTACCCTGTTAGGCGATAACTGGCGACAGTTTTTGCCCCCTGAAGGCGCGGACCCCGAAGCCATTGCGCGCTTTAACCGCGACTGGAAAGTCAGCCACCAGATTGTGCAACAAGGTAACGTCGCTCACCTGAACGTCGGCCAGGAGAACTGGCAGTTGCCCATCCCCATCGTGAAGGCGAGTAAAGGCTGGCATTTTGATATGTCTGCCGCGCAGGATGAGATCCTCACGCGCACGATTGGCCGCAATGAACTCTCGGCGATACAGGCCATGCGTGCTTATGTCGACGCCCAGTATGACTACTGGCAGCGCAAACAAGCATTTGCCAGCCGAATTATCAGCCATGCAGGTCAACAGGACGGTCTCTACTGGCCGGTAAAACCGGGTGAAACGCCCAGTCCCTTAGGGCCGGCTTTCAGTCCTGAGTCACCTGGCGAAGGGTATCACGGCTATTATTTCCGCATTATTGCCAGCGATAACGCGAAAGGATTTGCGCTGCTCGCCTGGCCGGTGACCTGGGGCGAAACAGGTGTGATGAGCTTCATGGTAAGTCAGGACGACCGGGTGTATCAGACGAATTTAGGGGAAGATAGCGGGCTAAAAGCCATCGCCATAGAGAAATTTACGCCACACGAGCCGTGGAAGCCGGTGGAGTAGCAGGCATAAAAAAAGCGGCATTTACGCCGCTTTTTCGTTACCGGAAGGCTGAAGATTATTTCTTCTTCTTCGCTTTTGCGTTCGGCAGGTCAGTGATGCTACCTTCGAACACTTCTGCCGCCAGGCCCACGGACTCGTGCAGAGTCGGGTGCGCGTGGATGGTCAGCGCGATGTCTTCAGCGTCACAGCCCATTTCGATTGCCAGACCGATCTCACCCAGCAGCTCGCCGCCGTTGGTACCGACAATCGCACCACCGATGACGCGGTGAGTTTCTTTGTCGAAAATCAGTTTAGTCATACCGTCTGCGCAGTCGGAAGCGATAGCACGGCCAGAAGCAGCCCACGGGAAGGTGGCGGTTTCGTAGCTGATGCCTTTCTCTTTCGCTTCTTTCTCGGTCAGACCTACCCATGCCACTTCTGGTTCAGTGTAGGCAATGGATGGGATCACTTTCGGATCGAAGTAATGCTTCATGCCGGCGATAACTTCAGCGGCAACGTGACCTTCGTGAACCCCTTTGTGCGCCAGCATCGGCTGACCGACGATATCGCCGATAGCAAAGATGTGCGGCACGTTGGTGCGCAGCTGTTTGTCAACGCGGATGAAGCCACGATCGTCCACTTCCACGCCTGCTTTGCCAGCGTCGAGGTTTTTACCGTTCGGCACACGACCGATTGCCACCAGCACGGCGTCATAACGCTGCGCTTCAGCAGGGGCTTTTTTGCCTTCCATGGAAACGTAAATACCGTCTTCTTTCGCTTCAACGGCAGTCACTTTGGTTTCCAGCATCAGGTTGAATTTCTTGCTGATGCGTTTGGTGAAGACTTTAACGATATCTTTGTCCGCCGCCGGGATAACCTGGTCGAACATTTCAACCACGTCAATCTCTGAACCCAGCGCGTGGTACACAGTACCCATTTCCAGACCGATGATACCGCCACCCATGACCAGCAGACGCTTCGGTACGGATTTCAGTTCCAGGGCGTCGGTGGAATCCCACACGCGCGGATCTTCATGAGGAATGAACGGCAACTGGATCGGACGGGAACCCGCCGCGATGATCGCGTTGTCGAAGTTGATCACGGTTTTACCGTTCTCACCTTCCACTTCCAGGGTGTTCGCCCCGGTGAATTTACCCAGACCGGTAACCACTTTCACTTTACGGCCTTTCGCCATGCCAGCCAGACCGCCGGTCAGCTGAGTGATTACTTTTTCTTTCCAGGTACGAATCTTGTCGATATCGGTTTTCGGCTCGCCGAAGACGATACCGTGTTCTGCCAGCGCTTTGGCCTCTTCGATAACTTTGGCTACGTGCAGCAGTGCTTTAGAAGGGATACAGCCGACGTTCAGACAAACACCACCGAGGGTGCTGTAACGTTCAACGATTACGGTTTCCAGACCTAAATCAGCGCAACGGAAGGCTGCAGAGTAACCTGCGGGGCCTGCCCCAAGTACCACGACCTGAGTTTTGATTTCAGTACTCATCATGACCTCTTAATTTATTTCCGGCGATCCCTGGTCTTGTCGCCCATCGTCCACCGGGTCGTTCTATCCGTCCGTATTTTACAAAATTGTTAACAATTTTGAAACAACAAAACGGCAACGATTTATCTTTAGCACTAATAACCCCAAAACCATCATGAGATTACCAGAAAAAAGCCGGCCGTCGGGCCGGCTTTTTTGCTTACATCACCAGGCGGCGAATGTCAGACAGCATATTGTTAATGATGGTAATGAAACGCGCACCATCAGCACCATCAATCACGCGGTGGTCGAAGGACAGAGAGATCGGCATCATCAGACGCGGTACGAACTCTTTACCATTCCACACTGGCTCCATCGCGGACTTGGAGACACCCAGGATCGCGACTTCAGGCGCGTTCACAATCGGTGCAAAGTGGGTCGTACCCAGGCCGCCGATGCTGGAGATGGTGAAGCAACCGCCCTGCATTTCGCCAGCCGTCAGCTTACCGTCACGCGCTTTCTTAGAGATAGCCGTCAGTTCACGAGACAGCTCGGTCACGCTCTTCTTGTTCACGTCTTTAAAGACCGGAACCACCAGACCATTCGGGGTATCTACCGCCACACCGATGTTGATGTATTTCTTCAGCGTCAGGCGCTGGCCGTCTTCGGACAAGGAGCTGTTGAAGCGTGGCATCTGTTCCAGAGCCGCAGCAACCGCTTTCATGATGAAGACCACTGGGGTGAATTTCACGTCCAGTTTGCGCTTCTCAGCCTCAGCGTTCTGCTGTTTACGGAACGCTTCCAGGTCGGTGATATCGGTTTTGTCGAAGTGGGTAACGTGCGGGATCATCACCCAGTTACGGCTCAGGTTAGCACCAGAGATTTTCTGAATGCGGCCCAGTTCCACTTCTTCGATTTCACCAAACTTGCTGAAGTCGACTTTCGGCCATGGCAGCATGCCCGGGATACCGCCACCTGCTGCGGCTGCCGGAGCAGCTTCCGCACGCTTGATAGCGTCTTTCACGTAAGCCTGAACGTCTTCGCGCAAGATACGACCTTTACGGCCTGTGCCCTTCACTTTCGCCAGGTTCACGCCGAACTCGCGCGCCAGACGGCGAATCAGTGGGGTCGCATGAACGTAAGCATCGTTCTCAGCAAACTCAGATTTGCCTTCAGCTTTTGCGGCCGGAGCAGCGGCAGCTGGCGCAGGTGCAGATGCAGCGGCTGGAGCCGGTGCGGCAGCCTGCTGTGGCGCGGCAGCAGCAGGTGCTGCGCCTTCCACTTCGAAGACCATAATCAGAGAGCCGGTTTTCACTTTATCGCCGGTGCTGATCTTGATTTCTTTAACGGTACCCGCGAACGGCGCCGGCACTTCCATAGAAGCTTTGTCGCCTTCAACGGTGATCAGTGATTGCTCAGCGGTCACTTTATCGCCCACTTTCACCATCACTTCGGTCACTTCAACTTCGTCACCGCCGATATCCGGTACGTTAACGTCTTTCGCGCCAGTGGCTGCTGGTGCAGCAGCCGGGGCCGGAGCAGCGGCCTGTGCAGGCGCGGCAGCAGGTGCAGCACCCGCCACTTCGAAGACCATGATCAGGGAGCCGGTAGACACTTTGTCGCCGGTGTTGATTTTGATCTCTTTCACGGTACCCGCAAACGGCGCCGGCACTTCCATAGAAGCTTTGTCGCCTTCTACGGTGATCAGGGACTGTTCAGCGGCAACGGTATCGCCCACTTTGACCATGATCTCAGTCACTTCAACTTCGTCACCGCCGATGTCGGGTACATGGACGTCTTTCGCTGCTGCAGCTGCAGGTGCTGCTGCCGGAGCGGCTTCTTTCTTCTCTTCTGCCGGAGCAGGTGCAGCGGCTGCTGCACCGTCAGCGGAATCGAAAATCATGATCAATTTGCCAGTCTCTGTTTTGTCGCCAACAGAGACTTTGATCTCTTTGACAACGCCAGCCTGTGGAGACGGAACTTCCATAGAGGCTTTATCGCCTTCTACGGTGATCAGCGACTGTTCGGCTTCTACCTTGTCGCCTACTTTGACCAGGATCTCGGTGATTTCAACTTCATCTGCCCCGATGTCCGGTACTTTGATTTCGATAGCCATTATTCTTTTACCTCTTACGCCAGACGCGGGTTAACTTTTTCTGCATCGATGTTGAATTTGGTAATTGCATCCGCAACCACTTTCTTATCGATTTCGCCACGTTTAGCCAGTTCGCCCAGTGCCGCGACTACCACGTAGGAAGCATCCACTTCGAAGTGGTGACGCAGGTTTTCACGGCTGTCAGAGCGACCGAAACCGTCGGTACCCAGTACGCGATAATCATCAGCCGGTACATAAGTACGAACCTGTTCGGCAAACAGTTTCATATAGTCAGTTGATGCTACAGCCGGCGCGTCGTTCATCACCTGAGCGATGTACGGAACGCGCGGGGTTTCCAGTGGGTGCAGCATGTTCCAGCGTTCACAGTCCTGACCATCACGTGCCAGTTCGGTGAAGGAGGTGACGCTGTACACGTCAGAACCCACGCCGTAGTCTTTCGCCAGGATCTCTGCCGCTTCACGAACGTGACGCAGGATAGAACCGGAGCCCAGCAGCTGAACTTTACCTTTGCTACCTTCCAGGGTTTCGAGTTTGTAGATACCTTTACGGATACCTTCCTCAGCACCTTCCGGCATGGCTGGCATGTGGTAGTTTTCGTTCAGCGTGGTGATGTAGTAGTAAACGTTCTCTTGTTTCTCACCGTACATACGCTCCAGACCATCGTGCATGATGACCGCAACTTCGTAGGCATAAGACGGATCGTAAGAGATACAGTTCGGGATAGTCAGAGACTGAATATGGCTGTGACCATCTTCGTGCTGCAGACCTTCACCGTTCAGCGTTGTACGACCAGACGTCCCGCCAATAAGGAAGCCACGCGCCTGCTGGTCACCTGCTGCCCAGCACAGGTCGCCGATACGCTGGAAACCGAACATGGAGTAGTAGATGTAGAACGGAATCATCGGCAGATCGTTGGTGCTATAGGAAGTCGCCGCGGCCAGCCAGGAAGACCCTGCGCCCAGCTCGTTGATCCCTTCCTGCAGAATCTGACCTTTCTCGTCTTCTTTGTAGTACGCAACCTGTTCACGGTCCTGCGGGGTGTACTGCTGGCCGTTCGGGCTGTAAATACCAATCTGACGGAACAGACCTTCCATACCGAAAGTACGCGCTTCGTCGGCGATGATCGGAACCAGACGATCTTTGATCGATTTGTTCTTCAGCATCACGTTCAGGGCACGAACGAAAGCGATGGTCGTAGAGATTTCTTTGTTCTGCTCTTCCAGCAGCGCGCCGAAGTCTTCCAGGGTCGGCAGTTCCAGCTTCTCAGTGAAGTTCGGCTGACGGCTCGGCAGGTAGCCGTGCAGCGCCTGGCGGCGTTCGTGCAGGTATTTGTGCTCTTCAGAACCTTCAGGGAAGGTAATGTAAGACAGTTTTTCAACCTGCTCGTCAGTAACCGGAACATTGAAACGGTCGCGAATATAGCGCACGCCATCCATGTTCATTTTCTTCACCTGGTGAGCGATGTTTTTACCTTCGGCGGTGTCACCCATGCCATAACCTTTGATGGTATGGGCCAGGATGACGGTGGCTTTGCCTTTGGTTTCCTGCGCTTTTTTCAGTGCAGCGTAGACTTTCTTCGGATCGTGACCACCACGGTTCAGCGCCCAGATCTGCTCATCAGTCCAGTCGGCAACCAGTGCTGCGGTTTCCGGATATTTACCGAAGAAATGCTCACGAACGTATGCGCCATCTTTGGATTTGAAGGTCTGGTAGTCGCCGTCAACGGTTTCGTTCATCAGTTGGATCAGTTTACCGCTGGTGTCTTTACGCAGCAGCTCATCCCAACGACCGCCCCACATCACTTTGATTACGTTCCAGCCAGCACCTTCGAAGATGCCTTCCAGCTCGTTAACGATTTTGCCGTTACCGGTGACCGGGCCGTCCAGACGCTGCAGGTTACAGTTGATGACGAAGACCAGGTTATCCAGTTTTTCACGGGTCGCAATGGTGATAGCACCCTTGGATTCCGGCTCGTCCATCTCACCGTCGCCAAGGAAAGCGTAAACGGTCTGTTTAGAGGTGTCTTTCAGGCCACGGTGTTCCAGATATTTCAGGAACTTAGCCTGATAGATCGCACCGATTGGGCCCAGACCCATAGAAACGGTCGGGAACTGCCAGAATTCTGGCATCAGTTTCGGGTGCGGGTAGGAAGACAGGCCATTGCCATGAACTTCCTGACGGAAATTGTCCATCTGCTCTTCAGTCAGACGGCCTTCCAGGAATGCACGTGCGTAAATGCCCGGGGAGATGTGGCCCTGGAAGTACACCAGGTCGCCGCCATCCTGCTCATTGCGGGCACGGAAGAAGTGGTTGAAGCACACATCGTACACGGTCGCAGAAGACTGGAAGGATGCCATGTGGCCGCCCAGCTCGAGGTCTTTTTTAGACGCACGCAGCACGGTCATGATGGCGTTCCAACGGATAGCAGAACGAATACGACGCTCCAGCTCCAGATTGCCCGGATATTCCGGCTCATCTTCAACGGCAATAGTGTTGATGTAATTGCTTGCCCCTGTACCTGCCGCTACTTTCACGCCGCCTTTGCGGGCTTCAGAAAGAAGCTGGTCAATCAGATACTGAGCGCGCTCAACACCTTCTTCACGGATGACCGATTCGATCGCCTGTAGCCAGTCGCGAGTTTCGATCGGATCCACGTCATTTGGGAAACGTTCTGACATGGGGGTATTCCTTATCTATCTAATACGTTGAGTTATCTGGAACCTGTCCCATTGCGCTCTTTGTTCTTCATTCTTCAGGTTGTCTCTTTGTTGGCTGCGCTTCCTTGCGCCAGTCACATAGTTCACTATGCTCCTGGCGACTCGCGCGCTTGCCGCCGCGATACAAGCCGAATTATTTTGAACAACTAAAAGTGCAATAAGACAGGTTCTGCGTTTAGTTGCCGCGCCTTTCATTCATTAGCGCTTGATTTACAACATCTTCTGGCTAACGAGCTACCAGAAAAATCACTAATTCTTTCGCTGCTCCAGACGACGTAAGGCGCGTTCACGACGGCTCTCCTCACGGCTGCGGTCGAGCAGAATCTCTTCGATAAACGCCAGATGGCGATGTGATGCTTCACGCGCCTCTTCTGGCTTACCGGCAATAATCGCTTCGAAAATACGGGTGCGGTGACCACTCACCAGCGGAAGCATCTCGCGACGCGAATAGAGCAACTCGAAGTTCTGACGTACGTTCTGGGCCAGCATGGGCTCCATACACCTTAGCAGATGAAGTAACACCACATTGTGCGCAGCTTCGGTGACAGCAATTTGATACTGGAGGACCGCATCGGACTCGGCATCGCGGTCACCCGACTCTTGCGCCAGTTCAATGGCATGATGCAATTCACGAATACGTGTTTTGTCTTCATCCGTACTGCGCAACGCTGCGTAGTATGCAGCAATGCCTTCCAGCGCATGGCGCGTCTCAAGCAGGTCAAACTGGGATTCAGGATGGTCGGAGAGCAGTTCTACCAGTGGATCGCTAAAGCTCTGCCACAGGCTACTCTGAACAAAAGTGCCGCCGCCCTGGCGACGAAGCAGCAATCCCTTCGCTTCGAGACGTTGAATCGCCTCACGCAAGGAGGGACGGGAGACGTCGAACTGTTTCGCCAGTTCGCGTTCCGGTGGGAGTTTTTCGCCCGGGCGTAGTGTGCCCTCAAGAATCAAAAACTCCAGCTGTTGCTCAATCACATCGGATAATTTTGGTTGGCGGATTTTGCTGTAGGCCATGATGTCCTGTCTTAAGCCATTTGCCCGAAGTCAATTGGTCTTACCAATTTCATATCTGTGACGCTAAAGTAACAAAGTATTCACCTTATGTCCATACAGGTTTTGATTGAAATCAGTAAAGCAGGCACATTTTAACAACATCACAGAAATATCGTTTCAAACATGTAACTATGCACAAATGTTAAATTTACCACCCGCGAGGTAGTTTTAACCTTATTGAAACGAAGAAAAATCCTGGTTGAACCGATTCAGATGCATTTTTATGCATATTTTATGTATAGGTAATCACTTTATATCTTACAGAAGTGTTATCAGGGAATAAGAGGCGGGATAGACAACTGCTCTCTTTTTATTCAACTCGTCATCATCCATTCACAAAGCAGGTGCATTCCCTGCCACATACCATTATTCTGTTCCGGACAAAAGAGTTTCGGCGACATTTTAAAATTCATTGCTGTAAACATAATAATACAACAGACGGAATTGCAAACTTACACGCATCTCTGCGTAGGACAAATAATAATTACTCAAATTGCCCGGTCGCCGTCACGCGGCCGGGTACTGAAGGGTAAACCACTCACGAGGTTTCATGATGGACAGTCAGCAGCACGGCGAGCAGCTAAAGCGCGGCCTTAAGAACCGCCATATCCAGCTTATCGCGCTGGGCGGCGCGATAGGAACAGGCCTGTTCCTGGGAAGCGCCTCCGTAATTCAGTCCGCTGGCCCCGGTATTATTCTGGGTTATGCGATAGCCGGTTTTATTGCCTTCCTTATTATGCGCCAGTTGGGTGAAATGGTGGTTGAGGAGCCGGTCGCCGGTTCATTCAGTCACTTTGCCTACAAGTACTGGGGGAGTTTTGCGGGATTTGCATCGGGCTGGAACTATTGGGTGCTGTATGTGCTGGTTGCAATGGCGGAATTGACCGCCGTCGGCAAGTACATTCAGTTCTGGTGGCCGGAGATCCCCACCTGGGTTTCGGCAGCCGTTTTCTTTATTGCGATCAACGCCATCAACCTGACCAACGTAAAAGTGTTCGGTGAGATGGAGTTCTGGTTTGCGATCATCAAAGTCATCGCCGTGGTCGCGATGATCCTGTTCGGCGGCTGGCTGCTGTTCAGCGGCAATGGCGGCCCGCAGGCAACCGTGCGTAACCTGTGGGAACAGGGCGGCTTCCTGCCTCATGGTATGACCGGGCTGGTAATGATGATGGCGATCATCATGTTCTCTTTCGGCGGGCTCGAGCTGGTCGGTATCACCGCAGCCGAAGCCGATAACCCGGAGCAGAGCATTCCCAAAGCCACCAACCAGGTAATCTATCGTATTCTGATTTTCTATGTGGGTTCACTGGCCGTTCTGCTTTCCCTGCTGCCGTGGACGCGTGTCACCGCTGACACCAGCCCGTTTGTCCTAATCTTCCACGAGCTGGGCGATACCTTCGTGGCGAACGCGCTGAATATCGTGGTTCTGACGGCGGCACTGTCGGTATACAACAGTTGCGTTTACTGTAACAGCCGCATGCTGTTTGGTCTGGCGCAACAGGGTAACGCCCCGAAAATCCTGCTCACTATCGACAAACGCGGCGTGCCGGTGAATACCATCATCGTTTCGGCGCTGGTGACGGCGCTGTGCGTACTGATCAACTACATGGCGCCAGAATCCGCCTTCGGCCTGCTGATGGCGCTGGTGGTCTCCGCACTGGTGATCAACTGGGCGATGATCAGTCTGGCGCACATCAAATTCCGCCGCGCGAAGCAGCAACAGGGAGTGAAAACCCGCTTCCCGGCGCTGTTCTACCCGCTGGGTAACTGGGTCTGTCTGGCCTTCATGGCGGCGGTGCTGGTAATTATGCTGATGACGCCGGGTATGGCGATTTCGGTTTACCTGATCCCGGTATGGCTGGTTGTTCTTGGCATCGGTTATCTGTGCAAACAGAAATCCGCGAAGACAGCGAAAGCCCATTAATTTCTTGAACCCTCACCCGTCGTGGGTGAGGGTTGTTACCTGCCTCACACTTTCTCCCCAACAGCCATTTCGTCCATATCAGCGGCGCTATCCTGCAACGCAATTAAAGGCTTACAGACGAATAATTCTTTCCATCACCTTGATGGGGAGACATCTCAATGGATACAGGTAAGCTGTCGGTAAGAGAAAAGATTGGTTATGGCATGGGCGATGCCGGATGCAACATCATCTTTGGCGCTATCATGCTGTTTGTTAACTATTTTTATACGGATATTTTTGGTCTCGCCCCGGCTCTGGTAGGGGTGTTATTACTGTCAGTACGCGTTATCGACGCCGTTACTGACCCCATTATGGGCGCTATTGCTGACCGAACCCAAAGCAAATATGGCCGTTTTCGTCCATGGTTATTGTGGATTGCCTTCCCTTACGCGCTGTTCAGCATTCTGATGTTCACCACCCCGGAGTGGACTTATAGCAGCAAGGTTATCTATGCGTTTGTCACATACTTCCTGCTGTCGATTACTTATACGGCGATCAACATTCCTTATTGCTCATTGGGCGGCGTGATCACCAACGATCCGAAAGAACGCGTGGCCTGCCAGTCTTACCGCTTTGTACTGGTCGGTATCGCGACGTTGCTGCTGTCGCTCACTCTACTGCCAATGGTCGACTGGTTTGGCGGCGACAACAAAGCGAAGGGCTATCAACTGGCGATGACCGTGCTGGCCATTATCGGCATGTGTATGTTCCTGTTCTGCTTTGCCACCGTTCGTGAACGTGTGCGCCCTGCCGTTCCCACGCACGATGACATGAAAAACGACTTCAAAGACGTGTGGAAGAACGACCAGTGGGTACGCATACTGCTGCTGACGCTGTGCAACGTCTGTCCGGGCTTTATCCGTATGGCGGCAACCATGTACTACGTCACCTGGGTCATGGGACAAAGCACCCATTTCGCCACGATCTTTATCAGTCTCGGCGTGGTCGGCATGATGATCGGTAGCGTGTTGGCGAAAGTGCTGACCGACCGCTGGTGCAAGCTAAAGGTTTTCTTCTGGACCAACATCGCGCTGGCCCTTTTCTCCTGCGCGTTTTACTTCTTCGATCCCAAAGCCACGATGATGATTGTCGTGCTCTACTTCCTGCTTAACATTTTGCACCAAATCCCGTCGCCGCTGCACTGGTCGCTGATGGCAGACGTTGACGACTACGGCGAATGGAAAACCGGCAAGCGCATTACCGGCATAAGCTTTTCCGGCAACCTGTTCTTCCTGAAACTCGGTCTGGCGATTGCCGGGGCGATGGTTGGCTTTCTGCTCTCGTGGTACGGCTACGATGCCGGGGCGAAAGCGCAAAGCGACTCCGCGATCAACGGCATCATGCTGCTCTTTACCGTGATTCCGGGAGTCGGCTATCTGATTACCGCCGGCGTAGTACGTCTGTTGAAAGTCGACCGCGAACTGATGAAACAGATTCAGGACGATCTGGAAAAACGCCGCGCTAACTACCGCGAACTCAATGATTATCAGGAACTGAAAGCCACTGAAACCGTAAGGAAAGCCTGATGCAAAACTGGCCTAACCCGTTTATTGAACAACGCGCCGATCCGTTTATCCTGCGCGACGGCAGCGACTATTACTTTATTGCCTCAGTGCCAGAGTACGACCGACTGGAAATCCGGCGGGCGGATTCGCTGGAAGGATTACGTACAGCGTCACCCGTTGTCGTCTGGCGCAAACCCGAACACGGCCCGATGAGCGAGCTGATCTGGGCACCGGAAATTCATCACCTCGATGGTAGATGGGTCATCTACTTTGCCGCCGCGCATACTCAGGCGCTCGACAAACTGGGCATGTTTCAGCATCGGATGTACGCGCTGGAGTGTACAGATCCCGATCCGCTCACCGGCAACTGGGTCGAAAAGGGTCAAGTGAAAACACCGTTTGATACCTTTGCACTCGATGCCACAACATTCCACCATCAGGGAAAACAGTGGTATCTGTGGGCGCAAAAATCCCCAGATATCGCCGGTAACTCCAACATTTATCTGGCGGAGTTGGAAAATCCCTGGACGATTAAAGGCCAGCCGGTGATGCTCAGCAAACCGGAGTACGACTGGGAGTGTCGGGGTTTTTGGGTCAACGAAGGTCCGGCAGTATTAACCCACGGTGACAGGCTGTTTATCAGCTACTCCGCCAGCGCCACGGATGAAAATTACTGCATGGGACTGTTATGGATTGATATTCACGCCGATCCGCTGAATCCGGCAAACTGGCATAAATCCCCGCTGCCGGTGTTTACCACCAGCAATGAAAATCGCCAGTATGGACCCGGGCACAACAGCTTTACCCAAACGCCGGAAGGCGATGACGTGCTGGTGTATCACGCGCGTAACTACACCGAAATTGAAGGCGATCCGCTCTACGATCCCAATCGGCATACCCGTCTGAAGCTGATTCACTGGGATGACCACGGAATGCCAGACTTCGGCATCCCGCCCGCAGATACGCTTTAACATCATTGCCCGGTAACACGCAACTTACCGGGCGTCCTGCCAGGACGTTAAATCAACGTGCCATAAATGGTGAGCACGGCAATCACCACCACTAAGGCAAACGACGTTTTCTTCGCCATGGAAACGGCCGCTTTTGGCGTTTCAACCTTATCGGTATGCGACTCACGCGCCAGCGAGAACTGCGCCAGGCGTGTTAACACCTGATATTGCGAAGTACGCAGATCCGCCAGAGAGGCAAACCACGCGGGCAACGCTTTTTCTCCATGACCGATCAGGGCATACACCACGCCCGCCAGACGCACCGGGATCCAGTCGAGAACATGAAGAATGGCATCGATGCCGGACTGTAAGCGCTCATGCGGCGTCTGGTAACGCGCCAGCCAGGACTGCCACGAACGCAGGAAGGCATAGCCCACCAGCAGTACCGGTCCACATGGACCACCGACGATCAGCCAGAACAGCGGTGCGATATAGAAACGGAAGTTAATCCACAGCAGCGCATTTTGCAGTTCACGCAAAAACTCACGCTCATTGCAATCCGGTGGAACGCCATGAATCAACGTCAGTTCGCTGGCCATCGCCGTTCGGGCATGCGCATCATCGCGAGACGCCGCGTTAAGGTAAGCGTGATAGTGCATCCGCACTTTGCCCGCGCCAATGCACAGCAACCCAATCAGGATCCACGCCACAATCGTTGGCACATTAAACAGCAGTCCATCGAGCGCTCGCAGCAACAGGAATGTGACCACCATTGCGATGATCATCATCCCGAGCGTACGCGCCATTGAGAAGCGTTTGACCCGGCGAAAAAAAGTTTCTAAACGGTGATCGAACTGCCAGTGTTCGCCCAGCTTAAACAGGCGCTCGACAAGCAGCACCAGTAATGTCGTAAATAGCGTCATGTCATCTCCTTATCTGACGAGGCGGTGACCAGGGCGCGAAACTTTGCCCAGTCAAAAGCCGGACCGGGATCGGTCTTACGCTCAGGCGCAATATCACAGTGTCCGGTTATGTTTTCGGCAACGGCCGGGTAAATCTTTATTAATGCACGCGTGATGGCAGCCAGTTGTTGGTACTGGACATCGGTGTAGGCCAGCGTATCAGTCCCTTCCAGCTCAATACCAATCGAAAAATCATTGCAGCGTTCACGTCCATGATAATTCGACACGCCGGCATGCCATGCACGCTTATCAAAAGGAACATACTGAACGATTTCGCCATCACGGCGAATCAGACAATGAGCGGAAACGCGAAGATGCGCGATTTCGGCAAAAAAGGGATGGGCATTGGGATCAATTGTTCCAGTGAATAGTGCGTCAATCCACGGACCGCCAAACTCGCCGGGCGGCAGGCTGATATTGTGCACCACCAGTAACGAAGGGACTTCATCATCCGGGCGGCAATCGTGGTGCGGAGAAGGAACGCGTCGCGCTTCCGCCAGCCAGCCCTTGTCTAACAACATGCTGAATCTCCTTTTGAGTGGTGCTTATAGCCGCTTCAGAGTAGCATGTTTCTACCTTATGATTCGTTAGCAATTTGGAGTTTTATCATGCCGCCTCGCCGCTATAACCCTGACTACCGACGTGACGCGCTGTTGGAACGTATTAACCTGGATATCCCAAACGTTGTCGCCCAGGCGCTACGCGAAGATTTAGGCGGTCAAGTGGATGCCAGCAACGATATTACGGCTCAACTTTTACCGGAGAACAGCCGTTCTCATGCCACGGTCATCACCCGTGAAGACGGCGTTTTTTGTGGCAAACGCTGGGTTGAAGAGGTCTTTATTCAACTGGCTGGCGACGATGTCAGCATCACCTGGCACGTCGAAGACGGCGACAGCATCAAGGCGAACCAACCGCTGTTTGAGCTGGACGGTCCCTCGCGCGTGTTACTGACCGGCGAGCGTACCGCGCTGAACTTCGTGCAGACCCTGTCAGGTGTCGCCAGCGAAGTGCGTAAGTACGTTGATATCCTGGAGGGCACAAAGACCCAACTGCTGGATACGCGTAAAACCCTGCCTGGGCTGCGTACCGCGCTGAAATATGCCGTACTCTGCGGTGGCGGCGCGAATCATCGCCTGGGGCTTTCGGATGCCTTCCTGATCAAAGAGAACCACATTATTGCGTCTGGTTCCGTGCGTCAGGCGGTGGAGAAAGCCTTCTGGCTGCATCCGGATGTGCCTGTAGAAGTCGAAGTTGAAAACCTCGATGAACTGGACGACGCGCTGAAAGCCGGTGCCGACATCATCATGCTGGATAACTTTGAAACGGAACAGATGCGTGAGGCGGTAAAACGGACCAACGGCCAGGCGCGCCTGGAAGTTTCCGGCAACGTGACCAACGAAACGCTGCGGGAATTTGCCGAAACTGGCGTCGATTTTATCTCCGTGGGTGCGCTAACCAAGCATCTCCGGGCGCTGGACCTGTCCATGCGCTTCGCTAACGCGTAATCATTATACGGCCTGATAACGCGCTGCTTATCGGGCCTGTTTATTCCTTTCAATCACTAAAATCCTCGTCGAGCCTCGCAATCTCATTGCTTGCGACTGCAAACCGATAACATTCCTCTGAACCCGCCTTCCTGATTCATTTTTTGCTGCTCGCCTGGCGTGCCGGCGTTTGCCAAAGTGACGTCCACTCACTCAAGGAGCGAACAATGAATAAACAACGCGGATTTACCCTTATTGAACTGATGGTGATTATCAACAGTAAATTACTGTAATAATTAAACGCAGAAACAATATTTAACATGTTGATTATAATGAAATAAAAAAGAGGCTATAAAGCCCCTTCATAAAGTAGTATCAAGATATCGAAAGGATTCAGGAAACAAAGCCCTGTGAACCCTCTTCCTTTGCCCCTTGCCGCTATATCAGTTCTCAATGCTGCCAGTACTGACACTCTCAGCCGATTGTTAGCTACTAACCTTTTGTCAGAGGTGTATTTTTCGCCACTTTCGCAATGGTAGCTCTAGAGCAACCGATTAACGCCTGAATTTTGTTCCAGCTTTTTCCGTCAGACAGTAATTCTTGTACTTTATTGTGTAGACTCTCATCTACCGGGCGGCCTCGATACTTTTTCTCATTTTTGGCCTTTTCAATACCCTGCATTTGCCGTCTGCGGCGATCTTCGTAGTCTTTGCGGCTGATTGCCGCCAACATATCCAGCATCATTGAATTCATTGCTTCAAACATACGGGCGGTGAATTCGTCCTGAACATTTAAAAGCTGGTGGCTTGTGGGTAAATCCAACGACACGACTCTGATCCCCTTAGACTCAATAAGCCCTCGAAGGGTTTTCCAATCCTCACCAGTAAGGCGGCTGATTCGGTCAATTTGCTCACAAAGCAAAATGTCACCACGTTCTGCTATTTCCAAAAGCAGGAATAACTGAGGGCGTTGCAGGCTTGCACCTGATTCATTCTCTTTGAAGTACTTTGATACCTTCAGATCATGTGAATGGGCAAATGCCTCTAACTCATTAAAGGCTCTGCCTGCATCCTGCTCCTTCGTCGAAGCTCGAAGATAACCCCAAACTCTCATGACACCCCCCATCGGTCTGTTTTATGTGGTTCATTATATTTGGTTCATTTTAAGTTGTAAAGTTAATTTAATGAACCAGCCTTGCTGGTGGTCTGGATTGGTCTGCTTGATGTATACTTATTCGACACCAAGTTAATGGTGGATAAGCCTTCATTAGCAATTGATTGCCTCCGAAAATCTAGAACCAGAGTATGGTTAGCGAAAAGCGGAAGTGTAGCGTTACCAGCTAAGACAACTAACATAGAAATGGCGACTGAAGTCGCAGCAATTCACATCATGCTCAGGAAAGACTCATGTATGCACTACTAGATTTGCTGGTGAAATCAACAGTACGTTAGATTTGCATTTTCACTCTAGAATTTCAGTCATCTTTTCGGGGTTATGGATAATTGAATGCACACTTCGATTGAAGTACTCAGCCAAGCAAGTTTCAAGTCGGTACTCGGCAGACCAAATGAAGGCCAAATGGCCTTGACGCTTTTATGCCTTGTTGATTGGCCTGACGGAGTGCAAAGGCAATCATATGTAAAAATATTTACTAGGGAAGAAAGCATTGGTGTCTTCAACGAAGTTCTTGGATACCTGCTTACCAAATCAAATGATCTTCCTGTAGCCCCAAAAGCAGGCATATTGATATTGCCCGATGGTGTCATTGATTCAATTGACAAGCCCGTATCGCCAATTGCCTTTGTTAGCTCCAAGGTTACCGGACATTCTCCGGCTAGCTATTACAACATTGGTGATATGATTAAATTTGAGAGTCTTAGAAGGATTCTTGATGGATGGGAAAAGTTACATAAAACGATCGCTTTTGATGAGTGGGTCGCAAACCAAGATAGAAATTTAGGGAACTTGATCATTGATTCGCACAACCAAGTCACCCTTATTGACCACAGTAATATGCCTGTAGATCTCATGTGGTCTCCTGAAGACTTAGCCATAACTATCACCCCAGTCAATAAGTTAGAAATTGCCTTCCGAGCCGTGCCAACCCTTCCTCAAAAAATGGATATAGTAAATGGAGCTAACGGACAAACTGAAGCATTGGATATCGTAATAGCAGAGATTGCTTATTGGTGTGACAGGCTTCTGAATCCGCAAGCAAAAGATTGTTTATTGGAATTTTTGAGTCAACGTGCAGTTTTTTCAAAAGAAAGATTAAGCAGAAGGCTTGGCGTACTGGCGGGGGTCGCGTGATTAACTTTGATTCTATCCTAAATGAGCATTCACATCAGCCAATTGTTAAAGGTGAATGGTTTACAATTCAGTGGTGCCCTGATGTTGCCACAGGAGAAAAACTTAATATAGGTGTATGTTTTAAAGATAGTTTTGGAGGGGTATTTGTACAAACTCTTGAGTATTTTGATAGGATTTCTTGCTTATACTCTCATGGCATGATATTTCACCTTAAGTTGGCTTGTGAAGTAGCTAGGGAGATAGTACTTTCAGGGGAAGTATTTTTATCAAATCAATGCCAGAATTTAACTTTTAAAAACAATGGATATGCTCAAGGTGAATCAGCAGACGACATAGTATCTTCTCTGTTTTCAAATGTTGTTCCTTTATCGGTAAAAGTGACAAAAAAGAGAGAGAAAGTTTATACTCCAATTTCAAGAGATCGCCTTTACAATATAATGGATGGCTACCTCAAACAACACCTTGAATACGAAGAATATTTTGAAATGCGAGACCCATCCCCTTTAAAAAGAATTACACTGGGCCAACAATCGCAAACAATTTATCTTCCTTACAAAGCCAAGACCTCGCTCGGAACAATAGCATCAGCAGCCTATTCTGATGAAAATTTAGCCAAGTGTCATTTGTATGATGCACAAAGAGACATCTCGTTAGCTTTGAATAACTACGATGAGTATAAGTGTGGAGCGATTTTCATATTGTCTCCAAACAATGACCTCAAAGTAGACAAACGCGATCAAGTAGATTTAGAGATTGATAAGTTTTGTTGGTACTTGAAAACACAAGCTATAGAAACCGAAGTTGATAGTGACCCACATAGTTTATCCGACAGAGCAATCCATTGGTATCGTAGGAAGGCTGCGTGATGATATTCTTAGTTCGCAAGAAAACCGTCCTTTTGGCGGTTTTTTGTGCCGAGAATATTCAAGATTTCCAATCATTGATTTTTAATCAATGCTTGGTCGGTGAAAAGTTCGTTACTGAGATCTGAGTACACGGCATTTGGTCGGCGAGGTTGAACCTAATCAGACGAACGAGATTTTAAATCGTGCAGAAAAATACTGACTGTACTTTTATCTCAGTAAACGATCCCTTTAACTTTTCCCTGAAAAAAGATAAGAACAACCCTCACTTTTTCTTCCTCTAAACTAGTAGTAATTCTAACGTTAGACTCATAGTGAGCAACAATCGTATCACACTGATACATATGACATTTCACTCCATAACAAGCAACTTACCCACAAAATTCATGATGCATTAGTACTCGATCTATAATAGGATATACAGTTACTTACGAGGAATGCCATTGTTAGGAATAAAGATGAAACTTCCCAGACAAAGCATCATTAACAGATTCCCAGATTTGCATATTCATCAAACCATCGATGAAATTAGAGAACTCTTAACAAATGGATTTGATGATTCCCAAAAAACAATTTTTTTATGTGGGAAAGATAAATCTGACAAAAAAAGCCTTCGATACAAATTCTCAACTTTTCTTTCACAAGAGAAAGGTATTACTCTTACCTATCCAGAAGATTTGTTTGAGGATCTCCTTGAAGGTCAAGGAAAAAATAGCCTGCTATCTCTTGAAACGCAGCTTGCAGACTCTGTTGATCTGATAGTTCTTATACCTGAAAGTCCAGGTTCTTTCGCAGAGTTAGGTGCTTTTTCTATGGATAAGGCCTTAGCAGAAAAAATGCTAGTTATGAGGATGGGAGAGTTCAAGTCAGGTAAAAGTTTTATAAATCATGGTCCTGTAAGGCTAGTCAGAACTCATGGTGGGGAAATTTTTGACATCCCAAAAAACTTTGATGAAAAGAATCCTGCACATGTAAAAACAGTACTTGGAAAAATCAAACAAACGCTACCAAGTGGACGAAAGAAGAAAGAACTAGATAATATATTATTATATTCAAAACATGTTCTTCTTTTGATCTATCTTTTTGATGATTTGAATTTGCGTTCCGTGTACAAAACCATGGAATTGATAATGAATAGAAAATTCGAAAATCGAGACAACATTGCATGTAAAGCTGCAACACATTCACTCATAAGAGCAGGAATGATTAACCAGCAAGAAGGGTTATTCACCATAACTCAAGTCGGCTATGATGCAATAATTAATAGTTTCCATCTGAAATCATCACTCACTGAGCTAAGAACAAAAATCATGAATAAACAATATGCTAGACACTGATTAAGTTTCATCATAAAATTCTCGGGTGTGCTAGTTTTTAAGCAGGTGGCTTACTAGTCAGCTAGTTAAGTCCACAGTGGATGGAGAGTCTCTCCGTTCCCGCAGTTCATCACAGAGACAGCGTGATGATCGAGTCCCCCAACTCCCGCCCGCCGTGATTTGGGGGACTCGTACATCCGCCTTACGGAAGGATAATGAACATCCATACCTTCACAGGTATGTCTGTTCATCCTCCTTCCCCGCTGTAGTCGTTAAAAACTAGCACACAATTTCAGATAGAAATTACATCTCTGCTATGATGAAATAAAATGAATACTCATCAAGGAAAGTACACCCAGCAACTGTTATCTCTCCCTATTCTTGAGAATGTGGACGACTTATCACAATCCCTCAGACTTCCTAAAGAAGTTATATCCAAGTTTAGCTTCAATAATGATAGATACTATCACCGTATTGAAATGGAAAAAAAATCTGGTGGTATTCGTCACATCGAAAGCCCACTAAAAGAATTAAAAGCAATACAAAGATGGGTGTTACGATATATTTTAGATAAATTATCTCCTTCATCTTACGCGAAAGGCTTTGTTAGGAAAAAATCTATTCTTGACAATGCTAAACCGCATGAAGGAAATCAATATGTATTGAATCTTGATCTGAAAGATTTTTTTACCACTGTACAAGCATCGCATGTATATACATTGTTTAAGAACATAGGATACAACAATAACATAGCCTTTATACTTACCTCTTTTTGTACCAAAAGTGGATATTTGCCCCAAGGAGCACCAACTTCTCCTGCTTTATCGAATCTTGTTTGCTTAAGACTTGATCACCGTATATCTACTTATTGTAAAAAACGTGCTCTGACATATACACGTTATGCTGATGACCTTTGTATATCAGGTAATAAGATACTAATCTTACAGAAGGCATCTTACTTAATAAAAGATATCATTTGTGACGAAGGGTTTACTATAAACGCCAAAAAAGAAAAGTTCTTAGGTCCAAAGGTACGAAGAGAAGTTACAGGTTTAACTGTCACCCCTAAGATCACGATCAGTAAAAAGAATTATTGTCTCTATAGAAAAAGAATCTATGATCTTGTAAGGACAGAAACTCCAAACAAGCATGAAATAATAAAAGGAATATTATCTTTTGTCAGAAGTATCGATAAAGATAAAGGAAAAAAACTTTCTGTATTCTATCAGAACCAAATTACTCTCATTGCAGATAGTTAAAATCAATGAGGCCAAACTGATGGCCTCATTACTTACGGTCAGTTGAGGCGATTTAGTACCATATACTCTGGCTGGCACATACTCCCCCGTTCCCCTAACCAGTAATAATCCAGATCGGCGACATGCACATTGAGTCTCGAATCTACACGATTAATCTGTAATCGTAGACCTACAGTATTTTTGTAGGACAAACCTGATTTAACAACATATTTGTATTTAACCCCGATTTCTTCTTCAAAAGATATGAGATAAGGAGTGATTTGCTTTTGGATTTCTTTCAGACAAATAACTTCATTGCCAACAGTAAAGGGCGTTTCAGTTTTACCGTCAGGAATAGTAGCCGCAATTGTGGCTGATGGGAGTAACATTAACAGTACTGATAATGCTCTTTTCATCTATTCTTTCCCTTGAATAAAATCATTGTTTAGAACAAATTTGTGTAATCGTTGCATTATGGTTAAATTCAACATCAATTACTTTTATAGTGCTATCATTCAGTACTGATACAAAATAGTTACTTGATGAATTCCCGTACTTCCGAGAACCGTCTGATGCGATTTCGTTGAATTCAGCAGTATACACACTATCTTTATCACCTGGAATTGGCATTCGACTGATCAACTTATCATCTGAGATTGTATATTCAACTAAAATACCTTTATCTGAATAGTAACCAGAATCGCGTTTAGTTCCCTGTCGAGTTTGTGTTATTGCATCGAACTTATCACATTTATAAACATTGGTTTTGGCCTTTTCAGTATTGTCAGCCGTTGAAGCCTTTGCATCAGTACTTTTATCTTGTGAAACAACCCCTGCCCCAATCCCAATAGATACCATAAAAGCAATGAAACTCATTGATAAGGATGTAATCAACGCTCTGATCTTTCCATGGCCTCTATTTCTACTACGATTTGAAACTTTCTTATAAAAAAGTACCGAAATTGCTGTGCAGATAATGAAAACGATCAATCCAGACATACATTCTCCTCAGATTTCATTTACGTTAAGTTTCTCATAGCGTTCAGGCCAGATCGTACTAACGGGTACACCGATAAAATCGGCAATAATTCGCTCACCTTTCGGCCAATGTCTCTCAAGTACGTTGTAAAGTGTTCTTTCATGTAAACCGCTATCTCTGGATAGCTGTGCCAACGTTCCTCCTCGCTTCTTGATAGCTGCCAAGATATCGGCCCTATGCCAGTTCTCAGTACTAGCATTTTGCTCCTTTATCTGAGATTCTAACTTGTTGTGAATACTCATAATGACCACTCATTACTAACATTAAGAACATGATTGATCATTAAAAGGAATTCGTCAAATAAAAATGAGGAACAAAGTTCCTTTTAATGTGGTGGGTTGTGCATGGCTGGCAAAAAAGAAAGCGTTGAACAGTTCAGCGAAAGGTTAAAATCGATAGTACCTTCTGGTTCAGGGCGAGATTTCGCCAAAAAAGCAGGCATAGGGTACAGTACTGTCCACAATTATCTACAAGCTGTATCAAGCCCTACGCTTGAGAATCTTGTGCTTCTCGCTAAAGCTGGTGGCGTGTCGGTTGAATGGCTGGCTACTGGAAAAGAGTTTTCAAAATCGGCAAACACAGACCAAGCCGAAGAACTGTTGAAAATTCCTTTTATTGATAGAGATGATTTCCTTTTACTGGATTCAGGTGTTTTCCCTGATTTACAGGAAAAGGCCAAGTCTCTTGCTGCATTACGGGTCAGTACAGATGTAATGGAACCTACATTCTTAGTTGACAGTATTTTACTTATTGATCAACAACATAAGCAGTTAAAAGACGGTAAAGTGGTAGTACTCCACAAAGAAGGAAGCTACCTGTATAAGCGGGTGCAGGTAGTCCCTGATGGATACAATTTAAGCAGTGATAACACCAAATACAGTGCAATGATCGTCAATCAGGATTCACTATCCTCCTTTGATGTGCTGGGGGAAGTACTGATAGTATTGAATCATTTGTAGTCTGTGAGTCTGTGCCTACGAAGCCCTTTATACGTTCTTAATGCAATTCTGAGGCGATTTTCTATCAATGGCATGGGTTGGCACTACTTCTTGGTTCAATCGCCGCTAGCAGCATCCTATGCAATTTTATGAATCGGAATCAGGACGCTGCTTTGCGTGGTTCCCATTAGGCGAGTACTGACAATACTTTTAGTTCGAGGGATATAATTTAACCCTAAGTAATCAGGGGCAAGTGATCTTACCTCGATTCGAACTTATCAAAGAACTTCATGCGTTCTTCGCCTTTGTAGTCAAAACCTTGAGATTTAATCAGTTCTTTAAGTTCAGCACTGATGTTACCTGTTTTTTTGATCTCGTACATTTTCCCATCAACGGTAACATTAATGATTTCTCTTTGATTAGTACTTCTTACAGTACCGGACTTTGCCTTGCCATTTTTAATACCTAAAGAAGCAAGCAGAGCAGCCTTTACTGATTCATCTAAATGCAAAATCTGTTGCTTGATATCATCAACTTTACTTGCATCAAGCTCCTTCTTGTACTCGTGAGCAACAAGAGAAAGATTTCTTGATACACGATTCAACTGATCAATGAATTCATGAGGATTTTCTTTAAAAAGTTTATCAAACTCAGCTTTACAATCAGTTAACTTGAAGTTCTTCCCAGCAGTCCTTTCAATCAACTTCTTGTAGTCAGTATTTGCAAGATCATGCACAACATCAGTGTTTTTGCTCATTACACTCCCCTATCAATTATCAGTCATATACAAACCTATCATGAGATTACTTCATTCATAAAAAAACAACAAGAAGTTCATAGCAGAAACATTGATCATATTTCATTAAAGAATATCAAGTACTAACTTCGTTAGCACTCTCTAAAGTATGTTAAAGTACTTCGCTTGCTATCGCCGCTTGTACTTCAACATACTTATTAGCTTTGCTTCGTTTAACACGATCGTTCCTGACGAGATTTGTTTAGAAATTTCATCCCCCCACTCGGGGGATGAAAACAATAAAAAAGTACACGAATTGTGTACTTGATTTATTCTGACGATGATAGTCATCGAAATATTGTATTGCGATTTACTCAAATTTTAGACGGATCAATACCATCTAAAGCTATGAGTACGGAAGCGGGTTGCTCTGTATTCTCCCATATCGCAGTTCATATGCAACGGTCCGTGCTTTAAACATAACACGACTTAGTACTGAGTCTATACAATCAAACCAATACTTGTTTCTTTAAATTTTGGATGGTTCTATACTATATAAAATCCATCGCATTGTTTTAAAGAAACTCCCTTAACAAATTACTCAGGTGCGAACCTATATGTCTATCTAGAAAGTACTTATCTGTTTATTGTACTTTTTTATTGTGCCGCATTGCCGTAACTCCTGCGTTCCTTAGTATTTGGTATCGGATTAACGCTCGGGAAATTGGTACGGGTCTCATTTGCACATCGAACTGCTTGAACTTCTCAACTGCCATCTACATTTTCGATAGGATCAGGTTTTTAATCATTAGTACTTCAGTACTATCAAGCAGAGTTTTACATCTATATTATACCACATTATTTTAATTCGTTTCATTTATTTATAATACGACAATGTATTTACTACAACATTATACCATATAAGTAGATTTTATTTCACTAATAATAGTTTAACCATTATTAATTAAGTACTCAATTGATTTTAGATCATCATTTTGCACTGCCATAAAAACAACCTCTCCTGTCTTACTATTAATTACCATAGCTTGTTTCTCATTAACGCCGACATAACTCACAACCAGCATGATAGTATTATCATAACGCTTCATTTTTATATTTTTAATAACACGCTTAACCTTTACATTAAAATCAAGCCTTAACTTTGTATTTTTTGGGTCTAGCAAATCATCAGTATATGAATCTTTTAGATCATTAAAAGTTTCGTAGCCAATATTTAATTGTTTCAGTATAGTAATTTCATTTCGGATCTCACTAATACGACGTTGAATGTTTTTCAGTATACGCCTATCATTAGGGTCAGGTATGTCTTCTTTTTCAAGATCAGCTAGAATTTCATTGCTGTATTTTTCATTAGAAACTAACTCCATTGAAAGATAGTTTATTTTAACCTGTATGTCATTATCATCACTTCTCAGCATAGAGAAGTCAAAATTCCTGAGATGTTCTAGTAACGCATTCTCTACAATCTTGTACTTAAAACCTCTCTCTTTACATTTATCTATTTTTACAAGGCTTCCGCCACATCGAAAATATGTATCACCTTTTTTATCAACACTGTTAACTTGCACATATCTTCCACAATTCATACATATGCATAAACCTGCAAATAAATTATTTGCCTTTACATTTATCTTCCCTAATGGATTTCTTTGCTTTCTTAAATCATTAACCGCTTCAAATAATTCTGGTTCAACAACGACAGGGTAGATAGACATACCATCTAAAATTTTACGCCCTGTAGAATTAAACCTACCTATAAGCCTCTGATCTTTAATTATTTTCATTAAATGATTGATTGTTGGTTCTCTTTCATTTATCTGCATTCCTCTCTTTTTTAGCTCATCACGGATTGCTGCAGGCCCAAACCCGTCAGCATACATTTTAAAAATAAGATTGTACTTTTCTGACTCACCTTTTTTTAATACATATTTGTTATTTTTTACTTCAATCCAGGATGGCACGCGATGAGTTAAAACAGACGTTCCGTCGATGGTGTTTTTTATTCTTTCATCCCAATTTTTAATACTTAAACGAGCTTTGCGTTTACTTTCATTATGTGCTCGCTGTAAGCCGCCTGAAATAATATTCAGATCACTATATTGGTGATGTATCATTTCTGTTTCCACCTCATGGATATCGCATCCTGCATTAATCAGACTCAAGAACAACCCTGCTGCTCGGTTCGGTGCGGCTCTACTAAAACGGTCAAGGTTTTCAATGACTAATACGGAATTAGTGATCTTCTTCTGTAACACATCATCTATAAAGGTTTTCAGTACAGAACCATCTTCGATATTTTTTCCGCTATACGCAGACACACCTTCAGCATACAACCAACTTATGTCCCCCAACTCATAGCCACGGTTATGTTGAGAATCATCGTATGCAGCAACGTAATCTCGCAGCATTTCTTGCTGTCTCGACATACCATAGCCATCTTTAGCTTGTCCTCTCGAACTGACGCGAGCATAGCAATACACCGCTTTTTTCATTTAATTTTCCTAAGATCACAACAGTAATAAGCAGTATATCATGGTGGTGATCGGCATTATTGCCATCCTCAGCGCCATCGGCATTCCGGCCTATCAGAACTATCTGCGCAAAGCGGCGCTAACGGATATGCTGCAAACCTTTGTCCCCTACCGCACTGCTGTAGAACTCTGCGCCCTGGAGCATGGTGGCACAGACACCTGCGACGCAAGCGTCAACGGGATTCCCTCTCCCACAACAACGCGCTATGTCTCAGGAATGAGCGTCGAAAATGGAGTGGTTTCGCTTACTGGCCAGGAAAGTCTGAACGGGCTTAGCGTCATCATGACCCCTGGGTGGGACAAAGCAGAAGGCATTACGGGCTGGACGCGTAACTGCAACATCCAGAATGACAGCGCGTTAAAACAGGCCTGCGAAGACGTCTTTCGCTTCGATAGCCATTAAGGAAGCGCCATGAACACGACGCAACTCAGCGCGCTGTGCCAGCGCTACCAGGGGATATTACTTGATGCCAATAACGATGTGGTACACATTGCCGTCGAAGATGCCCCTTCTCATGAACTGCTGGACGCCCTGCATTTTGCCACGACTCGCCGCATTGAGATTGCCTGCTGGACGCGCCAGCAAATGGAGCAACACCAGCATCACGCCTCACCCGCGCTGCCGTCCGTGGTGCCTGAGAGCAGCGTCAGCGCGGCGGTTTTACTGGATAACACATTACAAAGTGCGCTGGCGAAACGGGCCTCAGATATCCACATAGAGCCTGCAGAGCATCACGTCCGTCTCCGCTTACGCGTGGACGGCGTGCTACATAGCTTACCCAATATCGCCAAAGAGACCGGTATCGCCCTGACAGCACGTTTGAAAGTGTTAAGCCATCTGGATATCGCGGAACACCGCTTGCCGCAGGACGGGCAATTTACCATTGAGTTGAACGGCGCTGCCGTCTCGTTTCGTATCGCCACCCTTCCCTGTCGTTATGGCGAAAAGGTAGTGCTACGGTTGCTGCATCAGGTAAATCAGGCACTGGATGCCTGCACGCTGGGTATGCACGACACGCAACTCTCTACCTTCCTCCACGCCCTGCAACAACCTCAGGGGCTGATCCTCGTCACTGGCCCCACGGGTAGCGGTAAAACGGTAACGCTTTATAGCGCGCTGCAAACGCGAAACGCACCGGAGGTGAATCTGTGCAGTGTTGAGGATCCGGTGGAGATTCCCCTCGACGGTATCAATCAGACGCAGATCCATCCCCGTGCCGGGCTGACCTTTCAGGGCGTCTTGCGGGCACTGCTACGCCAGGATCCGGATGTCATCATGGTAGGTGAGATCCGCGACGGCGAAACCGCAGAAATTGCTATTAAGGCCGCACAGACCGGGCATCTGGTGCTTTCCACGCTGCATACCAACTCAACCTGCGAAGCGCTGGTACGCTTACAGCAGATGGGGGTGGCGCGCTGGATGCTCTCTTCCGCGTTAACCTTAGTGGTCGCGCAACGGCTGGTCAGAAAACTGTGTCCGCACTGTCGACGGCTGAGTGACGATCCCCTTCGCTTACCGCCCGCATGGTACCCAACGCCGCTACCCCGCTGGCAGGCGGTTGGCTGCGAACACTGCTATCACGGCTTCTATGGTCGTGCAGCGTTGTTTGAATTACTTGCGATCACCGCTGAACTGCGTCATCAGATTGCCAACGACGCCTCAGCCGCAACGCTGGAAGCCCATGCAAAACAGGCAGGAATGAGCACGCTCTTTGAAAGCGGATGCCGCGCCGTCGATCAAGGGCTGACGACGTTTGAGGAACTGGTGCGCATTCTGGGTATGCCAGATGATCACTAAAAAGCTGTGGTACTGGCAGGGAATGAATCACGATGGCCTGCCCGGAGAGGGAACCCGTTGGGCGGAAAACCGACTCGTGTTGATGCAGGAACTTGAACAGCATCAGATAATACCTTTGCGCGTGAAATCCTTACGCGTAAAGCGTGCGCTCTGGCGCCATGACAAATCCACGGAAGTGATTCACCAGCTCGCTACGCTGCTAAAAGCGGGGCTAACGTTGTCTGAAGGGCTGGAATTGCTTGCCGGACAGCAACCAAGCAAGCAGTGGCAAGCCCTGTTAGGGAGCCTTGCAAACGAACTGGAACACGGTACGCCGCTCTCCAGCGCGCTGGCGCAGTGGCCTGACGTGTTTCCACCGCTGTATCAGGCGATGATACGCACCGGAGAGTTAACCGGGAAACTGGATGAATGCTGCTTTGAACTCGCCCGGCAGCAGAAGGCGCAAAAACAGTTAACCGATAAGGTCAAAAAAGCACTGCGCTACCCCATCATTATTTTAACGATGGCGGTCATGGTGGTGGTGGCGATGCTCCACTTTGTCCTGCCTGAATTTGCCGCCATTTACCGGACCTTTAACACGCCGCTACCTGCTCTCACTCAGGGGATCATCGCGTTTGCCGACTGGAGTCATCGCTGGAGTGGGCTGATTGTCCTGATGCTCGTCATGCTAATTGCAACCAACAGCCTGCTGAGCCGAAAGCCCGGCTGGCAAATGCTGCGCCAGAGAGGATTACTCCGCATGCCCGTGATGGGCCAGTTGATAAGGGGTCAGAAGCTCACACAAATTTTTACCATCCTCGCGCTAACGCAGACGGCGGGGATCGCATTTTTACCCGCGCTTGAGAGTGTGAAAGAGACGATTCAGTGCCCTTACTGGGCACTGCGCCTGGCCCAGGTACAGCACGATATCAGTACCGGCGTGCCCGTCTGGCAGGCACTCAAAAATGCGGAAGAATTTAGCCCATTATGTCTGCAACTGGTCAGGACCGGAGAAGCCTCTGGCTCGCTGGATATCATGTTGCGCAGCCTTGCCCGTCATCATGATGAACATACTCAGGCGATGGCTGACAACCTGGCGGCACTACTGGAACCCGCGCTGCTGGTGATTACAGGGCTTATCATCGGCACACTGGTCGTGGCGATGTATTTACCGATTTTCCATCTGGGCGATGCGATGAGTGGCGTGGGATAACGAAGGAAGTCGACAGCAGAACTGGCGCTCAATGCAGCGCCAGTTCCTGAGGAGGGTTACAGGCTATTGAAAACGCGGTTTTCTTGTTCCTGAACCCGGATAAACGTCGTACGTTTGGTCAGCTCTTTCAAACGAGAGGCACCGACGTAGGTACAGGCTGAACGCAGGCCGCCGAGAATATCACGCGCGGTGTTCTCCACCGGGCCACGCAGCGGCAGCTTGACGGTTTTCCCTTCCGCAGCGCGATACTGCGCAACGCCGCCGACATGACGGGTCATGGCGGATTCAGAGCTCATGCCGTAGAACAGCATGAATTTTTCGCCGTTTTCTTCAACGATTTTACCGCCACTCTCTTCGTGACCGGCCAGCATACCGCCAAGCATCACGAAATCAGCGCCGCCACCGAATGCTTTCGCCACATCACCAGGCATGGTACAACCGCCATCGCTGACAATCATTCCACCCAGACCGTGCGCCGCATCAGCACACTCGATCACCGCAGACAGTTGCGGATAACCAACACCGGTTTTCACACGCGTAGTGCAGACAGAGCCCGGACCAATACCAACTTTAACGATATCCGCGCCAGACAGAACCAGTTCCTCACACATTTCGCCCGTGACCACGTTACCGGCGCAGATGGTTTTGGTCGGCCAGGCTTCACGCGCTTTCGACACGAACTGAACAAAGTGTTCGGAGTAGCCATTGGCAACATCGATGCAGACAAAGTTCAGTGCCGGATCCAACGCCAGAATCTGTTTGGTCTTCTCGAAATCCGCATCGGACGTACCAGTAGAGACCATGACGTGCTTGAGTACATCGGCTGATGCCGAGCTCACAAAAGCCGTCCAGTCTTCAACGGTGTAATGCTTATGAACGGCGGTCAGCACATCGAAAGAGGCAAGAGCCGTTGCCATCGCAAATGTCCCGACGGTATCCATGTTGGCAGCAATAATAGGTACGCCGGACCAGGTCTGACCTGAATGTTTAAAGGTGAATTGACGTTCCAGCTCAACATCGGAACGACTTTTAAGGGTAGAACGCTTAGGGCGGATAAGAACGTCTTTAAAACCTAACTTCAGATCTTCTTCAATACGCATGTGCGGATTCCTGGGGTTAAGGGCTATTAGTATGAGAGCGCAACTCCAGTGACGCTATCATACGCACTAATCAATGCCGCGCAAGACTGCGAAATTCTCTTTTTTTACGCTACAATCCCATAAATTTACCTGGCGAATAGCGGGCACGCCCAGAGTCATCATCGCCAGTGTACGTTCAACTTTCAACCAATTGATTATCATAATGAATTCCCGGGAACCGAGCTTATGAGGTATACAGTAGCCTTAACTGGCGGCATTGGCAGTGGTAAAAGCACCGTTGCGAATGCCTTTGCTGACCTCGGAATTCAGATAATTGACGCCGATATTATTGCCCGCCAGGTGGTCGAACCGGGCAAGCCTGCGCTGGATGCGATTGCGGCGCATTTTGGCCCTGAACTGATTGCCGCAGACGGCACGCTGCATCGTCGACTGCTTCGCGAACGGATTTTTGCTGATCCGCAAGAGAAGGCCTGGCTCAGTGCCTTGCTTCATCCGCTCATCCAGCAGGAGACCCAACGTCAGTTGCAACAGGCGACGTCTGCATATGTGCTGTGGGTGGTGCCATTACTGGTTGAAAACGGCCTTTATCGCCAGGCCAATCGCGTGCTCGTGGTGGATGTCACCCCCGAGACGCAGCTTGCCCGGACCATGCAGCGCGATGACGTTACGCGCGCACACGTTGAACAGATTCTCGCTGCTCAGGCGACGCGTGAAGCACGCCTTGCCGTGGCAGACGATGTTATTGATAATAATGGCGCACCAGATTCCATCATGTCGGATGTCGCCCGCCTGCACGCACGTTATCTCCAGCTTGCGTCGCAGTTTGTCTCACAGGAAAAACCGTAATGCACACCCAGGTCCTTTTTGAACACCCTCTCAATGAGAAGATGCGCACGTGGTTGCGCATTGAGTTTTTGGTTCAACAACTCTCTGCACGCTTACCGATTGCAGAGAGTTCAGATGCTCTGCATTTCTTTCGCAATGCCGGAGATTTGTTGGACGTATTCGAACGTGGTGAAGTGCGTACAGAATTACTGAAAGAGCTTGAGCGCCAGCAGCGTAAACTTCAGGCATGGACAGAAGTCCCGGGCGTCGACCAGAGCCGTATTGATGCTCTGCGCCAGCAGTTAAAAACGGCCGGCAGTATTTTGATTTCCGCGCCGCGCATGGGACAATTTTTACGTGAGGATCGGCTGATTGCCCTGGTCCGCCAGCGTCTGAGTATTCCCGGCGGTTGTTGCAGCTTTGATTTACCGACGCTGCATATCTGGCTGCATATGCCACAGGCACAGCGCGATGCGCAGGTCGATAGCTGGCTTGCCAGCCTGCACCCGCTGACTCAGGCGCTGACTCTGATCCTTGATTTAATTCGTAACTCGGCACCGTTTCGTAAACAAACCAGCCTGAACGGCTTTTATCAGGACAACGGGGAAGACGCAGACTTACTGCGCCTGCAGTTGCCGTTGGGTTTACAGCTTTATCCGCAAATTTCCGGCCACAAGAGCCGTTTTGCGATCCGTTTTATGCCGCTCGATAGCGACAATGGCGTGGTGCCTGAGCGCCTCGATTTCGAACTGGCCTGCTGTTAAGGAGTTAAGATGTCTGAGACGATCACCGTAAATTGCCCCACCTGTGGCAAAACGGTTGTATGGGGTGAAGTCAGTCCATTCCGTCCGTTTTGTTCCAAACGTTGTCAGTTGATCGATTTAGGTGAATGGGCCGCTGAAGAGAAACGCATTGCCAGCAGCAGCGATCTTTCCGACAGCGACGACTGGAGCGAAACGAAAGAGTAAACAGAGTCGGTCTGGGGGATCATACGCCCCCACCGCGCGTTACCGGATGTCGGCGTCGCCTCATCCGGCCTACAGGTTTTGTTTTAACTTCGCAATCACGGGCGCATTCGCCGGAGGGAAATCCTCCGCCTGCAACATCCCGGCGGCAATCCATTTTCCAGGCTGCCCCTCTTTTCCCCACGGTTCACCTTTCCAGCTTTCCACCAGCCAGAACCACAGCGTGATATGCCTGTCCGGAAACTGATACTCCAGCTTCTCGAAAAGCGTGGCACCTACCGGCGTAATGCCCACCTCTTCCTGTAGCTCGCGGCTCAGCGCCTGCTCCGGCGTCTCTCCCGCCTCAATCTTTCCGCCTGGAAATTCCAGTTTATTCGCCATATGCGCGTCGGCCGCACGCTGGGTGATAAAGATTTCGTTATACGGATTACGAATAATCCCGACCGCGATGTTCAGTTTTTTCATATTGTCGTACCCATAAAAAAGGCGCAGTTTCCTGCGCCTTCAGACATCGTTATTATGCAGATCTTAGCTCAGACGGCCGTGGCACTGTTTGTATTTTTTACCAGAACCACACGGGCACGGATCGTTACGACCTACTTTACGCTCGCCCGTTTGTGCCGCCAGATCGGCCGCCGCAGCGCTGTCGTCGTCCTGATGGCTGAGCTGTTGCATCTGCGCTAAACGCTCCGCCTCTTCACGACGCTGCTGCTCCATGGCTTCAACTTCTTCCGGCATGCGAACCTGAACTTTGCTCAGCGTACTGATCACTTCGTATTTCAGTGATTCCAGCATAGAGGCAAACATCGAGAAGGATTCGCGCTTATATTCCTGCTTCGGATCTTTCTGCGCATAGCCACGCAGATGGATGCCCTGACGCAGGTAATCCATCGCCGCCAGGTGCTCTTTCCACAGGGAATCAAGCGTTTGCAGCATGACGCCTTTTTCGAAGTGACGCATCATCTCTGCGCCAACCACTTCTTCTTTGCGCTGATACACGTCGATGGCCTGCGCCAGAATACGCTCACGCAGTGTCTCTTCATGCAGTTCTGGTTCTTTATCCAGCCATTCTGCGATCGGCATCTCCAGATCGAAGTCATTTTTCAGGCGTTCCTGCAGACCCGGGATATCCCACATTTCTTCCAGAGACTGCGGCGGAATGTAAGCATCAATCGTGGCTTTGAACACGTCTTCACGAATGCTGTTGATAGTTTCACTAACGTCGCTTACATCCAACAGTTCGTTACGCTGGGTATAGATCGCACGACGCTGATCGTTGGCAACATCATCGTATTCCAGCAGTTGCTTACGAATATCGAAGTTGCGGCTTTCCACTTTACGCTGCGCGTTAGCAATCGCTTTGGTGACCCACGGGTGCTCAATGGCCTCGCCCGGTTTCATCCCCAGTTTACGCATCATGCCGGACACGCGGTCAGAGGCAAAAATACGCATCAACGCATCTTCCATTGACAGGTAGAAACGCGAAGAACCCGCATCACCCTGACGACCGGAACGACCACGCAACTGGTTATCGATACGGCGAGATTCATGACGCTCAGTACCGATGATGTGCAGACCACCGGACGCCAGCACCGCTTCGTGGCGAACCTGCCAGTCGGCTTTAATCTGTGCAATCTGTTCTGGCGTTGGGTTTTCCAGCGCGGCCACTTCAGCCTGCCAGCTACCGCCCAGCACAATATCGGTACCACGACCAGCCATGTTGGTGGCGATGGTCACCGCCGCCGGGTAGCCCGCCTGCGCGACGATGGCCGCTTCGTTGGCGTGGAATTTTGCGTTCAGAACGTTGTGCTTGATGCCCGCTTTGGTCAGTTCGTTAGAAACCACTTCGGATTTCTCAATGGAGATAGTCCCCACCAGTACCGGCTGACCATTGGCGGTACGCTCTTTAATATCTTCAATAATGGCCTGAATTTTTTCCGCTTCGGTCATGTAGACCAGATCCGGCATATCTTTACGGATCATCGGACGGTTGGTCGGCACCACTACGGTATCCAGTTTATAGATTGAGCTAAATTCGAACGCTTCGGTATCTGCCGTACCGGTCATACCGGCCAGTTTTTCATACAGACGGAAGTAGTTCTGGAAGGTGATCGAGGCCAGCGTCTGGTTCTCGTTCTGGATATCCACGCCCTCTTTCGCTTCAACAGCCTGGTGCAGACCATCAGACCAGCGACGGCCCTGCATGGTACGACCGGTGTGTTCGTCAACGATGATAACTTCGCCGTCTTTTACGATGTAGTCAACGTCGCGGGTGAACAGCGCGTGCGCGCGCAGCGCTGCGGTCACGTGGTGCATCAGCATAATGTTGCCCGGAGAGTACAGAGACTCGCCTTCATCCATGATGCCTTCTTTCACCAGCAGTTCTTCAATCAGTACCAGACCACGTTCAGTCAGGTTAACCTGGCGCGCTTTTTCATCCACAGAGAAGTGACCTTCACCCTGGAAGCTGTCAGAATCTTCTTTTTCCTGACGAATCAGGTGCGGGATGATTTTGTTCACTTTCTTGTACATTTCCGAGCTGTCTTCAGCCGGGCCGGAAATGATCAGCGGCGTACGCGCCTCATCGATGAGGATGGAGTCGACCTCATCCACCAGCGCATAGTGCAGTTTACGCTGTACGCGTTCTTCAGGGCTGAACGCCATGTTGTCACGCAGGTAGTCAAAGCCATATTCGTTATTGGTGCCATAAGTAATGTCGGCGGCGTAGGCTTCGCGCTTGGCTGGCGCAGGCATACCCGGCAGGTTGATCCCGACGGTCATACCGAGGAATTCGAACAGCGGACGGTTGTTTTCGGCGTCACGCTGCGCCAGATAGTCGTTCACGGTAACCACGTGAACACCTTTGCCGCTTAGTGCGTTCAGGTAAGCTGGCAGCGTTGCAGTCAGGGTTTTACCTTCACCGGTACGCATTTCCGCGATGCAGCGATCGTTAAGGACCATCCCACCGAGCAACTGAACGTCGAAGTGACGCATGCCGAAAACGCGCTTACTGGCTTCACGTACGACAGCAAACGCTTCCGGGATCAGACTCTCCACGCTTTCGCCTTTTTCCAGACGCGCACGGAATTCACCGGTTTTCGCTTTCAGTTCGTCATCGGAGAGTTTTTCCATCTCCGGTTCCATGGCATTGATCACTGCAACCGCTTTACGCATACGACGTAACGTACGATCGTTACGGCTACCGAATACTTTCGTTAATAATTTGATTAGCATATTGAAATCTCAAACGCCCCGCGATGTGGGGTCATAATAATGTATTGAAGTTTATTGGGTTTTTTAGCTGAGGCGTTGAGGGCCGGCACGGATCCCCTGCGCCTGGCTGATCCAGGCGGGAACGGTGAATACGGCCTGAGGCGTAAAATGGGCATACGTTACGCGCGACACACTTGCCGGAGGCGTACCTTCCTGCGTCAGCATCGCGCTGAGCGTGTTCAGTAAGGCTAAATGGTGTGCCTGAAGCGGTAACGGTTCTTCAGCAACGGGCAGCGCCTGCGGTGCCATTGCGAAGGAAAGATGACGGATGACCGTACGAATAGCATGCTGATGCCAGTAATCGACGGTGAAATTGGGGCGACGATTGCTCGCTTCCAGCAGCGCCAGTTGGCTGAAATTAACTCTAACGCGCTGTTCATGGCTACTGGCTGTCGCCTTTGCCGGCGTTGTTGGCTCAACGGTATTTCCGAGCGCGGGCAAGCCAAAACTTGCCGCGACCATCCCAAATAAGAGATGCGGCCAGAAGTAGCGTCTACCTAACTGTCGCCAGCGCGTCAGTATTCCACTCACGTTATTGCCATCCCAATCGTGTTATTCAAAACGTTTTTTGCGCACAAATCTTATCATTAATGCGCAGGCACTACAGCAGTATTGATGAGAAGTTACAGGCAAAAGTGCTTAAGAAAGCAGCGTTCGCACGGCATCGCGATTCAGTACGCGAAAGAACACAACCGAAAGGCACTTTTGCCAACAGGCAGGGAAGAAAATGTCAAAAAAAACGACTGGCTTACCTGGCCGGAGAGAGTGCCAGATTAACCAGTCGAATTTATGCGACAACCTGTGTCGTTATGCCAGTACGGTAGAAGGCGCTTTGAAAGCCAACGGCAGTTCTGCGTCGTCCTGGAAGGTCACATATTCCCAGGCTTCCTGTTTTGCCAGAACAGCCTGTAGCAGTTTGTTATTCAGCGCATGTCCGGATTTGTACGCGGTAAATGCACCGATAATGTTGTGACCACACATGAACAGGTCGCCAATGGCGTCGAGCATTTTGTGACGAACGAATTCATCTTCAAAACGCAGGCCGTCTTCGTTCAGTACGCGATAATCGTCAACAACGATGGCACAATCGAAGCTGCCGCCCAGGCACAAGCCACGGGACTGCAGATATTCGATATCACGCATGAAACCGAAAGTACGCGCGCGGCTGATCTGGCGCATGAACGCATCAGCAGAGAAATTCATCGCATAGCGCTGAGTGCTGGAGTCGATCGCCGGATGGTTAAAGTCGATGGTGAAATCCAACGTAAAACCATTGTACGGTCTGAACTCAGCCCACTTGTCGCCATCTTCGACCCGAACGGTCTCTTTGATGCGAACAAATTTCTTGGCACTGTTCAGTTCTTCAATACCGGCATCAAGCAGCAGGTAGACGAACGGAGCAGCACTGCCATCCATGATCGGGATTTCCGGAGCATCGACTTCGATAACAATGTTATCGATACCCAAACCCGCCAGAGCAGCGTTAAGGTGCTCAACGGTTGAAATCCGTACATCATGCTCATTAACCAGACATGTACAGAGCATGGTATCACGCACAGATTTGGCATCGGCCGGGAAATCTACCGGTGGATTCAAGTCGGTGCGACGATAGATGACCCCGGTGTTGGCCGGCGCAGGGCGTAATGTCAGGGTGACTTTCTTGCCGGTATGTAAACCGACACCAGTCGCCTGAACGATACGTTTAAGTGTCCTTTGTTTGATCATCGTATAATCTCGCCAAATTACCTATCCAACCGAAGTGTACTATACATTCGGTGGGCCAGTTTAGCACAAAGAGCCTCGAATCCCAAATTCCAGCCAATTCTTAATCGGCTTGCTTGCGCAGGAACGCAGGGATATCCAGATAATCCGGCTCTTTCGCGGTTTGCGGCGTATTATCGTTCACCACTTTCGCGACCGGTTTCTGCTCTTGCGTCAACGGCGCCATGCCATGCTGCTGGTAACGATCCATCACCGGCTGCTGCACCTGTTTGTTGGTGACCAGGGTGATTTCAGGACGCTTGTCCATACCGATACCGGTAGCAACAACGGTCACGCGCAGCTCGTCGTTCATATCCGGGTCCAGAGAGGTACCAATCACCACGGTCGCGTTATCCGATGCAAAGGCACGGATGGTGTTACCCACGGTTTCGAACTCATCCAGACGCAGGTCGAAGCCCGCCGTGATGTTGACCAGTACGCCACGCGCGCCAGACAGATCGATATCTTCCAGCAGCGGAGAAGAGATCGCCATTTCAGCAGCTTCTTCTGCACGGTCTTCACCGCTCGCCACACCAGAGCCCATCATCGCGTAGCCCATTTCGGACATTACGGTGCGCACGTCAGCAAAGTCGACGTTCATCAGGCCCGGACGGGTAATCAGTTCCGCGATGCCCTGAACAGCGCCTTTCAGCACGTCGTTCGCCGCGCCAAACGCGTCGAGCAGGGAGATACCACGACCCAGCACTTTCAGCAGTTTGTCGTTCGGGATGGTGATCAGCGAGTCCACATGCTTGGACAGCTCAGTGATCCCCTGCTCCGCGAAAGCCATACGCTTTTTGCCTTCAAAATTGAAAGGCTTGGTCACGACCGCAACGGTCAGGATCCCTAAATCTTTAGCTACTTCAGCAACCACTGGCGCTGCACCGGTACCGGTACCGCCGCCCATGCCTGCTGCGATAAACACCATGTCTGCACCGTCAAGCGCTGCACGCAGAGCTTCACGATCTTCGTCTGCTGCATTGCGACCGACTTCCGGGTTCGCACCCGCACCCAGACCTTTGGTAATACCACTACCGATCTGAATAGTCTGGCCAACCGCCGTCTTGCGCAACGCCTGAGCGTCGGTATTTACCGCGAAGAATTCAACACCCTCAATGCGCTCGCGCACCATGTGTTCAACGGCGTTACCGCCGCCGCCACCGACGCCGATGACTTTAATCACCGCGTCGTTGGTCAGTTCCATAGGTTCAAACATAGTTTCTCTCTCCGTTGTGCCTGTCGCCTGAGGCCGTAATTTTCGCCGGCCTCATAAAAAATTAAAACTCTTTTCGCAGCCAGCTATTAAGACGTTTAATCCAAGAGCCAACTGAAGCCGTAACACGCTTTTCTACTTCAGCTTCACCACTTAAGTGGGACTCTTTCCCGTAGTGAAGCAGCCCCACCGCCGTTGAGTAATACGGCTCCTGAGCGTAATCCGTCAGACCGGTAATATTCAGCGGCGCGCCGATACGCACTTGCGTATGGAACACGCGCTGGGCACAGGCGGCAAGACCTTCAATTTGCGCCGCGCCACCGGTCAGTACAATCCCCGCCGCCAGATGATGTTTCACACCCTGCTGGCGAAGCTGTTCCTGTAATTGCAATATCTCTTCGTTGACCAGGTTGAGCAGTTCGGTATAACGCGGCTCAATCACCTCTGCCAGCGTCTGTCGTTGCAGACTGCGCGGCGGACGCCCGCCCACGCTTGGCACTTCAACGCTTTCGTCTTTCCCGACGATGGATCCCAGCGCGCAGCCGTGGCGAACTTTAATCGCTTCGGCGTCGCTCGGCGGCGTACCGAAGGCATACGCGATGTCGCTGGTGACCACATTCCCTGCATAAGGGATCACTTTGGTGTGGCGCAACGCCCCGCCAGTATAAACGGCGATGTCCATTGTACCACCACCAATATCGACGACGCAGACGCCCAGTTCACGTTCATCTTCCGTCAAGACGGAATAACTGGCCGCCAGTCCGGCGAATATCAGTTGGTCAACTTTCAGGCCACAACGTTCCACAGCTTTAACAATGTTCTTCGCCATATCGTTGTGGCAGGTGATCAAATGCACTTTTGCCTGCATACGAACACCGGAAAGACCGACCGGGTTTTTAATCCCTTCCTGATAGTCAATCGCATATTCCTGCGGGATGACGTGCAACACACGGTGCTCATCGCGAACGCGCACTGATTTCGCGGTATGCACAACGTTTTCCACGTCTTCCTGCGTCACTTCTTCTTCTGAAATCGGCACCATGCCGATTTCATTCTGACAGCTAATGTGTTTGCCCGAAAGCGCCAGATAGACCGAGGAGATTTGGCAATCTGCCATCAGTTCTGCCTGGTCAATGGCGCGCTGTACGCATTTCACCACGGATTCGAGGTCGTTCACCCCGCCTTTATCCATCCCCCGTGATGGGCAACTGCCCACGCCAATGATATTGACCATACCGTCGGGCAGAACTTCCCCTACTAAAGCGGCGACCTTCGCGGTGCCAATCTCCAGTCCAACTACCAGTTTTCTGTCCGTCGCCTTGATCATTGTTGTTCTGCCTGTACCTGATTCTGTTGCTGATTAGATTCCTCAGGAGGCAAGGGAACCCACCCTACTGCCGCTCCTGAGTCATAACGCAAATCAACGTAGCTAATCCGTTTGCCATCGGTTTGCGCCTGCTGCTGTAAAACCGGATACAGTTCTACAAAGCGAGCCAAACGTTTCATCGTGTCACCCCTGCCAAGATTGAGCTTAATATCGTTATTAAGCGTCAACTGCCAGGAACGACGAGCGGTCATTGCCGCCTCCTTCAGGGTAAACCGGTCCTTCGCCAACACCTGCGACATGTCACGATACCCCTGCAACACTTCACTCGCGCTGCCTTCGGGGCCAGATAACATGGGTAAAACCTGCTTGCTGGTGCGATCGGCCGGCACGCTGAAGGCATTTCCTTCGGCGTCCACCATATGCTGATCATTCCAACGCGCAATCGGCACATATTCAACCAGATGAATCTTCAATTCATCGGGCCATTGCTTTCTGACGCTGGCCTGCTTGATCCACGGCAAGCGTTCGATCTGACTCTGGATGATATTCACGTCCTGGGTCATAAAGGTGCCGGGCGCACCCAGCGCCAGAATCGACTGGCGAATATCATCATTCTTCGTGTAATGGCGCTCACCGGTTAACACCAGCTTTGACAGCGGCAAACGCTGTGCATCTTCCATCCACCCCAACACCACCCAGCCGCTGACCAGCACGGTACACAGCACCGTCAACAGGAAGAAAATACCTGCAAGACGCGTTCCATTATTGCGACGTGAGGAAGAAACCTCTTCATCACTGTTTCGCGTGTTCAGCGCAGCCTGCGACATATCAGTCCGCCAACTCCAGAATTCGTACCACCAACTGCGAGAAACTCATCCCCGCCTGACGCGCCGCCATCGGCACCAGGCTGTGGCTGGTCATACCCGGAGAGGTATTCGCTTCCAGCAGATAAAACTGGCCATCGTTATCCAGCATGACGTCAATGCGACCCCAGCCTTTACAGCCCAGGGTTGTCCATGCTTTCAGCACGACTGCCTGTAAAATATCTTCTTGCTCGCTTTCCAGACCTGCAGGGCAGAAATACTGTGTCTCATCAGACAGATACTTCGCCTCATAATCATAGAAGGTTCCGGCAGGTTGGATACGAATTGCGGGTAAAATTTCTTCACCCAGTATCGCGACCGTAAATTCCGGACCGCTGAGCCATTTCTCGATCAGAACTTCTTCATCATGCTGAAATGCCAGCGTTAATGCATCCTGTAAAGCGTCATATTCTGACACTTTCGACATTCCCACACTGGATCCTTCACGGCTGGGCTTCACAATCAGCGGTAAACCCAGCACAGAAATTTGCTTAACCAGTTCTTCATCAAGACCTTTTTCAAACTGAGATCGCGTCAGCGCGACCCATGGCGCGACAGGTAATCCCGCCCCCTGCCACAGCAGCTTGCTGCGCAGTTTATCCATGGAGATCGCCGATGCCATCACGCCGCTGCCGGTATAAGGCAAACCAACCAGCTCCAGCAGTCCCTGTAAGGTTCCGTCTTCCCCACCACGGCCATGCAGGGCGATAAAGACTTTCTGAAAGCCCATTGATTTCAGCAGCGTCACGTCGACCTCTTTCGGGTCGACCGGATGTGCATCCACGCCGCCTTCCCGTAATCCGGCCAACACTGCTGCGCCGGAATTCAGCGACACATCACGTTCAGCAGAGGTACCGCCCAGCAGGACCGCGATTTTATCAGCCATGTTGTTCGTCCTCCTGAATTTGCGGCTTCAGTTTGATTTCGGCTAAGGAACGCGCGATTTTGCCGATATTTCCCGCGCCCTGTACCAGAATCAAATCGTTGCCGGTTAATACCGGTGCCAGCATTTCTGCGACCTGCGCCGGATCGGAAACCAGAATCGGGTCGATTTTACCGCGACCACGAATAGTGCGGCACAGCGAACGGCTGTCCGCTCCTGGAATCGGCGCTTCACCCGCTGCGTAGACATCCAGCATCAGCAACGCATCAACCTGGGTCAGCACGTTGGCAAAGTCGTCATACAGATCACGCGTACGCGTGAAACGGTGTGGCTGAAACAGCATCACCAGATTTTTGTCCGGCCATCCCGCCCGCGCCGCTTTAATGGTCGCATCCACTTCCGTCGGGTGATGCCCGTAATCATCCACCAGCATTGCCGTACCGGCTTTACCGTTCACCGGCTCGAGCGGGTACTCACCGAGGAAGTCGAAGCGCCGCCCGGTCCCCTGGAAGCTTTCCAACGCACGCAGGATCGCATCGTCTGCAATACCTTCTTCCGTCGCAACTGCCACGGCCGCCGCCGCGTTCAGGGCGTTATGGCGACCTGGCGCATTCAACGTGACGCGCAGGTCTTGCATCCCCTGGCGCAGCAGGGTGAAGTGCCCTTGCGGGCCCACCTGCTGATAATCTTCGACGCGAACGTCTGCGTCATCGCTAAAGCCATAAGTAGTGGTCTGACGGCCCACGCGCGGCAAGAGCTCGCGGATCACCGGATCGTCAACACACATCACCGCACGACCATAAAACGGCAGGTTGTGCAGGAAATTAATAAACGTCTGCTTTAAATTTTCGAAATCGCCATGGTAGGTATCCATGTGGTCGGCTTCGATGTTGGTGACAATCGCCACCATCGGCTGCAGATGAAGGAATGACGCGTCGCTCTCATCCGCTTCCGCAATTAAGTAACGGCTATGGCCCAGACGCGCATGCACGCCTGCCGCTTTCACCAGACCCCCGTTAACGAAAGTGGGATCCAGTCCTGCTTCCGCGTAAATACTGGAGACCATCGCGGTGGTGGTCGTTTTACCGTGCGTCCCGGCAATCGCGATGCCATGACGAAAACGCATCAGCTCCGCCAGCATCTCCGCGCGGCGGATCACTGGGATGCGCGCTTCATGCGCCGCCACAATCTCCGGGTTATCAGCCGAGATGGCGCTGGAGACCACAACCACACTCGCATCTCGCACGTTTTCCGGGCGATGGTTGAAATAAATCGTTGCTCCCAGGTTCGTCAACTGCTGCGTCACCGGGTTAGGCGCTAAATCTGAACCACTGATCTGATACCCTTCATTGGCCAGAACTTCGGCAATACCGCCCATCCCGGCACCACCGATGCCGACAAAGTGGATGTGCCGAACGCGACGCATTTCGGGCACGATAGAACGCAGTTTTGCCAGTTGTTGTGTATTCATTCTTTACGCCATTCACTTCTCAATTCAGGCGATGCAAAAGGCACCGCTACAATTACGCCCGGGCAGCCCGGATCACTTCATTTGCGACACGCTCGGTGGCATCCGGAATGGATGCAGCGCGGGCACGTTCTGCCATGGTTAACAAACTTTCTCGCGACCACCCGGACAGGGTGCTGGCGACGGCATCCACAGTAAACTGCGGCTGCTCGAGAATTTTGGCTGCGCCCGCTTTTTCCAGCGGCAGCGCATTCCAGTACTGCTGTCGGTCTTTATGTTGAAACGGCACAAACAGCGCCGGTAAACCGGCGGCGGCAATCTCACTTACCGTCAATGCGCCAGAACGACAGACCACCACATCGGCCCACGCGTAGGCGGCCGCCATGTCATCAATAAATTCCGTTACCTTATGCTGGGGTTGCCCCACGTCGGCATAGGCCTGTTCTACGGTCTGCTGCGCGCCTTTCCCGCTCTGATGCCAGATAGTCACCGCATCACCCAGTCTGGCGGCAACCTGCGGCAGGGTCTGGTTCAGCACGCGAGCGCCCTGCGATCCGCCGACCACCAGCACACGAATCGGACCTTCGCGTCCGGCAAGACGATCCTGCGGCAACGGCAGCGCCAGCACGTCTGTACGTACCGGGTTCCCGACCACTTCCGCATTCGGAAACGCGCCAGGAAACGCCTGCATGACCTTGGTAGCAATTCTCGCCAGCCATTTATTCGTTAACCCGGCGATACCATTTTGCTCGTGCAACACGACTGGAATGCCCAGTGACCACGCGGCCAGACCGCCGGGACCGGAAACATACCCGCCCATCCCCAGCACCACATCGGGGTTAAAACTTTTCATGATTGCGCGCGCCTGACGCCATGCGTTGAAAATACGCAAAGGGGCGGCCAACAGCGCTTTCACGCCTTTTCCGCGCAATCCGGAGATACGGATGAAGTCAATATCGATGCCATGCTTAGGGACTAAATCCGCTTCCATACGATCTGCGGTACCCAGCCAGCGAACTTCCCAGCCCTGGGACATTAAATGGTGCGCGACCGCCAGTCCCGGGAACACGTGCCCGCCGGTACCGCCCGCCATCACCATTAACCGCTTCGCTTGACCACTCATCGTGAACCTCGTGTAAACGCCTGTGCTTTTTCCAGGCGCGTTTCATAATCAATTCGCAACAAAAACATGATGGCCGTCGACATAATCAGCAAACTCGAGCCACCATAACTGATGAGCGGCAGCGTCAGACCTTTAGTTGGCAGCATGCCTGCCGCCGCACCGACGTTCACCAGAGCCTGAAAACTAAACCAGATACCGATGGAACAGGCCAAAAATCCGGAAAAACGGTGGTCGATCTCCAGCGCTTTGCGGCCAATCGACATCGCGCGAAAAGCGACGAAGAATACCATTAAAAGCGCCAATACCACACCGATATAACCCAGTTCTTCCCCAATGATGGCGAAGATAAAGTCCGTATGCGCTTCCGGCAGATACTCCAGTTTCTGTACCGAGTTGCCCAGCCCCTGTCCCCACATTTCACCGCGACCGAATGCCATCAGTGACTGGGTAAGCTGGTATCCGCTACCAAACGGATCTTCCCACGGGTTCCAGAACGAGGTTACGCGGCGAATACGATACGGTTCGGCGAGAATCAGCAGTACGACCGCAGAAATCCCCATGCCGATAATGGCAATGAACTGCCACAACTTTGCCCCAGCCAGAAACAGCATCGCCAGCGTGGTCACGAACAGCACGACCACCGTACCGAGGTCAGGTTGCGCCAGCAACAGGATCGCCAGTACCAGAATCACGCCCATCGGCTTTAAAAAGCCGCGCAGGTTATTACGAACTTCGTCAACCTTGCGCACCAGGTAGTTCGCCAGATAGCAGAACAGCGACAGCTTGGTAAATTCCGCAGGCTGAATACGCAGAGGACCTAATGCAATCCAACGCGATGCTCCGTTCACCGAACTCCCTACTACCAGCACGATCAACAGCATGATGATCGAGGCGATCAGCATCGTGGTACTGTATTTCTGCCAGAACTCCATCGGCAGACGCAGCGTGATCATCGCCAGACAAAATGCCAGAAAAATATAGAGCGCATCACGCTTGGCAAACAGAAACGGATCGCCCGCCAGACGCTGCCCAACGGGCATGGATGCCGACGTCACCATGATGAAACCGATCGCCGCAAGGCCTAACGTCAGCCATAGCAGCACGCGATCGTACATGATCAGACTGTCAGAATCTTTGTCCCGTGAGGCCATCACCCAGCCTTTAAGCGCCGCAAAGATCCATCCCAGGATGCCAAATCCCGGCAGGCGCGGCAGTCTCAGGCGAGGGAGAGATAAACGCATCAACCCAGCTCCTTTGCCAGACGGGTAAAGACATCACCCCGTTGCTCAAAATTCTTAAACTGATCGAGGCTGGCGCAGGCCGGAGACAACAGCACCATATCGCCTGACTTCACGCGCGGCGCCAGCAGGCGCATCGCCTCTTCCATCGTCTCGGTTTGTTCCGCAATTTCCGGGCGCAGCGCCGCCAGTTGCGCGCCATCGCGACCAAAACAGTACAACCGCACGCGATCGCCTTCCAGATAACGACTCAGCGAAGAGAAGTCCGCCGATTTACCATCGCCGCCCAGCAACAGATGCAGCGTGCCATCAACATGCAGGCCGTTCAGCGCCGCTTCGGTGCTGCCGACGTTGGTCGCTTTCGAGTCGTTAATCCAGCGCACACCGTTATGATCCAGCGCTAACTGGAACCGATGCGCCAGACCGGTGAACGTCGTCAGCGCTTTCAGGCTGCTGGCGCGCGGTAAACCTGCCGCATCCGCCAGCGCCAGCGCCGCCAGGGCGTTGGTGTAGTTATGCTGGCCGGAAAGCTTCATCTCTTTCACGTTCAGCACTTTCTCACCCTTCACCCGCAGCCAGGTCTCGCCCTGCTGACGGTTAAGGTGATAATCGCCCATGTTGACGCCAAAGCTCACACAACGCGCATCGGCTCCACGAATCGGCATCGTCAACGCATCATCGGCATTGACCACACAGACTTTTGCATTCTCGTAAACGCGCAGTTTTGCCGCGCGATACTGTTGTAAACCAAACGGATACCGGTCCATGTGATCTTCAGTAACGTTCAGAATAGTAGCCGCGGCCGCCTGCAGGCTGAACGTGGTTTCCAGCTGGAAGCTGGAGAGTTCAAGGACATACAGTTCGCGTTCTGCATCCAGCAGCATCAAGGCGGGAAGGCCAATGTTGCCGCCAACGCCGACGTTCACACCTGCCGCTTTCGCCATTTCACCTACCAGCGTCGTGACGGTGCTTTTCCCGTTCGAACCGGTGATCGCCACAATCGGTGCCTGCGCTTCACGGCAAAACAACTCGATATCGCCAACAATCTCAACACCCGCATCAGCCGCTGCGCTCAGTGACGGATGCGCGAGGGCGATACCAGGGCTTGCCACAATCAGATCCGCCGCCAGCAGCCAGTCGTCATTCAGACTGCCGACATGACGCTCTACTGCCTCCGGTAACTTATCCAGTCCCGGCGGTGTCGCACGGGTATCCATCACGCGAGGGGTTACGCCACGAGCGAGGAAAAAGTCCACGCAAGAGAGTCCGGTTAATCCCAAACCGATAATGACGACGTTTTTACCCTGGTAATCAGCCATGATTAACGTACCTTCAGCGTTGCCAGGCCAATCAGGACCAGCATCAGCGAAATAATCCAGAAGCGCACAATCACGCGCGGTTCCGGCCAGCCTTTCAGTTCATAGTGGTGATGAATCGGTGCCATGCGGAAGATACGCTGACCGCGCAACTTGAAGGAACCGACCTGCAATATCACCGACAAGGTCTCCACGACAAATACCCCACCCATGATCACCAGCAGGAACTCCTGACGTAGCAGCACGGCGATAATGCCAAGCGCGCCACCCAGCGCCAGCGATCCGACGTCGCCCATGAAGACCTGCGCCGGATAGGTGTTAAACCACAGAAATCCTAAGCCCGCGCCGACAATCGCCGTACAGACGATTACCAGTTCGCCGGCATGACGTAAGTACGGAATATGCAGATAGTTGGCAAAATTCATGTTACCGGTCGCCCACGCCACCAGCGCGAATCCCCCCGCGACGAAGACGGTTGGCATAATCGCCAGACCATCCAGACCGTCAGTCAGGTTCACCGCATTACCGGTGCCGACAATCACGAAATACGCCAGCAGAACGTAGAACAGCCCCAACTGCGGCATGACGTCTTTGAAGAACGGCACCACCAGCTCTGTCGCTGGCGTGTCTTTCCCGGCGAGGTACAGTGCGAAAGCAACACCCAGCGCAATGACCGACATCCAGAAGTATTTCCAGCGCGCAATCAGGCCTTTGGTGTCTTTGCGGACCACTTTGCGGTAGTCATCGACGAAGCCGATAATGCCGTAACCAATCAACACCACCAATACGCACCAGACGTACGGGTTTGACGGGTAGGCCCACAGCAGAACGGAAATAACGATCGCCGTCAGGATCATGATCCCACCCATCGTCGGCGTGCCGCGCTTGCTGAAGTGGGACTCCGGACCATCGTTACGTACAACCTGACCGAAGGAGAGTTTTTGCAGACGGGCGATCATGCGCGGGCCCATCCACAATGAGATGAACAGTGCGGTCAGCAGGCTGACAATGGCGCGAAACGTCAGATAGGAAAAGACGTTAAAGCCGGAATAATATTTGACCAAATGTTCGGCCAGCCAAACTAGCATGATCCTTTCTCCTGTAATGCGCGTACGACCTCTTCCATGGCGGCACTACGTGAACCTTTCACCAAAATGGTAATTATCTGTTGCTCTGCAATCAGCGTCTGCAGACGCGCGATCAGCGCGGCTTTATCCGCAAAATGTTCGCCGACGCCACTCGCATCGCTGATAGCCTTGCTCAGTTTCCCTGAACTCAATACGCAGTCGATGCCTGCCGCTTTCGCCGCCTCACCGACCTGCACGTGGCAGGCTTCGCTTTCTGCGCCCAGTTCGGCCATATCGCCGACAACCAGCACACGGTAACCCGGCATTTCGGACAGCACCTGTACCGCGGCGGTCATTGACCCGACGTTGGCGTTATACGAATCATCAAGCAGCAGTTGGTTTTCCGCTAACTGGACAGGGAACAGACGGCCCGGTACCGCTTTTAAATTTGCCAGACCGGTTTTGATCGCCTCCAGCGTCGCGCCAACAGCCATCGACAACGCTGCCGCCGCCAGGGCATTGGCGATATTGTGACGTCCGGGCAATGGCAGCAGTACATCAATGCTTCCGCCAGGCGTTTGCAGTAAAAATTCGGTGCCATGTGACGTCACATGGACATTGGTGGCAGTGAAATCGCTGTTGGTAGCATTCGGTGAAAAACGCCAGACTTTTCGATCGCCGATAATGTTCTGCCAGTTCAACCAGTCATTGTTATCGGCATTCATAATGGCAATGCCGTTTTCAGGCAGACCGGTAAAAATTTCGCCCTTCGCCTTCGCCACTCCCGCCAGCGAACCGAAGCCTTCCAGATGCGCCGCCGCCAGGTTGTTGACCAGTGCCGCTTCCGGACGCGTCAGGCTGACGGTCCAGGCGATTTCGCCCTGGTGGTTGGCACCTAACTCAATGACCGCATAGTCATATTCCTGGGTTAAGCGCAGCAGCGTCATCGGTACGCCAATGTCGTTATTCAGGTTGCCTGCGGTATAGAGCGTATTGCCACACTGGCTGAGAATCGCCGCCGTCATCTCTTTCACAGAGGTTTTACCGGACGAGCCGGTTAACGCCACCACGCGTGCCGGAACCTGAGCGCGAACCCACGCAGCCAGCTCACCGAAGGCCAGACGGGTGTCTTGCACAACCACCTGTGGCAAATCAACCGCCAGCGGACGGCTAACCAAGAGCGCGCCCGCCCCCCCCTCTTTTGCCTGTTCGGCAAAATCGTGAGCATCAAAACGTTCGCCTTTGAGCGCCACAAACAGGCAGCCCGGCGTCAGCTTACGCGTATCGGTGGTGACGGCATCAAGGGACAGATCGCCCCCTTTCAGTTCGCCGCCGAGAATACCGGCGAGTTGGCTGAGCGTTACGCGAATCATGCGATCACCCCCAGCAGGCGCGCCGCAGTTACGCGGTCGGAATAGTCGAGACGCTGCGTACCGACAATCTGGTAATCCTCGTGCCCTTTACCTGCCACCAGCACGACATCGTTATCTTTCGCCTGCATAATGGCGTTGGTCACCGCTTCGGCACGGCCTTCCATCACTTTTGCACGACCAGCATCCAGCATACCTGCCAGAATGTCGTCGATAATGGCGCGCGGCTCTTCAGTACGCGGGTTGTCGTCCGTTACGACCACAACATCAGCGAACTCTTCGGCAATCGCCCCCATCAGTGGGCGCTTCCCTTTGTCACGATCGCCGCCGCAGCCAAAGACGCACCAGAGTTGCCCGGTGCAGTGCAGACGCGCCGCCTGTAGCGCTTTTTCCAGCGCATCAGGGGTATGGGCATAATCAACAACCACGGTGGTTTTACCCGGCGCGCTAAAGACTTCCATACGCCCGCAAACGGGTTGCAGACGCGCAGCAGTTTTCAGCAAGTCAGCCAGTGGATAGCCCAGCGCCAGCAGTGTGGCCAGCGCCAGCAACAGATTACTGACGTTAAACGCGCCCATCAGACGGCTTTCAATTTCACCCTCGCCCCAGCTTGAGGCAAAACGAATGGTCGCGCCGCTGTCGTGATAATTCACCTCGACGGCCTTCAGCCACCGGCCATGACAGTTAGGGTTGATATGATCTTCCATTGAGACGGCCACGGCATCCGGCAGTTTCGCCAGCCAACGGCGACCGACTTCATCATCCGCGTTGATAATTGCCTGCCCACAACGGTGCGTGGAGAAAAGTAGCCATTTCGCGGCTTCGTAATGCTCCATATCGCCATGATAATCCAGATGGTCACGGCTTAAATTGGTAAACACCGAGGCGGCAAATTTCAGCGCCGCGACGCGATGCTGCACCAGACCGTGGGAAGAGACTTCCATCGCGCATAAGGTCGCGCCCTGCTCGACCAGCCCCGACAGCACCTGCTGAACGTCTACGGCCGAGCCGGTGGTATTTTCCGTTGGGATCACTTTACCGAGCAGGCCGTTGCCTACCGTGCCCATCACTGCGCTAGTTTCGCCGAGCAGTTGGCTCCACTGCGCCAGCAGTTGGGTCGTGGTGGTTTTACCGTTCGTGCCGGTGACGCCGACCAGACGCATGTTTTCAGATGGCTCGTGATAGAAGCGGCCCGCCAGCGCAGATAAACGCTCGTTAAGCTGGCTGAGATAGATAACCGGTACGCCGTGCATTTCACGCACTTCACCGTCGGTTGCCTCGTCTTTTGCCTCTGCAATAATGGCAGCCACACCTTGCGCTATCGCCTGCGGGATATATCGACGCCCGTCCGCCTGATGACCTTTCACTGCCACAAAGAGATCGCCCGCCGCAGCCACACGGCTGTCGAGTGTCATCTCTCGCAGTTCTCGCGCAGGTAAACCTGATACCCACGGAGCAAGAAGGTCGCGCAAATTACGATCTGCCACCTGTTCCCTCGCCTTGATTAATTACGAATTCACTTTTTTCGCCCGTTGCCAGCGCATCCGGTTCGATGTTCATGGTGCGCAGAACGCCGCCCATGATGGCACCGAATACCGGCGCGGAAACGGCGCCGCCGTAGTATTTACCCGCCTGCGGATCGTTGATAACAACAACCAGCGCGAAGCGCGGCTGACTCGCAGGCGCAACGCCTGCGGTATAAGCAATGTATTTGTTGATATAGCGGCCATCCGGACCAACTTTCTTCGCGGTACCGGTTTTAATGGCGATGCGATAACCTTTAATCGCCGCCTTCACCCCACCGCCGCCCGGCAACGCCACGCTTTCCATCATGTGCACAACGGTACGTACGGTCGATTCCGGGAAAATGCGCTCGCCGGGAACCGGGGGATCCACTTTGGTAATCGACAGCGGACGATAAACGCCATAGCTGCCAATCGTTGCGTAGACTCGCGCTAACTGTAACGGGGTTACCATTAGCCCGTAGCCGAAAGAGAAGGTGGCCCTCTCTATGTCAGACCACCGTTGTTTTTGAGGATATAAGCCACTGCGTTCTCCGACCAACCCCAAATTGGTCGCCTTTCCTAGCCCAAAACGTGAGTAAGTATCCACTAACGCTGAGGACGGCATCGCTAACGCCAGCTTAGAAACACCGACGTTACTCGACTTCTGTAAAACCCCGGTCAGGGTCAATTCGCTGTAGCGCGCCACGTCTTTGATTTCGTGGCCGTTAATTCGGTAGGGAACGGTATTTAGCACGCTGTTTTCCCGCACCACGCCGCGCTGGAGCGCGGTCATCACCACCATCGGTTTGACGGTAGAACCCGGCTCGAAAACGTCGGTAATGGTACGGTTACGCATCGCGTCTTTTGGCGTGCCGCTCAGGTTGTTCGGGTTGTAGGACGGGCTGTTCGCCATTGCCAGCACTTCGCCGGTACTCACATCAACCAGCACCGCGCTCCCGGATTCTGCCTTGTTAAACGCCACCGCATTGTTCAGTTCGCGATACACCAGCGCCTGTAGGCGCTCATCAATGCTCAGCGCGAGGTTATGCGCCGCCTGGCTGTCGGTAGAAGAGATATCTTCAATGACGCGACCGTAGCGGTCTTTACGCACAATACGCTCGCCCGGTTGACCGGTGAGCCATTTGTCAAAACTCTTCTCAACGCCTTCAATCCCCTGGCTATCCACGTTGGTAAAACCAATAAGGTGAGCGGTCACTTCGCCGGAAGGATAGTAACGACGGGACTCTTCGCGCAGATAAATACCCGGCAGCTTTAGCTTTTTGATGTAATCCGCCATATCCGGGTTTAACTGACGCGCCAGATAGATAAAACGCCCTTTTGGGTTGGCGTTGATCCGGGCAGACAGTTGGTCGAGGGGAATATTCAGGGCAGTGGAGAGCGCTCTCCAGCGGTCGCCAACGGTAATGCCCCCGGCTTCATGCACCTCTTTTGGATCGGCCCAGATAGCTTTCACCGGTACGCTGACGGCCAGCGGACGGCCCGAACGGTCGGTTATCATACCGCGCGACGTTGCCACTTCCTGTACGCGAAGCGAACGCATGTCGCCCTGACGGACCAGCATGTCCGGCGCGATAATCTGCAGCCAGGCGACGCGGCCCAGCAAGAAACCCAGCGCCAGTAAAATGCAGCCGCACAGCAACGCAAAACGCCAACTGATAAAGTTGGCCTGTTCTTCCTGACGTTTTGGTTTTAGCGTTTTTGCCGCTGCTTTCATGCGTCGCGTTTTTCCTTATTTTTGCACTACGATATTTTCTTGTGAGGGATCAACATGCTGCATTTGCAGCTTCTCCGTTGCGATCCGTTCAACCCGGCTATGATCGCCGAGGGCATTCTCCTCAAGAATCAGGTTGCGCCACTCGATATCCAGCGCATCGCGCTCCAGAACCAGTTGTTCGCGTTGCGCAGTCAGTAATCGTGTGTGGTGCGCGGTTGTTACCACCGTCACCGCCGTCACAATGATGCAAATGAACAGGCAGAGTGGCAGCTTCCCAAATCGCAAAAGATCGTCACCGATCACGCCAGGCAAAGCATGGCGCTCGTTGCTTCCAATCGATCCCTTAACTTTGCTGAGGGCCTCTGTCACTCTGCTGATCATGCGTTCGTCCTCTCTGCAATACGCAGAACTGAACTACGGGCACGAGGATTCTCTGCAACCTCTTCTTCACCCGGCATCAACTTGCCTAATGCTCTTAGCTCACGACCGCCCAGTTTTTTGAGCTGCTCTTCCGTCATCGGTAATCCTGCCGGAACCTGCGGACCACGGCTTTGCTCACGCATAAAGCGTTTCACAATGCGGTCTTCCAGCGAGTGGAAACTGATGACAGAAAGCCGCCCCCCCGGGGCCAGCACGCTGAGCGAGCTTTTTAGCGCCTGCTCTATCTCCTCCAGTTCACTGTTCACCCAGATGCGCACCGCCTGGAAGGTACGGGTCGCGGGATGTTTGAATTTGTCTTTCACCGGCGTTGCCGCCGCGACCACTTCCGCCAGTTCTTTCGTGCGGGTCATGGGCTGTTCGCGGTTGCGCTCAACGATGGCGCGGGCAATACGTTTGGCAAAACGCTCTTCGCCAAAGGTTTTCAGCACCCAGGCGATATCGGCTTCTTCTGCGGTTTGCAGCCATTCAGCAGCCGACTGGCCGCGAGTGGGATCCATGCGCATATCCAGCGGGCCGTCACGCATGAAAGAAAAACCGCGCTCAGCGTCGTCAAGCTGCGGTGAAGAGACGCCAAGATCGAGAAGAATCCCGTCGATCTTGCCGGTCAGTTCGCGCTCGCCAACATAGTCAGCCAGCGCGGAGAAAGGTCCATGAATGATGGAGAAGCGAGGATCATTGATGGTCTGGGCGACGGCGATCGCCTGCGGATCGCGATCGATTGCCAGCAGACGTCCCTCTTCGCCAAGCTGCGAGAGAATGAGACGCGAGTGACCACCGCGACCAAATGTTCCATCAATGTAGATGCCATCAGGACGAATATTGAGACCGTTTACGGCCTCGTCCAGCAGCACCGTGGTGTGTTTAAAATTTTCCATCATCTTATAGAGACAAGTCCTGCAGGCGCTCCGACAACGTCCCGGTCGCACTCTGCTCAGCGTCGATATCTTCCTTGACCTGTTGATACCAGGTCGTTTCATCCCACAGTTCAAACTTATTGAACTGTCCAACCAGCATCACTTCTTTTGTCAGCCCGGCATGTTGCCGCAGGACAGGCGCCACCAACAATCGCCCGGCACTGTCCATCTGACATTCACTGGCATGCCCCAACAGTAAACGCTGCACACGGCGTTCTACCGGGTTCATGCTCGACAGACGCGATAATTTTTGCTCGATAATTTCCCATTCAGGCAGGGGGTAAAGCAGCAGGCACGGGTGATGGATGTCAATGGTACAAACCATTTGACCGGTAGCACTCTCGATCAGTTGATCCCGGTAACGGGTAGGCACAGATAAGCGCCCTTTACTGTCGAGATTGACTAACGTTGCTCCCCGGAACATGCCAGTCTCCCCCCCTCATTACCACTTTGCCCCACAAATTCCCACTCAAAGGAGTTTACGGAGCGGAGGAAAAGCTTGTCAAGCGAGTCACAACGCTTACCTGAGTAAAAAACCCAATGTTTACGGCTAATATCAGCGTTGATTAAATTCTGTCCAACGAACGAAGCAAATTAACGTCATGAATATTTGTAAGAAAAAATCCCAAAACTCATCACCGCTTTAAAACGAACAATTATTCTCAGGAGGGAATATAAAGTGTCAGTTTGCGACGCGAGCGGCATTTTAGGACATATTGCATCATGAATACAGTCCCTGTTTATGGCTGCAAACACCGCGCACCAACAAGCCCGCCGAGACATTCGCGCTGCGGCGACAAAAAGTGTTTGTTAATTCGGCAATTCACGACAAGCATGTAACAAAATAATACATATCTAACCTGCCGTTACGTCTCAATAACCTGAAACCGCCTCTGTTTCGTTTAAATACGGATTATTTCGGTAAAGTTGAGAAAATTATAAGGAATAATCTTAATTATGGTGAGGGTATTGTGGAGAGGGGAGCGTTAAGTTGCGCCAGAAAAATTGTCTTCTGGCGCAGAATTCAAAAATTGACTAGCTGCGGCTTAATACGCCACGACGATAGAGATTACGTTTAATGCGCGTTAAACCAGGTTTTGGTTTACGCGGCTCATCCAGACTCGCCAGGACAATTTCCAGCACGCGCTCTGCAACATCACGATGGCGCTGCGCCACGGCCAGAACCGGGCACTGTAAGAAATCCAGCAGTTCGTTGTCGCCAAAGGTCGCAATCGCCAGGTCGGAAGGCAGCTTACCATCACGACGCAACGTCACATCCATCACCCCCTGCAACAGGGCAAATGAGGTGGTAAACAGCGCCTGCGGCATCGGATGCGTCTCCAGCCATTTTTCAAATAGCTGTGCCGCCGCGTCACGCTCATAGCTGTTGGCATACAGAAAATTCACTTCACGCGGATCGTCTTTCCAGGCCGCACGGAACCCCTGCTCGCGCAGGAAGCTCACAGACAACTCCGGCAGCGCGCCCAGATAGAGCACGGTGTCAGCCGGGAACTTACGCAACTCTGCGGCCAGCATTTCGGCATCGTCCTGATCGGCACCCACGACACTGGTAAAATGTTCACGATCTAATGCACGATCCAGCGCCACAATTGGGAAGGTATCATTGGCCCAGCGTTGATAGAACGGGTGTTCCGGCGGCAACGATGTGGAGACAATGATCGCATCAACCTGACGCTGTAAAAGATGTTCAATGCAACGCATTTCGTTATCAGGCTGATCTTCCGAACAGGCAATCAGCAGTTGATAACCACGCTGGCGCGCCTGGCGTTCAAGATAATTCGCAATACGGGTATAGCTCGTGTTCTCCAGATCCGGGATCACCAGACCGATAGAACGTGTGCGTCCAGCACGCAGCCCGGCAGCCACAGCATTCGGGTGGTAATTATGCTCACGCACCACCGCCATGACTTTTTCGACAGTCTTGTCGCTCACGCGGTATTGCTTTGCTTTTCCGTTAATTACGTAGCTTGCAGTCGTTCGCGATACACCAGCCAGCCGAGCGATTTCATCCAGTTTCACAATTGCCCCTTGCGTAAAATGTACAAACCATAACCATTGTAACGGCATGGGTTAAAATCGGTAACATCTAAGCGCAGAATAGTTACTGCGGCAACCGCTTTTATTCCGGGTTACCACGGATTTCGCAAAAAAATGCCCAACGGAGGACGTTGGGCATATGAATTAACGAAAAGAGAATGATTAGCGCATTATTTTGTCGCCGCGCGATAGTCCCACCACACCGGAACGCGCAACCTCAACGATTTTCGCCACTTCGCGCAGCGTTGCCAGAAAAGCGTCCAGCTTATCGCTGGTCCCCGCCAACTGAACGGTATAGAGGTTTGGCGTGACATCAATAATCTGCCCACGAAAAATCTCCGTGTTGCGTTTCACCTCTTCCCGACCATAGCCGCTGGCCTGAATCTTCACGAGCATGATTTCGCGCTCGACGTGCGCGCCGTGCCCAAGTTCACTGACCCGCAACACATCCACCAGCTTGTGCAGTTGCTTTTCAATTTGCTCCAGTACTTTCTCGTCGCCTACCGTCTGGATGGTCATACGAGAGAGCGTCGGATCGTCCGTCGGCGCGACGGTCAGGCTCTCAATGTTGTAACCCCGCTGAGCAAAAAGGCCGATCACGCGCGACAGCGCACCGGATTCGTTCTCCAGCAGTACTGATAATATCCGGCGCATAATCAGGTCCTCTCCGTTTTACTTAACCACATTTCATCCATCCCGCCGCCGCGAATCTGCATCGGGTAGACGTGTTCGCTGCCATCGACGGTAACATCAACAAACACCAGACGACCGTTTTTCACTTGCGCCAGCGCTTCACTCAATTGACTTTCCAGTTGATCAGGACGAGAAATCTGAATGCCGACATGTCCGTAGGCTTCCGCCAGGCGAACAAAATCAGGCAGCGACTGCATATACGATTGAGAGTGACGACCCGAGTAGATCATGTCCTGCCACTGCTTCACCATGCCCAGATAACGGTTGTTCAGGTTTAGCACCAGAACCGGCAGTTTATACTGCAGCGCGGTCGACAACTCCTGAATGTTCATCTGAATACTGCCGTCACCGGTCACACAGACCACCGTTTCCTCCGGCAGCGCCATTTTTACCCCCAGTGCCGCAGGCAGGCCGAAACCCATCGTACCGAGACCACCAGAGTTGATCCAACGGCGCGGTTTATCGAAGGGGTAATAAAGGGCGGCAAACATCTGATGCTGACCCACATCCGACGTCACATACGCACCGCCATTGGTCAGACGCCAGATAGCCTCAATGACCGCCTGCGGTTTGATACTTTCGCTGTGCGTGTCATATTTCAGGCACTGACGCGCGCGCCAGCGTTCAATCTGTTGCCACCAGTCACGAATATCATCCAGCGGCTGCTGAGCGGATTCCTGCGGCAATAATTCCAGTAACTGCTCCAGCACCTGACGTGCATCCCCGACAATCGGGATATCCGCTGTCACCGTCTTGGAAATGGATGTCGGGTCGATATCAATATGCAACACCGTTGCATTCGGGCAATACTTGGCCAGATTATTCGTTGTGCGATCGTCAAAACGTACCCCAACGGCAAAAATCACATCGGCGTTATGCATCGTCATGTTGGCTTCATAAGTGCCATGCATGCCCAGCATCCCGAGCGACTGACGGTGCGTTGCGGGAAATGCCCCAAGCCCCATCAGCGAAGAGACCACCGGCAGGTTAAGCGTTTCGATGGTCTGACGCAGCTGCTCGTGGCACCCCGCCGTCACCGCCCCGCCGCCGACATAGACAACCGGTTTTTTTGCCGCAACCAGCGTTTGCAGAGCGCGCTTAATCTGCCCTTTATGGCCCGCCGTGGTCGGGTTATACGACCGCATGCTGACTGATTCTGGCCAGGAATAAGGCAGTTTTTTGCCGGGATTAAGAATATCCTTCGGCAAATCCACCACCACCGGACCCGGACGACCGCTCGCCGCCAGCCAGAAGGCCTTTTTCAGCACCTGTGGAATATCTTCCGTCTGCTTCACCAGAAAACTGTGTTTCACCACCGGGCGGGAGATCCCCACCATGTCGCACTCCTGAAAGGCGTCGTAGCCAATCAACGAGGTCGCGACCTGACCGGAAAGAATCACTAACGGAATAGAATCCATATACGCCGTTGCAATTCCAGTAATCGCATTGGTGGCGCCTGGGCCGGAAGTTACCAGCACCACGCCCACTTCCCCCGTTGCCCGCGCCAGGCCATCGGCCATATGCACGGCCGCCTGTTCATGGCGGACGAGCACATGATCGATCCCACCGACCGTATGCAACGCATCATAAATATCGAGGACGGCGCCCCCGGGATAACCGAATACCTGCTTAACGCCCTGATCGATAAGCGATCGGACGACCATTTCGGCTCCAGACAACATCTCCATGGCTTGCCTCACTGAATGACGATTAATGATGTGTAAAACACCTTAACCGCTCCCCAGGACGCAGGCAATTCAGAGAAAGGGGGAAAGACGCCGGAAAATAAGCATAAAAGAGAGGTAAGCGACGAAGAAACGGTGAATTAAACTAAATTTTTCTCAGGTAATGAGAATTAATCGGTTGAAAATGCGCGCATACAGCGAATCATCAATTTTTACGCGAATGAAAGAAAGATAGCCAGACTCAATTCAGAATAAAATGCCAATAAATAAAAAACAGACAGGATAAACCGGATGTCTGCACCCGGTTTATCTCATTCATGCCTAACGCTTGCAGACGGAAGCTAACAGTTCTTCCATCCATTGGTGCCCTTTGTCCCGACCCGCAGCTTCATGCCATGACAGATAACAAGTTCTGCTATTCAATTTTAAAGGTAACGGTAATATTTGTAGATCCAGAGAGGGTGCAAACTCTTCAGCTAACCAGCGAGGGGCAATAGCCACCAGATGCGTTTGCGAAACAACATTAAGCACACTGATTAATGCCATCCCCTGATAGGCTACACACGATTGCGAATCAACCGAGTCATACCAGGGCCGACTAAACGAGTCAAAACGGTCAAGTGAAACGACCGCATGCTGTTCATTATAAACATCGCTTTCCACCAATGGTCCGTTAATGCGTGGATGCTTACGACTGGCGACCAGTACCATTTCGTCATTAAACAATGGAATACTTGTAAATTCAGGACGACGGAATTCTTCATAACTAATAACGAACTCAGTTTCCTGATAACGTAATTGGTGTTCAGTATCCTTATTTAAAGAGGACTTAAATACAACATGAATATTAGGGGCGATTTTTTCAATACGATTATAAATTAAAGAGGTCAGAATATTATCCAGCGGACTGCAAACGCAAAGATGAAACACGCGCTCACTGCTGCCAGGTTCAAATCCTGAACCGGGCAATTCATTCTGCACTAATTGCAGCGCCTGGCGGACGGAACCGAAAAGCTGGAAGGCCCGCGCGGTGGGTTGAATACCGCGACCGTAGCGCACAAAAAGTTCGTCATTAAACATCACTTTAAGACGCGCCACGGCGTTACTTACGGCTGGCTGCGACATGCCGAGAGCATGCGCGGCACGGGTAATATTCTGCTCCTGCATTACCGCATCAAATACAGTCAATAGATTAAGATCAACCATACGAAGTTGCGGTTTATCCATCTCTAAATGATGGGGATTAGGTTTATCAACGGTTACTTCTGGCATACTTAACTCCACTGTCACGCTTAACTCCCTTTTTGCTTGCCGGAATGCAGAGAAATAATCTCAGAAAATATGATTTACCATGCATATAAAATAAGAAAAAGGGCAGAGATAAAATTTCGGAAAACATAAAGGTGCGGGAAGATCGCCGTAAAAACCCCGCATCAGCACGATGTGGAATCCTTCCCCGCACGATAAATCATAAATTTCAATGACGGGAGCAATATAAACATAAGCGACGCCAATAAACAATCATGAGCTTTATGAATAAAATGCTGGCATTCAATTAAATTTTTATATTACTCACGCGTTAATTCTTAACATTAGCTTATCAATTGCCATATTCACCCCCATTATTAATTTATTATTAACTACCATAAAATCTTCAAAATCATATGGATAACTAATTTATTGCGTTCGTGACTTATCAGACTGCCGTGACAGCATTTGAAAAAAAGCGTGCTTAAATATGTCAAACGATGAAAAGTGTAAACCCTCCGCCGTTTTTTCATCGGCAATAACAGAAAAAGTTCAGCACAATTAGCTAAATCCGCCCCTCCCTTTTCTTCTGACTGGTGCGGTGTTTTCAGCGGTGGGGTTGACATCAGTCATCGTATCCAGTACCACTAAAAGCATATCGCATTCGCCTGGAGTTGATTTAATGATTCGTATCGCTCGCTTTAACGGTCTACTACTACTAAACGCATCTTCGTTGCGCGGTAGACTGGTGAGCGGCATTCAGCATTAAGTCGTATCCAGTAAGATAAAAAACCCGCGCCGTTGCGCGGGTTTTTTTATGCTCGAAGCAAGGCGCCCTAAAGACTAAGGACCTAAAACATGAGCCAGCAAGTCATTATTTTCGATACCACTTTACGCGACGGTGAACAGGCGTTACAGGCAAGCCTGAGTGTGAAAGAGAAGCTGCAGATTGCGCTGGCCCTTGAGCGTATGGGTGTTGACGTGATGGAAGTCGGCTTTCCGGTCTCCTCTCCCGGCGACTTCGAATCCGTACAAACTATCGCTCGTCAGGTCAAGAACAGCCGGGTTTGCGCATTAGCCCGCTGTGTGGAAAAAGATATCGACGTCGCGGCTGAGTCGCTGAAGGTTGCTGAAGCCTTCCGTATTCATACCTTTATCGCCACCTCACCGATGCATATCGCTACTAAACTGCGCAGCACGCTGGACGAGGTGATTGAGCGCGCGGTCTATATGGTGAAACGCGCACGTAATTACACCGACGATGTTGAATTCTCTTGTGAAGATGCTGGCCGTACGCCGATCGCCGATCTGGCCCGCGTTGTGGAAGCCGCCATTAATGCTGGCGCTAAAACCATCAACATTCCGGACACCGTCGGTTACACCATGCCCTTCGAGTTTGCGGGCATTATCTCCGGTCTGTATGAGCGCGTACCAAACATCGATAAAGCGATCATTTCCGTCCACACCCATGACGACTTAGGTCTGGGCGTCGGCAACGCGCTGGCTGCGGTTCACGCTGGCGCACGTCAGGTAGAAGGCGCGATGAACGGCATTGGCGAGCGTGCCGGTAACTGTTCGCTGGAAGAGGTGATCATGGCGATTAAAGTTCGCCAGGACATCCTGAACGTCAACACTCGCATTAACCATCAGGAGATCTGGCGTACCAGTCAGTTGGTCAGCCAGATCTGCAACATGCCGATCCCGGCGAACAAAGCGATTGTCGGCAGCGGTGCGTTTGCCCACTCCTCAGGGATCCACCAGGACGGCGTGCTGAAGAACCGTGAAAACTACGAAATCATGACGCCGGAATCCATCGGTCTGAATCAGGTGCAGTTGAATCTGACCTCCCGTTCCGGGCGCGCAGCGGTAAAACACCGTATGGATGAGATGGGTTATAAAGAGAGTGAATACAGCCTGGACAATCTGTACGACGCCTTCCTGAAGCTGGCCGACAAGAAAGGTCAGGTGTTTGATTACGATCTGGAAGCGCTGGCGTTTATTGGCAAGCAACAGGAAGAGCCAGAGCACTTCCGCCTGGATTATTTCAGCGTCCAGTCGGGCTCTAACGATATCGCCACTGCCTCCGTCAAGCTGGCCTGCGGCAGTGACGTGAAAGCCGAAGCGGCTAACGGTAACGGCCCGGTCGATGCCATTTACCAGGCGATCAACCGCATTACCGATTACGACATTGAACTGGTGAAATATAGCCTGTCCGCCAAAGGGCATGGCAAAGACGCACTGGGTCAGGTCGATATCGTCGCCAACTATAACGGGCGTCGTTTCCACGGCGTCGGTCTGGCGACAGACATTGTTGAATCTTCCGCGAAAGCGATGGTGCACGTGCTGAACAACATCTGGCGTGCGGCAGAAGTCGAAAAAGAGTTGCAACGTAAAGCTCAGAACAACGAGAACAACAAGGAAACCGTGTGATGTCGAAGAACTACCATATTGCTGTTTTGCCGGGCGACGGTATTGGTCCGGAAGTGATGACGCAAGCCCTGAAAGTCCTGGACGCTATTCGCCATCGTTTTGAGATGCGCATTACCACCAGCCATTATGATGTCGGCGGCGCGGCGATCGACAACCACGGTCAACCGCTGCCGAAGGCGACGGTGGAAGGCTGCGAACAGGCCGACGCCGTTCTGTTTGGCTCCGTCGGCGGCCCGAAATGGGAACATCTGCCGGCGGACAGCCAGCCGGAACGCGGCGCGCTGCTGCCGCTGCGCAAGCACTTCAAACTGTTCAGCAACCTGCGTCCGGCAAAACTGTATCAGGGACTGGAAGCTTTCTGCCCTCTGCGCGCCGACATCGCCGCGAATGGCTTCGACATTTTGTGCGTCCGTGAACTGACCGGCGGGATCTACTTCGGTCAGCCAAAAGGTCGCGAAGGCAGCGGCCAGCATGAAAAAGCGTTCGATACCGAGGTCTATCACCGCTTTGAAATTGAACGTATCGCGCGCATTGCGTTTGAATCTGCGCGTAAACGCCGCCGTAAAGTGACCTCCATCGACAAAGCTAACGTTCTGCAAACGTCTATTTTGTGGCGCGAAATCGTCAATGAAATTGCCAAAGAATATCCGGACGTTGAGCTGGCGCACATGTACATCGACAACGCCACTATGCAGTTGATTAAAGACCCGTCCCAGTTTGACGTGCTGCTGTGCTCCAACCTGTTTGGCGACATTCTGTCTGATGAATGCGCGATGATCACCGGCTCGATGGGGATGTTGCCCTCCGCCAGTCTGAACGAGCAGGGTTTTGGTTTGTATGAACCGGCGGGCGGCTCCGCACCAGATATTGCCGGCAAGAATATTGCTAACCCGATTGCGCAAATTTTGTCGCTGGCGCTGCTGCTGCGCTACAGCCTGGATGCCGATGACGCGGCATCCGCCATTGAACGTGCGGTTAACCGCGCATTAGAAGAAGGTATCCGCACCGGTGATTTAGCCCGTGGCGCGGCTGCCGTCGGTACCGATGAGATGGGCGACATCATTGCTCGTTATGTCGCACAAGGGGTGTAATCATGGCTAAAACGTTATACGAAAAATTGTTTGATGCGCACGTCGTCTATGAAGCGCAAAACGAAACCCCGCTGCTGTATATCGACCGACATCTGGTGCATGAAGTGACCTCTCCGCAGGCGTTCGACGGCCTGCGTGCGCATGGTCGCCCGGTTCGCCAGCCGGGTAAAACCTTTGCCACGATGGATCACAACGTCTCCACGCAGACCAAAGATATCAATGCGTCCGGCGAGATGGCGCGTATCCAGATGCAGGAACTGATTAAGAACTGTAACGAATTTGGCGTTGAGCTGTACGATCTGAACCACCCGTATCAGGGCATCGTTCACGTGATGGGGCCCGAACAAGGCGTCACCTTGCCGGGAATGACCATCGTCTGCGGCGACTCGCATACCGCGACCCACGGCGCCTTTGGCGCGCTGGCGTTCGGTATCGGCACCTCCGAAGTCGAGCACGTGCTGGCTACCCAGACCCTGAAGCAGGGCCGCGCCAAAACCATGAAGATTGAAGTCAAAGGCACCGCAGCGCCGGGAATCACCGCCAAAGACATCGTACTGGCGATTATCGGTAAAACCGGTAGCGCCGGCGGTACCGGTCATGTCGTTGAGTTTTGTGGCGATGCCATCCGAGCCCTGAGCATGGAAGGCCGCATGACCCTGTGCAACATGGCGATTGAAATGGGTGCCAAAGCCGGATTAGTCGCCCCGGATGAAACCACCTTTAACTACGTCAAAGGTCGTCTGCACGCGCCGAAAGGTAAAGATTTTGATGACGCAGTCGCGTACTGGAAAACGTTGCAAACCGACGCCGACGCACGCTTTGATACGGTTGTCACCTTACAAGCTGAAGAGATTGCTCCTCAGGTGACCTGGGGAACCAATCCGGGCCAGGTGATCTCCGTGACGGACAACATTCCCGATCCGGCGTCGTTTACCGATCCGGTTGAGCGCGCCAGTGCTGAAAAAGCGCTGGCCTATATGGGCCTGAAACCGGGTGTACCGTTAACGGAAGTGGCGATCGATAAAGTGTTCATCGGCTCGTGCACTAACTCGCGTATTGAAGATTTGCGCGCCGCCGCAGAGGTCGCCAAAGGTCGTAAAGTCGCGCCGGGCGTCCAGGCGCTGGTGGTTCCAGGATCCGGTCCGGTCAAAGCACAGGCAGAAGCGGAAGGGTTAGATAAGATCTTTATCGAAGCCGGATTCGAATGGCGTCTGCCGGGGTGCTCCATGTGTCTGGCGATGAATAACGATCGCCTGAATCCGGGCGAACGCTGCGCGTCAACCAGCAACCGTAACTTTGAAGGGCGTCAGGGCCGCGGTGGGCGTACCCATCTGGTCAGCCCGGCGATGGCCGCGGCTGCCGCCGTTACCGGTCATTTTGCCGACATTCGCAGCATCAAATAAGGAGACTCCCATGGCAGAGAAATTTACCCAACATAACGGCCTGGTTGTCCCGCTGGATGCCGCCAACGTCGATACTGACGCCATCATTCCTAAGCAGTTTTTGCAGAAGGTTACCCGCACCGGTTTTGGCGCGCACCTGTTCAATGACTGGCGTTTTCTGGATGAAAAAGGTCAGCAGCCGAATCCGGAGTTCGTCCTGAACTTCCCTGAATACCAGGGCGCCTCGATTCTGCTGGCGCGTGAAAACTTCGGCTGCGGCTCTTCTCGTGAGCACGCGCCGTGGGCGTTGACGGACTACGGCTTCAAAGTGGTGATTGCGCCGAGCTTCGCGGACATCTTCTACGGCAACAGCTTTAACAACCAACTGCTGCCCGTGAAGTTAAGTGATGAAGAAGTCGACGAGTTGTTTACGCTGGTACAGGCGAATCCGGGTATTCACTTCGAAGTGGATCTGGAAGCGCAGGTCGTGAAAGCAGGCGAGAAAACGTATCACTTTAACATCGACGCCTTCCGCCGCCACTGCATGCTGAACGGTCTGGACAGCATCGGGTTGACGCTGCAACACGAAGACGCGATCGCCGCCTACGAAGAGAAACAACCGGCGTTTATGCGCTAAGCCCGCCATGCCGGAAGCACTGCGCTTATCCGGCCTACGGATTTCTGTAGGTCGGATAAGGCGTTAGCCGCCATCCGTCAATCATAATTCAAACGTCTTTCACCCGCCCGGTCATCACCAGCGTAACCAACGAAATCGCCGCAATTACCCAGTATACCGCGAAGTGACCATAGCTCTGAGCAACCGCGCCCTGGATCACCCCCGCCAGAATTACGCCGGTCGAAATACTGTTGGTAAATAGCGTCGTCGCCGATCCGGCCCTGCCCGGCATCAGATCCTGAAACCAGAGCATGCCAATACCGGCAATGATCCCGATAAACGCCGCATTAAACAGTTGCAATATCAGCAGCGCCTGATGGCTGTGGAAGAAAATCAGCCCGAGATAAAACAGCACGCCCGCGGTGACGGCAATAAGCATCATCCGGCGCTTACCGAAGCGTTTTACGTAAAAGCCGGCAAGGATCATGATCGGAATTTCCAGTCCTGCGGCGGTGCCCATCAGGATCCCGGCAAGCTTATCCGGCAGTCCAAGCTCCGCGCTAATCCATAGCGGCATATCGATGATATACATGGTGTTGCAGGTCCACATCAGCGTGGAAGCGATAAACAACATGCGTACGTTTTTATCCTGCCAGCCACCAGTCTGGATCACCGGCGCATCCGCCGGTTGTTCAACGCGGGCGACAGACGGCAGCATAAAGGCAATCAGGATGAAACTGAGCGCAAAAATCGCGGCGGCAATCGAAAACATCACGGTAAAACCGTAATTCAGCGCCAGCATAAAGGCCATCGGCGGACCAATCACCCACGCCAGTGAAAGCTGCGCACGCATCACAGAGCTGAACATCACCACTTCTCGCGCCGAGCTGTCGGCATATTCCCGCGCCAGCGCGAACAATTGCGGCATCGCGGTATTTGCCAGCGACGCCAGCAGTACGCCGCAGGTGATCAGCGTCAGGTAGTGGCGATTAAAGGCAAACAGCAGCGCATTACCGATGGCCATCAGGCAACAAAACAGAATCAGCTTGCGCCGGTCTCCCTGGCTGTCCGAGCGTTTTGCCAGCGCAAGACTTACGCCAATCCCGGCGATGGCGTTAACGGTGTAAAACAGCCCCACCCAGAACGGCTGCGCCCCGACCTCGCGACTGAGAAACAGGCTCAGCGTCGGCGCCTGTAGCGCCCCCGCCACGCCCATCATAAATGCGACGAGCATAAACGCCGCGTAAACACCGTTGAGACGTCGTCCCATCGTCATTAACCAGAGCATATCTTTCCTTAGTCAGCGCAGCCGAAACGAAAAAAGCCAGCAGATAATACCTGCTGGCGCGGTGATTAACACCAATACTCAGTCACACATGATGTCTGCTACTCCAGGGTCAGGCTGTCACCTCCCACTGCATCAGTTCTTCCAGCATCTTTAAGCGCTGCGGCGCGCTCAGGCAAGCCAACCAGGACAACCCTTCTGTCGCGGCAAAGTACTTCTGATAAAACTGGCGCATATAGATGACCCCGTCATAGTGCTTCATCGGAATGTATTATTGGCCTAATATAGGGATAATAAAATTGCTGAGTTTTCCGCAGGAGTTCCCCTTTTATGTCTTCTGGCCGTCTGCAACAACAGTTCATCCGCTTGTGGCAATGCTGCGACGGCAAAACACAGGACACCACGCTCAACGAACTGGCGGATCTGCTGAGCTGCTCGCGCCGTCATATGCGCACGCTGCTCAATACCATGCAGGAGCGCGGCTGGCTGACGTGGGAGGCGGAAGTGGGACGCGGAAAACGTTCACGCTTAACCTTCCTGTATACCGGACTGGCGCTCCAGCAACAGCGCGCGGAAGATCTGCTGGAGCAGGATCGCATCGATCAACTGGTGCAACTGGTCGGCGACAAAACGGCCGTGCGGCAGATGCTGGTTTCCCATCTGGGCCGCAGCTTCCGTCAGGGCCGTCACATCCTGCGCGTACTTTACTATCGTCCCATGCAAAATCTGCTGCCCGGCAGCGCACTGCGTCGCTCAGAAACCCACATTGCCCGCCAAATCTTCAGCGCCCTGACCCGCGTAAATGAGGAAAATGGGGAACTGGAAGCCGACATAGCCCACCACTGGCAGCAAATCTCCCCCCTGCACTGGCGCTTTTTCCTGCGTCCGGGGATCCATTTTCACCACGGTCGTGAACTGGAAATGGACGATGTGGTGTCGTCACTGACACGCATTAACGTCTTACCGCTCTATTCGCACATCAGCGAGATCGTTTCACCCACGCCCTGGACGCTGGACATTCATCTTTCGCAACCCGATCGCTGGCTGCCGTGGCTGCTGGGCCAGGTCCCGGCGATGATCCTGCCGCGCGAATGGGAAACCCTGAGCAATTTTTCCAGCCATCCGATTGGCACCGGCCCATACGCGGTGATACGGAATACTCGTAATCAGCTGAAAATTCATGCATTTGATGATTTCTTCGGTTATCGGGCCCTGATTGATGAAGTGAACGTCTGGGTTCTGCCGGATATAGGCGACGAGCCAAACGGCGGCCTGACGCTGAAAGGTCCCACGGAAGATGAGAAGGCTATCGAAAGCCGCCTGGAAGAGGGATGCTATTATCTGTTGTTCGACGCCCGCACCCATCGCGGCGCCAATCAGGAGGTTCGGGAGTGGGTCAGTCGCGTACTGTCACCAAGTAACCTGCTTTACTATGCCGATGAACAGTATCAACGTCACTGGTTCCCGGCCTATGGCTTACTGCCCCGCTGGCATCACGCGCGACCGGGTCACGGCGAGAAACCTGCCGGGCTGGAGACGCTCACGCTGACCTATTATCACGAACACATCGAACATCAGGTGATTGCACAGATCATGAGTCAGCTTCTGGCTGAACATCAGGTGAAGCTAGAGATTCAGGAGATCGACTACGATCAATGGCATGCCGGGGAAATTGAAAGCGACATCTGGCTTAACAGCGCCAACTTCACCCTGCCGCTCGACTTCTCTTTGTTCGCGCATCTGTGTGAAGTCCCGCTGTTACAGCACTGCATTCCGCTGGACTGGGAAGCCGACGCCGCGCGCTGGCGCACCGGCGAAATGAATCTGGCCATGTGGTGTCAGCAATTGCTTGCCAGCAAAGCCATTGTCCCGCTGATCCACCACTGGCTGATTATTCAGGGCCAGCGCAGTATGCGCGGCCTGCGCATGAACACCCTCGGCTGGTTCGACTTTAAATCCGCGTGGTTTGCGCCGCCGGATCCATGATTGCCGCAACGCGGCAAAATCACTACACTAACGCCGTTCTCAACGGGGTGCTAATAAACATACACAAAATCATTCAAGCTGCAGCAAGGCGGCAAGCGAGTGAATCCCAAGGAGCATAGAACACTATGTGACTGGGGTGAGCGGACGCAGCCAACACAGAGGCTGCTTGAATGATGAAGCGTATGGGCTGAGATAATACCCGTCGAACCTGATCCGGATAACGCCGGCGAAGGGATTTGAGGCTACTGCTCAAAATCCTTTGCCACCCATCTTTTGAGGTGCAAAGTGTTGAAAAAATGTCTTCCCCTTTTACTCCTGTGCGCAGCGCCTGCCTTCGCAAAACCGGTTCTCACCGTCTACACCTACGACTCGTTCGCCGCAGACTGGGGCCCTGGCCCGGCGGTGAAAAAAGCCTTTGAAGCCGACTGCAACTGTGAACTGAAGCTGGTGGCGCTGGAAGATGGCGTGTCGTTACTTAATCGCCTGCGAATGGAAGGGAAAAACAGCAAGGCCGACGTGGTGCTGGGACTGGATAACAACCTGCTGGAAGCGGCGACGCAAACCCAATTGTTCGCGAAAAGCGGTGTCGCCAGCGAGGCGGTCAATGTCCCAGGCGGCTGGAAGAATGACACCTTCGTCCCGTTTGATTACGGCTACTTCGCTTTCGTATATGACAAAAACAAACTGAAAAACCCACCGAAAAGCCTGAAGGAGCTGGTCGAGAGCGATCAGAAATGGCGGGTGATTTATCAGGATCCGCGCACCAGTACGCCAGGACTTGGGCTGATGCTGTGGATGCAGAAAGTGTATGGCGATAAAACACCGCAGGCGTGGCAGAAGCTGGCGGCCAAAACCGTCACTGTCACCAAAGGCTGGAGCGAAGCTTATGGCCTGTTCCTGAAAGGTGAAAGCGATCTGGTGCTGAGCTACACCACCTCTCCGGCGTATCACATCATCGAAGAGAAAAAAGAGAACTACGTGGCGGCCAACTTTAGCGAAGGCCATTACCTGCAGGTGGAGGTCGCCGCGCGTACTGCAGCCAGTAAGCAGCCTGAGCTGGCAGAAAAGTTCCTCAAATTCATGGTGTCACCCGCGTTCCAGAATGCTATCCCGACCGGCAACTGGATGTATCCGGTGGCAAATGTCACCCTGCCTGCCGGGTTCGAACAACTAACTAAACCCGCAACGACCCTGGAATTCACGTCAGCGGAAGTGGCGGCACAACGCCAGGCATGGATTAGCGAATGGCAACGCGCCGTCAGCCGTTAATTGCCGGCTGGCTGATCCCTGGCCTTTGTGCCGCCACGTTGATGGTGACGGTGGCGCTGGCCGCATTTCTGGCATTGTGGTTCAACGCGCCGCAGGCGGCGTGGTCCTCGCTGTGGCAGGACAGCTACCTGTGGCACGTGGTGCGTTTTTCCTTCTGGCAGGCCTTCCTGTCGGCGGTGCTTTCTGTTGTTCCAGCCATCTTCCTTGCCCGTGCACTGTACCGACGCCGTTTTCCGGGGCGTCTGGCCCTGCTGCGCCTGTGCGCCATGACGCTGATCCTCCCGGTGCTGGTTGCGGTGTTTGGTATTCTCAGCGTCTATGGACGCCAGGGGTGGCTGGCTTCGCTCTGGCACGTGCTTGGACTGGAGTGGACCTTCTCGCCTTACGGGTTGCAGGGCATCCTGCTGGCTCACATCTTTTTTAATCTGCCGATGGCAAGCCGTCTGTTGTTGCAATCACTGGAGAATATCCCTGGCGAGCAGCGTCAGCTTGCCGCCCAACTGGGTATCCGCGGCTGGCAGTTCTTCCGCTTTGTCGAGTGGCCATGGCTGCGTCGCCAAATCCCACCGGTCGCTGCGCTGATTTTTATGCTCTGTTTTGCCAGTTTCGCCACCGTGCTGTCGCTGGGCGGCGGGCCGCAGGCGACCACCATTGAGCTGGCGATTTATCAGGCGCTGAATTTCGACTACGATCCTGCCCGTGCCGCCATGCTGGCGCTGATCCAGATGGTGTGCTGTCTGGCGCTGGTGCTCCTCAGTCAACGATTGAGTAAAGCTATTGCTCCCGGCACAACCCTGGTTCAGGGATGGCGCGATCCGGACGATCGGCTGCACAGCCGTTTAACCGATGCCCTGCTGATCGTCCTCGCGCTGCTGCTGTTGCTTCCACCGTTATTGGCGGTGATGGTCGACGGGGTGAATCGCCATCTGCTGGACGTGCTCGCGCAGCCCATTTTGTGGCAGGCGGTGTGGACTTCGCTGCGTATTGCGCTGGCAGCGGGTCTGCTGTGCGTGATCCTGACGATGATGCTGCTGTGGAGCAGCCGCGAACTGCGCGCCCGTCAGCAGTTGTTGGCAGGACAAGCGCTTGAGCTAAGCGGGATGCTTATTCTGGCGATGCCAGGCATTGTGCTGGCCACCGGCTTCTTCCTGTTGCTCAATAACAGCATCGGCCTGCCGGAGTCCGCTGACGGCATCGTGATTTTCACCAATGCGCTGATGGCCATTCCCTACGCGTTGAAAGTGCTGGAAAACCCGATGCGCGATATTACCGCCCGCTACACCATGCTGTGTCAGTCGCTGGGGATTGAAGGCTGGCAGCGGCTAAAAGTGGTAGAACTGCGGGCATTGAAGCGTCCGCTGGCGCAGGCGCTGGCCTTTGCCTGTGTGCTGTCTATCGGCGATTTTGGCGTGGTGGCGCTGTTCGGCAACGATGATTTCCGCACCCTGCCGTTTTATCTGTATCAGCAAATTGGCTCTTACCGCAGTCAGGACGGTGCCGTCACTGCGCTCTTATTGCTGATCCTGTGCTTTATTTTATTTACCGTTATTGAGACGTTACCGGGGCGAAATGTTAAGACTGACTGATATCACCTGGCTCTACCACCATTTGCCCATGCGCTTTACGCTGTCTGTGGCGCGCGGTGAACAGGTGGCGATTCTGGGGCCAAGCGGCGCAGGGAAAAGTACGTTACTGAGTCTGATTGCCGGTTTTCTCACGCCTGCCCGCGGCACCCTGTTGATCGAAGGGGAAGACCACACCACCACGCCGCCATCACGTCGCCCGGTTTCGATGTTGTTTCAGGAGAACAATCTGTTCAGCCATCTAAACGTTGAGCAAAACATCGGTCTGGGGTTGGATCCAGGACTGAAATTAAGCGCCGAACAGAAAGAGAAGCGCCTGCATATCGCGCAACAAATGGGGATCGAGACGCTGATGGCCCGCCTGCCCGGAGAGCTTTCCGGCGGTCAACGCCAGCGTGTGGCACTGGCGCGCTGTCTGGTGCGCGAACAGCCGATCCTGCTGCTTGACGAGCCCTTTTCAGCCCTCGATCCCGCGCTACGTCAGGAGATGCTGACCCTGGTAAGCGATATCTGCCATGCCCGGCAACTGACGCTACTGATGGTGTCGCACAGTGTCGAAGATGCGGCGCGCATCGCCCCGCGCTCAGTGGTCGTGGCCGACGGTCGCATCGCGTGGCAGGGCGAAACGGATGAGTTGCTGAGCGGTAAAGCCAGCGCCTCAGCGCTGTTGGGGATTAAAAAATAATGGATTGCCGGATGGCGCTTACGCTTATCCTGCAGGAATATCAGTAGCCCACCACTTTTTGCAGAATATCGAGATACATCGGCATCAGCGGGTGGCGAAGCAACGTCACCAGCGCAACAATCCCCATCCCCAGCACGATCGGCGCCAGCCAGAGCAGACGTCTTTTTGGCAGGTAATGCGTTAAGCGGTCCGTCGCGGCTTTTCCACTACGCCACAGGCGCCAGCACAGCCAGCCACCGAACCACAGCAGGATGGCTGTCGCCAGCAGCAGCCACTTAAACTCGCCACTTTGCATACCCGCCGGAATATCAATTGCCGCACCAGCCAGAATCCCCGGCAGAAAATAAAATGGCGGCCAGAGCAGGCAGCCAATAATGTTGGGCGTGATGAATTTCGCCACCGGCAGATCGAGCATTCCGGCGACCATCGGCACCAGCGGGCGCGTTGGACCAACAAAGCGTCCCACCAGAATCGTGAACATACTGTGCTGATGCAGTGCGTGCTCGGTTTTATCGAGCAGCGCTTTGTTCTTTTTCATGAACGACCAGCGGTGCAGCGGTTTTTTGAAGCGCCAGCCCAGCCAGAACGAGATCCAGTCGCCAAGCAGACAGCCGATAATTCCCGCCAGCCATGCATGCCAGAAGTTGAGTTCCCCGCTGCCTATCAGGGCGCCCAGCCCGGCCATCAATACCGTTCCCGGTAAAATCAACCCCACCAGCGCCAGCGATTCCAGGAAGGCCACCAGCGCCACAGCAATCAAAGCGTACATGGCGGACTGGAGAATAAAGTGTTCCAGCAATGCTTGCATAATGCGTCCGTCAGTTTTACGAAACAGGGATTCTGCAAACCCATCCCTGCGACGTCAAGCGACCAATCATCTGAATAGTTACAGGTTATGACATCTTCACGGGCACATCATTCACTTTTTCTTCACAACCGCACGACGGCATGCTGTAAGGCCAGGCATTTGAGTCATCTCACTGTTTCGTAGTATTCCAGTTCAAGGGCATCCCTTTTTTGGTGTACACAATACCGTTGGTAGTTATCAGCGTAATCACGCTGATCGTGATACACCCACAAACAATTATATTTCACAGAAGGACTTAATTGCTGCAAAAAATCTAATAAACATGTTTTTTTAGCAATAATATCATTAATATTGCTCCACTTTATGACAACATAGGTATGTTGATCATCCAGGTCATAATAATGTTCATATTCAACTTCTTTTGATAGTTGTGGTACCTTTTTCAGAATATCAGGGGTATATAACCAGTAAGAAATAATGTCATCACGTCTGTAATGATGATCCCCTGACATCAGAGCAAAACAACCAAAGAAGACGATAAAAGGGAACAGAAGCAATGACAATAATAGTAAAATCCATTTTTTCATGTTCACCATTGCCTCTGTGGTGAGTGAGAGTGAAGAAGAAAAAAAAGTGGACGTTCAAAGGGAGAGTCAGCATAATTTGTCGTATCAGATACTGACACTGAACCATAAAGCTCATGGTTTATCCTGTCTTTGTTCTTAAAAAAACCATTGACAGGACTATTATGAAACTGATTATATAATACACCGGGAAATGAACCATCCAGAGGTTTTATATAACTTAACCATTCTGGAAGAAGTTTTTTGATAGGTTCACCATATTTAAATGGTGATATCGTCGAAAATAGTTTGGGCGAAAACTCTTTATTCTTAAAAGTACCTATCGGATCATGAGCATCCCATATTTGTATGGCTGTTTCATAGGATACGGGGTTCGCCAGCCAAAGTGGATCTGGACCAGTGCCAAAAACACGATAAAAACCAACTAAATCAGAAAGTAAGTCCTCAACGCTAAAACCACTATCGGTATACCAGTTGAAGAGAATTGAGTCTTGCCATGCTTCAAATCTTTTTGCAGTTCCATACATAATGGTTAAGGCAACCTTTGCCTTAAGGGCAGGAGAAAGGCATGAGCGAACCATAACCTGCGTATGTACACCAGTATGAAAATTCAGGTCAACACCAAATAATCTTCTCCTTACTTCCATTTCCTGGTAATAATTTACTGGGAAGTACCAGTCATTGAATTTTTCATAGTATTTAGCAAAATTTTCTTGTTCCAGTTTTCTCTTTAACACTCTGGCATCATTCCCTTGCGCATGACCTAAATCAATCCATCCCAATTCCTCAGTATAAACAAGCCCATTATTTTTTGTTGTGGCAAACATACCATCAGTAATATCCATACGCTTACTCATCTGATACTTCCTTATATGAAAATTTTTATAGCAGATGAAGTTTTACAGAACAAATACAATGTTCTTATTTTTTATAGCGAACGATACACGAAATATATTATTCACAACCGGCACGGAACTCGCTCGGACTGGCGCCAGTACATTTTTTAAAGACGCGGGAGAAATAGAGCTGGTCGTCGAACCCGACATTGCGTCCAACGGTAGCAATCGGCATGCGTGTTGTACTGAGCAGCAGCTTCGCCTGGCTGATCCGCTGATCCTCACGCCAGCTCAACACGCTGATACCCAACTGTTGACGGAACAGGTGCGACAGGCGCGATGGCGACAGGCAGACATGCTGAGCAACGCTGGCAATATCGAAGTGGCTGTCCGCCAGATGATCGCTGATGTACTGACAGGCATCGCGCACGCGGTTATCCATCGGCGGATGCAGCGAAGCGTTGATCGCCTCCATGCGCCTCAGCAGTAACTGCTCCAGCAGGTTGATCGCCAGCAGTTCAGAGTAGCGCCCTTCCCCCTGTCCGGCGTGGATAATTTGGCCGAATAGCTCATTAAAGTGCGGCTGATGCGCTTCGTCCGGACGGAAAAAACCGGTCTGCGCAAAAATGGACGGCCAGGTGAGCCACTCCTGCCAGTAGGCGCGGGGACGAAAGTAAACCCACTGGTGATACCACTCGCTGGCATCCGGATGGCGTCCGTAGTGATGAATTTCACCCGGCGGGAACAACAAAATGTCACCGGGTCGGCAGACAAACTCCCGTCCCTGATTTTTAATCACCCCTTCCCCCCGAATCGTGAGGTTAAGGATATAGCCTTTCATCCCCAACGGCCTGTCGATAAAAAAATCCAGATATCCGTTGGCGTCTATCGGCGTTAAACCGGCGACCAGATGCGCGTTAAACGAGTACCCTGGCAGGAGAGGGTCATTTTGCGGTTCAGCCATAATTTCACGACTCCCGAGGTTCAGTGAGGAAACAAATTGTCCATATTACGCAGGACAGTATGGTTTGCGTCCTGCCTTGTTGCCGCACCATCACGGGCGGCCCCATCAACCCCGCTTGTGAAAAGCATTATGTCACGACTCAGTACGATGACTGCCACAAAAACGGGTAACAAAAGTGTCTATAACCAGAGCAGAAATGTCCACATTGATTATTTGCACGGCGTCACACTTTGCGATGCCATAGCATTTTAATCCATAAGATTAGCGGATCCTACCTGACGGTTTTTATCCCCACTCACTACTGTTTCTCCATACCCGTATTTCTGGATGGAGCAAGAGGATGGCAATTGCAATTGGCCTCGATTTTGGCAGTGATTCTGTGCGCGCGCTGGCTGTGGAATGCGCCACCGGCGAAGAAATCGCCACCAGCGTTGAGTGGTACCCGCGCTGGCAGGAAGGACGTTTTTGTGACGCCCCGAACAACCGGTTCCGCCATCACCCCCGCGACTACATGGAGTCGATGGAAGCCGCACTGAAAAGCGTATTGGCGGAACTCAGCGTGGCGCAACGTGCCGAGGTCGTTGGGATTGGCGTCGACAGTACGGGCTCAACGCCAGCGCCGATTGACGCCGATGGCAACGTGCTGGCACTCCGGGAAGAGTTCGCGGAAAACCCAAACGCGATGTTCGTCCTGTGGAAAGACCACACGTCAGTGGAAGAAGCCGAAGCCATTACCCGTCTGTGCCATACGCCGGGCAACGTCGATTACTCCCGTTACATCGGCGGCATTTACTCCAGCGAATGGTTCTGGGCCAAGATCCTTCATGTCACCCGCGAAGACCGCGCAGTTGCCCAGGCTGCCGTCTCGTGGGTTGAGCTGTGCGACTGGGTGCCAGCCCTCCTTTCTGGTACTACGCGCCCGCAGGATATCCGCCGGGGTCGTTGCAGCGCCGGGCACAAATCATTATGGCATGAAAGCTGGGGCGGTCTGCCGCCTGCCAGTTTCTTCGACGAGCTCGATCCGCTGATTAACCAGCATTTGCAATACCCCCTGTTCACCGACACGTTCACTGCCGATCTGCCAGTTGGTACGCTGTGCGCCGAGTGGGCGCAGCGCCTTGGTCTGCCGGAGAACGTCGTCATCTCTGGCGGCGCGTTCGACTGCCACATGGGTGCCGTCGGCGCGGGCGCACAGCCCAATGCGCTGGTGAAAGTCATTGGAACCTCCACCTGCGACATCCTGATTGCGGACAAACAGAGCGTCGGCGAGCGCGCCGTGAAAGGCATTTGTGGGCAAGTCGATGGCAGTGTGGTCCCCTGTTTTATCGGTCTGGAGGCCGGACAGTCTGCCTTTGGCGATATCTACGCGTGGTTTGGTCGCATTCTCGGCTGGCCGCTGGAGCAACTCGCCGCGCAGCATCCGGAACTGAAAGCGCAGATCAGCGCCAGCCAAAAACAACTGCTGCCCGCGCTGACCGACGCCTGGGCGAAAAACCCATCGCTGGATCACCTGCCGGTGGTGCTTGACTGGTTTAACGGCCGCCGCACGCCGAACGCAAACCAACGTCTGAAAGGGGTGGTGACCGATCTGAATCTGGCCACGGATGCCCCGGCGCTGTTCGGCGGTCTGATAGCCGCAACCGCCTTTGGCGCAAGAGCCATTATGGAATGCTTTACCGAACAAGGTATTGCGGTTAACAACGTCATGGCGCTGGGCGGCATCGCCAGGAAAAACAAGGTCATTATGCAGGCCTGCTGCGATGTCCTGAACCGTCCACTACAAATCGTCGCCTCCGATCAGTGCTGTGCGCTGGGCGCAGCCATCTTCGCCGCCGTGGCTGCCGGGGTGCATGCCGATATTCCTGCGGCGCAGCAGAAAATGGCCAGCGCGGTGGAAAACACGCTGCAACCTCGCCCCGACCAGGCACAACGTTTCGAACAGCTTTATCGCCGCTACCAGCAGTGGGCGGTAAGCGCTGAGCAACATTATCTTCCGACTGCCACCCCGGTTAATACTGCGCCGGCTGACCAGGCAACCCTGACTCACTAAGGACACGACAATGACTATTTTTGATAACTATGAAGTGTGGTTTGTAATTGGCAGCCAGCATTTGTACGGCCCTGAGACGCTGCGTCAGGTTACTCAGCACGCGGAGCACGTCGTCAAAGCGCTGAATACCGAAGCGAAACTACCCTGCAAGCTGGTGTTAAAACCACTGGGGACCACACCGGATGAAATCACCGCCATTTGCCGTGACGCGAACTATGACGATCGTTGTGCGGGTCTGGTGGTCTGGCTGCATACCTTCTCTCCAGCCAAAATGTGGATCAACGGCCTGACTATCCTCAATAAACCGCTGCTGCAATTCCACACCCAGTTCAATGCGGCCCTTCCGTGGGACAGCATCGACATGGACTTTATGAACCTCAACCAGACTGCGCACGGCGGTCGTGAGTTCGGCTTTATCGGCGCACGCATGCGCCAGCAACATGCGGTAGTCACCGGTCACTGGCAGGATCAACAGGCTCATGCCCGTATCGGTTCCTGGATGCGTCATGCGGTGTCGAAACAGGATACCCGTCATCTGAAAGTGTGCCGCTTTGGCGACAACATGCGTGAAGTGGCGGTTACCGATGGCGATAAAGTCGCCGCGCAGATCAAGTTCGGCTTCTCGGTCAACACCTGGGCAGTGGGCGATCTGGTGCAGGTGGTGAATTCCATCAGCGACGGCGACATCAATGCCCTGATTGACGAATACGAAAATAGCTACACCCTGACCGCCGCCACTCAGGTTCACGGTGAAAAACGCCAGAACGTGCTGGAAGCGGCGCGTATTGAACTGGGTATGAAGCGCTTTCTGGAGCAGGGCGGCTTCCACGCCTTCACGACCACCTTTGAAGATTTGCACGGTCTGAAACAGCTTCCGGGTCTGGCCGTACAACGCCTGATGCAGCAGGGCTATGGCTTTGCTGGCGAAGGCGACTGGAAAACTGCCGCTCTGCTTCGCATCATGAAAGTGATGTCAACCGGTCTGCAGGGCGGCACCTCCTTTATGGAGGATTACACCTATCACTTCGAGAAAGGCAACGATCTGGTGCTCGGCTCCCACATGCTGGAAGTGTGTCCGTCGATCGCGGTGGACGAAAAACCGATCCTTGATGTTCAGCATCTCGGCATTGGCGGTAAAGACGATCCTGCCCGTCTGATCTTCAATACGCAGACCGGTCCGGCGATCGTGGCCAGCCTGATCGACCTAGGCGATCGCTATCGTCTGCTGGTCAACTGCATCGACACCGTGAAAACCCCGCATGCGCTACCGAAACTGCCGGTCGCCAACGCGCTGTGGAAAGCCCAACCGGACCTGCCGACCGCGTCTGAAGCGTGGATCCTGGCCGGTGGCGCGCACCATACCGTCTTCAGCCATGCGCTGGATCTCAACGACATGCGTCAGTTCGCCGAAATGCACGATATCGAAATCACCGTGATTGATAACGATACCCGCCTGCCCGCCTTCAAGGACGCGCTGCGCTGGAACGACATGTATTACGGCTTTAAACGTTAAGCAAATGGTTGCCTGATGGCGCTTTGCTGAATCAGGCCTACATCTCTGTGTAGGCCTGATAACGCGTTTACACCGTCATCAGGCAGGGAGAAAAACATGCTAGAAGATCTCAAACGCCAGGTACTGGCAGCGAATCTGGCGCTGCCAAAGCACAACCTGGTCACGCTCACCTGGGGGAACGTCAGTGCCGTCGATCGCGACCACGGCGTCTTTGTCATTAAACCTTCCGGCGTGGATTACAGCGTGATGACCGCTGACGATATGGTGGTTGTCAGCATCGCGACGGGTGAAGTGATTGAAGGTCAGAAAAAGCCCTCGTCCGATACGCCGACGCATCGTCTGCTGTACCAGGCTTTTCCCACCATTGGTGGTATTGTGCATACCCATTCGCGCCACGCGACCATCTGGGCGCAGGCCGGACAGTCCATTCCGGCAACGGGCACCACGCATGCCGACTATTTCTACGGCCCCATCCCTTGCACCCGCAAAATGACCAGCCACGAGATCAACGGCGAGTATGAATGGGAAACCGGCAAGGTGATCGTCGAAACCTTTAAGATGCATGGAATAGACGCCGCGCAAATGCCAGGCGTACTGGTGCATTCACACGGTCCCTTTGCGTGGGGGAAAAATGCCGAAGACGCGGTGCATAACGCCATCGTCTTAGAAGAGGTTGCCTACATGGGCATTTTCTGCCGCCAGCTCGCGCCACAGTTACCCGAGATGCAGCAAACGTTGCTGGATAAGCATTACCTGCGCAAGCACGGAGCGAAAGCCTATTACGGGCAGTAGCAGCGCCGATAACTGTATAAAACCCCAGCACAACACGTTGAACCAGGCTATAATCATGCCTGGTTTTTTTGATGGATAAACAGCGTGGCGCAGGCAGGTTTTATCTTAACCCGGCACTGGCGGGATACGTCGCAGGGAACTGAAGTCTCCTTCTGGCTGGCAACAGACAGCGGGCCTTTGCAGGTCACGCTTGCGCCGCAGGAGTCCGTTGCGTTTATCCCTACCGCGCTAACCGCCCGCGTCACGTCGTTATTAAGCAGTGAAAATGGTTATCGTCTGACGCCGCTCAACCTCAAAGATTTTCATCGTCAGCCGGTTTCGGGTCTTTACTGCCGTTCGCATCGCCAGTTGATGCGACTGGAAAAGCTGTTGCGTGAGAATGGCGTGACGGTTTATGAAGGCGATGTCCGCCCGCCTGAACGCTATCTGATGGAACGCTTTATCACCTCGCCAGTGTGGGTCGAAGGTGAGACGCGCAACGGTGCGATCGTCAATGCGCGATTAAAGCCCCATCCCGACTATCGTCCACCGCTCAAATGGTTGTCTCTGGACATTGAAACCACCCGCCACGGCGAGTTGTACTGCATTGGGCTTGAAGGCTGCGGGCAGCGCATTGTCTATATGCTCGGCCCCGAAAATGGCGATTCCTCAGCGCTCGATTTCCAGCTTGAGTACGTCAACAGCCGCCCACAACTGTTGGAAAAGCTTAACGAGTGGGTTGCCCGCTACGATCCCGACCTCATCATCGGCTGGAATCTGGTGCAGTTCGACCTGCGCGTGTTGCAAAAACATGCTGAACGCTACCGTATCCCGCTGCGTTTTGGCCGCGATAACAGCGAACTCGAGTGGCGTGAGCACGGTTTTAAAAATGGCGTTTTTTTCGCCCAGGCGAAAGGGCGGCTGATCGTTGACGGCATTGAGGCGCTGAAGTCTGCCTTCTGGAATTTCTCGTCGTTTTCGCTGGAGACCGTTTCGCAAGAACTGCTGGGGGAAGGTAAATCGATCGATAATCCCTGGGATCGCATGGATGAGATCGACAGACGTTTTGCCGAAGATAAACCCGCGCTCGCCACCTACAATCTGAAAGATTGCGAGCTGGTGACACGAGTCTTTCATAAAACCGAGATCGTGCCGTTCCTGTTAGAACGATCCACGGTTAACGGATTACCTGTCGATCGTCACGGCGGTTCGGTCGCCGCGTTTGGCCATCTCTATTTTCCACGTATGCATCGCGCCGGTTACGTTGCGCCGAACCTTGGTGAAGTGCCGCCCCACGCCAGCCCCGGCGGTTACGTGATGGATTCGCGTCCCGGCTTGTATGATTCGGTGCTGGTGCTGGATTACAAAAGCCTGTACCCCTCGATCATTCGCACCTTTTTGATCGACCCAGTCGGACTGGTGGAAGGGATGGCGCACCCGGATCCCGAACACAGCACCGAAGGATTTCTCGACGCCTGGTTCTCGCGGGAAAAACACTGCCTGCCAGAGATCGTGACGTCGATCTGGCAGGGGCGTGACGACACCAAACGGCACGGTAATAAACCGCTTTCTCAGGCGCTGAAGATCATCATGAATGCCTTTTACGGTGTACTCGGCACAACGGCCTGCCGCTTTTTCGATCCGCGCCTGGCGTCGTCGATCACCATGCGCGGTCACGCGATCATGCGTCAGACCAAAGCGCTCATTGAAGCCCAGGGCTATGACGTGATTTATGGCGACACCGACTCCACCTTCGTCTGGCTGAAGCGCGCCCACACAGAAGAGGAAGCGGCGAAAATTGGTCGCGCGTTAGTAGCACACGTCAACGCCTGGTGGACGCAATCGCTTCAGGAGAAGAACCTTACCAGCGCGCTGGAACTGGAGTATGAAACGCATTTCTGCCGCTTTCTGATGCCCACCATTCGTGGCGCGGATACCGGCAGCAAAAAACGCTACGCGGGTTTGATTCAGGAAGGAGAAAACCAGCGGATGGTGTTTAAAGGGCTGGAAACCGTGCGTACCGACTGGACACCGCTGGCGCAGCAGTTCCAGCAAGAATTGTATCTGCGCATATTTCGTCACGAACCGTATCAGGATTACGTACGTGAAACCATTGATCGGCTGATGGCGGGCGAACTGGACGAGCGTCTGGTCTATCGCAAGCGTCTGCGTCGACCATTAAGCGAGTACCAGCGCAACGTTCCGCCACACGTACGCGCCGCCAGACTGGCTGATGAAGAAAACCTGAAGCGGGGACGCCCGGCGCAGTACCAGAACCGCGGCACCATTCACTATGTCTGGACCCTGAACGGCCCAGAGCCAAAGGATTATCAACACTCGCCGCTGGATTACGAGCATTACCTGACGCGACAGCTCCAGCCCGTCGCGGAAGGAATTCTTCCCTTCATTGATGATAACTTTGCTACACTACTGACAGGCCAATTAGGGTTATTTTGACGCGTGACGAATCCATCGCCATCCATTACCATAGCGCCCTTTCCATTCCTGGACCCCATTTACCGTTCTGCCATAGCATCTCCCTGGCAGAGGGTGGTTATTGCCTGCAATTAAAGATATAGAGCCGAACAAATATGCCTTTTACACTTGGTCAACGCTGGATCAGCGATACAGAAAGCGAACTGGGACTTGGAACCGTTGTCGCCATGGATGCGCGCACCGTCACTTTGCTTTTCCCCTCCACCGGTGAAAACCGTCTGTATGCGCGCAGTGACTCCCCCGTGACCCGCGTGATGTTCAACCCTGGCGATACCATTACCAGCCATGAAGGCTGGCAGCTGCAAATCGATGAAGTAAAAGAAGAAAATGGTTTGCTTGCCTACATTGGCACCCGTCTTGATACCGAAGAAACCAGCGTCACGCTGCGTGAAGTCCTGCTCGACAGCAAACTGGCGTTCAGCAAACCGCAGGATCGCTTGTTTGCTGGTCAGATTGACCGCATGGATCGGTTTGCGCTGCGCTACCGCGCACGTAAATTTCAAAGTGAACAGTACCGCATGCCATGGAGCGGTCTGCGCGGCCAGCGCACCAGCCTGATCCCTCATCAGCTCAACATCGCCCACGATGTGGGTCGCCGTCATGCGCCGCGCGTACTGCTGGCAGATGAAGTGGGTCTGGGCAAAACCATTGAAGCCGGGATGATCCTGCATCAACAACTGCTTTCTGGCGCGGCAGAACGCGTGCTGATTATTGTGCCAGAAACCTTGCAGCATCAGTGGCTGGTCGAAATGCTGCGCCGTTTCAATCTGCGTTTCGCCCTGTTTGACGACGAACGCTACGCCGAAGCGCAGCACGATGCGTTTAACCCGTTCGAAACCGAACAACTGGTGATCTGTTCTCTGGACTTCGCCCGCCGTAACAAGCAGCGTCTGGAACACCTGTGCGATGCCGAGTGGGATCTGCTGGTTGTCGATGAAGCCCACCACCTCGTCTGGAGCGAAGAGGCGCCGAGCCGTGAATATGTGGCGATAGAACAACTGGCGGAACGCGTGCCAGGCGTACTGTTGCTGACCGCCACCCCGGAACAACTGGGTATGGAAAGCCACTTTGCGCGTCTGCGCCTGCTGGATCCCAACCGTTTCCACGATTTCGCACAGTTTGTTGAAGAGCAGAAAAATTATCGCCCGGTTGCCGACGCCGTCGCTATGCTGCTGGCCGGTAACAAGCTCAGCAATGAAGAGCTCAACATGCTGGGCGAACTGATTGGCGAGCAGGATATTGAACCGCTGCTGCAAACGGCAAACAGCGACCGCGACGGTGCGCAGAACGCACGTCAGGAGCTGGTTTCCATGCTGATGGACCGCCACGGCACCAGCCGCGTGCTGTTCCGTAACACCCGTAACGGCGTAAAAGGCTTCCCGAAACGCGAACTGCACACCATTAAGCTGCCGCTGCCGACGCAGTATCAGACTGCCATTAAAGTGTCCGGCATCATGGGTGCCCGCAAAAACGCCGAAGACAGAGCGCGCGATATGCTCTATCCGGAACAGATTTATCAGGAATTTGAAGGGGATACCTGCACCTGGTGGAACTTCGACCCACGCGTTGAGTGGCTGATGGGCTACCTGACCAGCCATCGCTCACAGAAAGTGCTGGTGATCTGTGCGAAGGCGGCTACCGCCCTGCAGCTGGAGCAAGTGCTGCGCGAGCGCGAAGGTATCCGCGCGGCGGTCTTCCACGAAGGGATGTCGATTATCGAACGTGACCGCGCCGCCGCCTGGTTCGGCGAAGAGGACAGCGGTGCACAGGTGCTGCTGTGTTCAGAAATTGGCTCGGAAGGTCGTAACTTCCAGTTTGCCAGCAACCTGGTGATGTTCGACCTGCCATTTAACCCGGACCTGCTGGAACAACGTATTGGTCGTCTCGACCGCATCGGCCAGGCGCACGATATCCAAATCCATGTCCCGTATTTAGAGAAAACCGCCCAGTCGGTGCTGGTTCGCTGGTATCACGAAGGCCTGGATGCGTTCGAACATACCTGCCCGACCGGTCGTGCTATTTATGACACGGTTTACAGCAACCTGATTAACTACCTGGCGGCGCCCGAAGAGACCGATGGCTTTGAGGATCTGATCAAAAGCTGTCGCGAACAACACGAAGCGCTGAAAGCGCAGCTGGAACAGGGCCGCGACCGTCTGCTGGAGATCCACTCCAACGGCGGCGAAAAAGCGCAGCAACTGGCCGAAAGTATTGAAGAGCAGGACGACGACACCAGCCTTATCGCCTTTGCCATGAACCTGTTTGATATCGTGGGGATTAACCAGGACGATCGTGGTGAAAACCTGATTGTACTGACCCCATCCGATCACATGCTGGTGCCGGACTTCCCGGGGCTGCCAGAAGACGGTTGTACCATTACCTTTGAACGTGACGTGGCGCTGTCGCGTGAAGACGCGCAGTTTATTACCTGGGAACATCCGCTGATCCGTAACGGGCTGGATCTGATCCTCTCTGGTGATACCGGTAGCAGTACCATTTCCTTGTTGAAGAATAAGGCGCTGCCGGTCGGTACGCTGCTTCTGGAGCTGGTATACGTTGTGGAAGCCCAGGCACCGAAGCAGTTGCAGCTTAACCGCTTCCTGCCGCCGACGCCGGTGCGCATGCTGCTGGATAAAAACGGCAACAACCTCGCGGCGCAGGTGGAGTTTGAAACCTTCAACCGCCAGTTGAGTGCCGTAAACCGCCACACCGGCAGCAAACTGGTTAATGCGGTGCAGCAGGATGTTCATGCGATTCTGCAACTGGGTGAAGCGCAGGTTGAGAAGTCCGCCCGCGCCCTGATTGACGCGGCGCGTAATGAAGCGGATGAAAAACTGTCTGCAGAACTGTCGCGCCTGGAAGCGCTGCGCGCCGTCAACCCGAACATTCGTGATGATGAACTCGCGGCCATTGAAAGCAACCGTCAACAGGTGCTGGAAAGCCTGAATCAGGCAGGATGGCGTCTGGATGCGCTTCGTCTTATCGTCGTCACGCATCAGTAACGGAGTCAAATATGGCGATGGAAAACTACAATCCGCCGCAGGATCCCTGGCTGGTGATCCTGTATCAGGATGAGCACATTATGGTGGTCAACAAGCCAAGCGGCCTGTTATCCGTGCCGGGGCGTCTTGAGGAACACAAAGACAGCGTGATGACGCGTATCCAACGCGACTATCCACAGGCTGAATCTGTGCATCGTCTGGATATGGCAACCAGCGGCGTAATTGTAGTGGCCCTCACCAAGGCGGCAGAGCGAGAGCTGAAGCGTCAGTTTCGCGAGCGCGAGCCGAAAAAACAGTATGTGGCGCGGGTATGGGGACATCCTGCGCCCGCAGAGGGACTGGTGGATTTACCGCTCATCTGCGACTGGCCGAATCGTCCGAAACAGAAAGTGTGTTATGAAACCGGCAAAGCAGCGCAGACCGAATATGAAGTGGTGGAGTTTGCGGAAGATAACACCGCGCGAGTAATGTTGAAGCCCATCACCGGACGTTCGCACCAACTGCGCGTACATATGCTGGCGTTAGGCCACCCCATTCTCGGCGACCGTTTTTATGCCCCGCCTGAGGCGCTGGCGATGGCCCCCCGACTGCAACTGCATGCCGAGATGCTGACCATCACCCATCCCGCATACGGCAACAGCATGACGTTTAAAGCGCCAGCGGATTTTTAATCTTATAACGTAGCCCCTTTGAATTACGCTCGCGAATAGACACAAATCATTCGAGATGCATCGAGGCGGCAAGCGAAGAAATCCCCAGGAGCATAGATAACTATGTGACTGGGGTTTCACAGCGCGGCCAACAAAGAGGCAGCTTGAAGGATGCCGTGTATATTTATTTAAAGCCTTTCTGCTCTTTGATCAGCTCGTAAGCCTTCTGAATTTCCTGCGCTTTTTGCTTCGCCATTTCCATCATTTCCGGCGGCAGACCTTTCGCCACCAGCTTATCCGGATGGTGCTCGCTCATCTGCTTACGATAAGCACGTTTAATGGTAGTCGCATCGTCAGTAGATTTAACCCCGAGGACGTTGCAGGCGTCCTCCAGCGTCGGGCCGCGTTGCGCCTGCTGCCAGCCACCGCCGCCGGACTGCTGCTGATAACCACCGCCAAACTGGGCTCCCCCTTGCATCATGCGCAGGAACTGATCGAACTGAGTGCGGGAAATGCCCAACTCTTCGGCAATCACATACAGCACTTCACGCTCGTTGGGATGCAGTGAACCATCGGCAAACGCCGCCTGAATCTGAATTTCAAGAAACATACGAATAAGATCGAAGCGACCAAAACAGACGCTACGAAACTGGCGCATTTTTTCACGTAACGGGTAATTATCTGATTTTCCGATACGAAACGCATTTTGCGCAGCCGATCGCGATTCACCGTGCAAATTCATCCTGTCCATCAGCACATTGGCGACATGGATATCGGCTTCGGTAACCCGTCCTTTCGATTTGGTTAAGTGCCCCATCACCTCAAAGGTGGTGGCAAAAAACAGCGCCTGACGCTCACGCTGGTTGGCAAACCACGCCATTTTGCGGCTGCGGGCTTTGTCGAACATGTGGCCAACCAACAGCCCCAGCACCACGCCCCAAAAGCCGCCGCCCATGAGCAGAGCCACGGCCACACCAATTATTTTTCCCCAGTACTGCATAGACTCCCCAATTTGTCTCACTCTCGGTGAGGCCAGGTCCCACAAAATAAGCTGCTTTTAACGATCTTTCGGCTACGGTCAATTGTGGGACATCGCCTATAATTTGCATTATCATACCTGTCATTCACAGCCGTGACTAACACCACAGACGCTATAGCGGCAGGATTAACACTAGCGCTACGAACATGAGTAAGTTAGGCTGTGGCGGTTTGTCACGCGCGACGCTACTGATGATGGAACAATAAAATACAACGTATGAAAAAACGTATTCCCACCCTCCTGGCCACCATGATTGCCACTGCCCTTTACAGTCAACAGGGTCTGGCAGCCAGTCTCGCCTCACAATGTATGTTAGGCGTGCCAAGCTATGACCGTCCTCTGGTGCAGGGCGAGACAAATGAACTCCCCGTCACGATTAATGCCGATCATGCGAAAGGAAATTATCCTGACGACGCGGTGTTTACCGGCAATGTGGATATCATGCAGGGCAACAGCCGTCTGCAGGCCGACGAGGTGCAGCTTCATCAGAAAGAGGCTCAGGGTCAGCCTGAGCCTGTACGTACCGTCGATGCGCTCGGCAACGTCCATTACGATGACAACCAGGTTATCCTGAAAGGACCGAAGGGCTGGGCGAACCTGAACACCAAAGACACCAACGTCTGGGAAGGCGACTACCAGATGGTAGGCCGTCAGGGCCGCGGTAAAGCGGATCTGATGAAACAGCGCGGCGAAAACCGCTATACCATTCTTGAGAACGGGAGTTTCACCTCCTGTCTGCCAGGTTCTGATACCTGGAGCGTCGTCGGTAGCGAAGTGATCCATGACCGTGAAGAACAGGTCGCAGAAATCTGGAACGCCCGCTTTAAGCTGGGTCCGGTTCCTGTCTTTTACAGTCCGTATTTGCAATTGCCGGTCGGGGATAAACGCCGCTCCGGTTTCCTGATCCCCAACGCCAAGTACACGACAAAGAACTATTTTGAGTTCTATCTGCCGTATTACTGGAACATTGCGCCAAACATGGATGCGACCCTGACGCCGCACTATATGCACCGTCGCGGCGGCGTAATGTGGGAGAACGAATTCCGCTACCTGAGCCAGGCGGGCGCCGGTATTATGGAATTCGACTATCTGAACTCCGATCGCGTCTACGACGATGAGCATCCGAACGATGACAACTCGCGCCGCTGGCTGTTTTACTGGCGACATGCGGGAGTGATGGATCAGGTGTGGCGTTTCAACGTCGACTACACCAAAGTGAGCGACTCCAGCTACTTTAATGATTTCGATAACAAGTACGGTTCAAGTACCGACGGTTACGCGACGCAGAAATTCAGCGTCGGCTATGCGGTGCAGAACTTTGACGCCACTGTCTCAACCAAACAGTTCCAGGTGTTCAGCGATCAAAACACCAGCAGTTATTCCGCTGAACCACAGTTAGACGTCAACTTCTATCAGAACGACCTGGGTCCGTTTGATACCCGTATTTATGGCCAGGCCGTGCATTTTGTGAATACCAAAGACAACATGCCGGAAGCGACGCGCCTGCACCTGGAGCCGACTGTCAGCCTGCCGTTGTCAAACCAGTGGGGCAGCATCAATACCGAAGCGAAACTGCTGGCAACCCATTATCAGCAAACCAATCTGGACTGGTATAACAACCGTAATACCACTCAGTTGGATGATACCGCCAACCGTGTGATGCCGCAGTTCAAAGTCGACGGCAAGATGGTGTTTGAACGGGATATGAACATGCTCGCGCCGGGTTATACCCAGACGCTGGAGCCGCGCGCGCAGTATCTGTACGTGCCGTATCGCGACCAGAGCAACATCTACAACTACGACTCTTCCCTGCTGCAATCTGACTATACCGGCCTGTTCCGTGACCGCAGCTATGGCGGTCTGGACCGCATTGCCTCCGCCAACCAGGTCACGACGGGCGTCACATCTCGCATATATGATGAGACAGCAGTTGAACGTTTTAACGTTTCTGTTGGTCAAATCTACTATTTCACGGAGTCTCGCACTGGCGATGACAACATCCAATGGGAGAATGATGACCAGACAGGTTCATTAGTATGGGCGGGTGACACCTACTGGCGTATTTCGGATCGTTGGGGCCTGCGTGGCGGTATTCAGTACGACACCCGTCTGGATAGCGTCGCCACCAGCAGTTCCAGTATCGAATATCGTCGTGATGAAGACCGTCTGGTTCAGTTGAACTACCGTTACGCCAGCCCGGAGTATATTCAGGCGACATTGCCAGCAAGATATTCCACGGCAGAGCAGTACAAAAACGGGATTAGCCAGATCGGTACCGTCGCCAGTTGGCCGATTGCCGATCGCTGGTCGATTGTGGGTGCCTACTACTTCGACACTAACGTGAATAAACCCGCCGACCAGATGTTAGGTGTGCAGTACAACTCCTGCTGTTATGCGATCCGCGTCGGTTACGAGCGTAAGCTGAACGGTTGGGATAGCGATAAAGAACACGCGGTGTATGACAACGTGATTGGCTTTAACATTGAACTTCGTGGTCTGAGTTCCAACTATGGTCTCGGCACGAGCGAGATGTTACGTTCCAACATTTTGCCGTATCAAAACTCTTTGTGATCTGATTGATTTACCACGTAATCCGCAGTGCGGTTAATTGAAATGGAAAAAGTATGAAGAACTGGAAAACGCTGCTTCTCGGTATCGCCATGATCGCGAATACCAGTTTCGCTGCCCCGCAGGTAGTCGATAAAGTCGCAGCCGTCGTAAATAACGGTGTGGTACTGGAAAGCGACGTTGATGGCCTGATGCAGTCTGTCAAATTGAACGCCAACCAGGCAGGTCAACAGCTTCCGGACGACGCTACGCTGCGTCATCAGATCCTGGAACGTCTGATCATGGATCAGATTGTCCTGCAGATGGGTCAGAAGATGGGCGTAAAAATCTCTGACGAACAGCTTGATCAGGCGATTGCCAATATCGCTAAACAGAACAACATGACGCTGGACCAGATGCGAAGCCGTCTGGCTTACGATGGTCTGAGCTACTCAACCTACCGTAATCAGATCCGCAAAGAGATGACCATCTCTGAAGTGCGTAACAACGAAGTGCGCCGCCGCGTGACGATCCTGCCGCAGGAAGTGGATGCGCTGGCGCAGCAGGTTGGCAATCAAAATGATGCCAGTACGGAGCTGAACCTGAGCCACATCCTGATCCCACTGCCGGAAAACCCAACGTCTGACCAGGTGAACGAAGCAGAATCTCAGGCGCGTTCCATTGTCGATCAAGCCCGTAACGGCAGCGACTTCGGCAAACTGGCGATCACCTACTCTGCTGACCAGCAGGCGCTGAAAGGCGGCCAGATGGGTTGGGGTCGTATTCAGGAACTGCCAGGCATTTTTGCTCAGGCGCTGAGTACCGCGAAGAAAGGCGACATCGTTGGCCCGATTCGTTCCGGTGTCGGCTTCCATATCCTGAAAGTGAATGATATGCGCGGCCAGAGCCAGAGCATCTCCGTGACCGAAGTTCATGCCCGCCATATTCTGTTGAAGCCGTCGCCGATCATGACCGATCAGCAGGCGCGTCTGAAGCTTGAGCAAATCGCCGCTGATATTAAGAGCGGTAAAACCACCTTTGCTGCCGCAGCGAAAGAGTTTTCTCAGGATCCCGGCTCGGCTAACCAGGGCGGCGATCTGGGCTGGGCGGCTGCGGACATTTTCGATCCGGCATTCCGTGATGCGTTAACCCGCATGAACAAAGGCCAGATGAGCGCACCGGTGCACTCCTCTTTCGGTTGGCACCTGATCGAACTGCTGGATACGCGTAACGTCGATAAAACCGACGCCGCGCAGAAAGATCGCGCTTACCGTATGCTGATGAACCGGAAGTTCTCAGAAGAAGCAGCAACCTGGATGCAGGAACAACGCGCCAGCGCTTACGTTAAAATCCTGGGCAATTAATGACGGTTGCTCAACGCGTAGTGATCACTCCCGGCGAACCCGCCGGGATTGGTCCGGATCTCGTCGTTCAACTTGCCCAGCGCGACTGGCCGGTTGAACTGGTGGTCTGTGCCGATGCCACGGTATTGACTGACCGGGCGACAATGCTCGGTCTTCCCCTCACGTTACGCCCTTACTCCCCGCAAAGCCCTGCTAAACCGCAGACAGCCGGCACGCTTACGCTGTTACCGGTCGCGCTTCGTGCGCCCGTCGTTCCTGGGCAGTTGGCCGTGGAGAATGGCGAGTATGTGGTGCAGACGCTGGCCCGTGCCTGTGACGGTTGTGTAGAGGGTGAATTTGCGGCGCTGATTACGGGCCCTGTGCATAAGGGCGTTATCAACGACGCGGGCGTGCCTTTCACCGGTCACACCGAGTTTTTTGAAGAGCGCTCACAGGCGAAAAAAGTGGTGATGATGCTGGCGACGGAGGAGTTACGCGTCGCACTGGCAACGACCCATCTGCCGCTGCGTGACGTCGCCGATGCCATTACACCAGCACTGCTGCACGAAGTGATTGGCATTCTGCATCACGATCTGCGCACCAAATTTGGCGTGGACGATCCGCACGTGCTGGTCTGTGGTCTGAATCCGCATGCCGGTGAAGGGGGGCATATGGGCAGCGAGGAGATCGACACGATCGTTCCGGTGCTCGATACGCTCCGCGCGCAGGGGATGAAATTGACAGGTCCATTACCCGCCGACACGTTGTTTCAGGCCAAATATCTGCAACATGCTGATGCGGTACTGGCGATGTACCACGATCAGGGTCTCCCCGTGCTAAAATACCAGGGATTTGGTCGCGGCGTGAATATCACGCTGGGCCTGCCTTTTATTCGTACCTCGGTGGATCACGGTACCGCGCTTGAACTGGCGGGCCGGGGTGAAGCTGATGTCGGCAGTTTTATTACGGCGCTTAATCTCGCCATCAAAATGATTGTTAATACCCAATGAATAATCGAGTCCATCAGGGCCACTTAGCCCGTAAACGCTTCGGGCAAAACTTCCTCAACGATCAGTTTGTGATCGACAGCATTGTCTCCGCCATTAACCCGCAGAAGGGTCAGGCGATGGTCGAAATCGGCCCCGGTCTGGCTGCGTTGACGGAGCCGGTTGGCGAACGTCTGGATGCGCTGACGGTCATTGAACTTGACCGCGATCTGGCCGCGCGTCTGCAAACGCATCCCTTCCTGGGCCCCAAGCTGACTATCTATCAGCAGGACGCCATGACCATGAATTTCGGCGAATTGTCTGAAAAGATGGGTCAACCGCTACGCGTGTTCGGTAACCTGCCTTATAACATCTCTACGCCGCTGATGTTCCACCTGTTTAGCTATACTGATGCCATTGCCGATATGCACTTTATGTTGCAAAAAGAGGTGGTGAATCGTCTGGTTGCAGGACCAAACAGTAAGGCGTATGGTCGCTTAAGCGTCATGGCGCAATATTATTGCAACGTGATCCCGGTGCTTGAAGTGCCGCCGTCCGCCTTCACGCCGCCGCCAAAAGTCGATTCCGCCGTGGTGCGCCTGGTGCCGCACACTACGATGCCCTATCCGGTCAACGATATTCGCCTGTTGAGCCGCATCACCACAGAAGCGTTCAACCAGCGCCGTAAAACGATTCGTAACAGCCTCGGCAATCTGTTCAGCGTTGAGGTCTTGACGGAACTGGGTATTGACCCGGCAATGCGAGCGGAAAATATCTCTGTCGCGCAGTACTGCCAGATGGCGAACTATCTGTCAGAACACGCGCCATCGAAGGAGAGTTAAGCATGATCAATTCGCCCCGAGTGTGTATTCAGGTCCAAAGCGTCTATATCGAGGCGCAATCCTCACCTGAAGATGACCGTTACGTTTTTGCCTACACCGTAACCATCCGCAATCTGGGGCGAGCGCCCGTGCAGCTACTGGGACGCTATTGGTTGATCACCAACGGTCATGGCCGAGAAACTGAAGTCCAGGGAGAAGGTGTGGTTGGCGTTCAGCCGCACATTGAGCCTGGCGAAGAGTACCAGTACACCAGCGGCGCTGTTATCGAAACGCCGCTGGGCACGATGCAGGGTCATTACGAAATGATTGATGAGAACGGCGTCGCCTTTACCATCGATATTCCGGTTTTCCGACTCGCCGTTTCCACTCTCATTCACTAAAACAATAGCTATGGCAACATACCTTATTGGCGACGTTCACGGTTGCTACGACGAACTGATCGCATTGCTACAACAAGTCAATTTTACCCCTGAAAGCGATACCCTGTGGCTGACGGGGGATCTGGTTGCCCGTGGCCCAGGTTCACTGGACGTGCTGCGTTATGTGAAATCACTCGGTGACTGCGTGCGCCTGGTGCTGGGTAATCACGATCTGCATCTGCTGGCGGTCTTCGCTGGTATCAGTCGTAACAAACCGAAAGACCGCCTGAGTCCGCTGCTGGAAGCGCCGGACGCAGACGAACTGCTCAACTGGCTGCGTCGCCAACCGCTGTTGCAGATAGATGAAGAGAAAAAACTGGTGATGGCGCATGCGGGTATCACACCGCAGTGGGATTTGCAGACTGCCAAAGATTGCGCGCGCGATGTTGAAGCGGTGCTGTCGAGTGACTCTTACCCCTTCTTCCTCGACGCCATGTATGGCGACATGCCAAATAACTGGACGCCGGAACTGACCGGACTGGCACGCCTGCGCTTTATCACCAACGCCTTTACCCGGATGCGTTACTGCTTCCCGAACGGGCAACTGGATATGTACAGCAAAGAGTCCCCGGAGGATGCCCCGGCACCGTTGAAACCGTGGTTTGCCATTCCCGGACCGGTCAGCGAAGCCTACAGCATTGCGTTTGGTCACTGGGCGTCTCTGGAAGGAAAAGGAACGCCGGAGGGAATCTATGCGCTGGATACCGGGTGCTGCTGGGGAGGGAATTTAACCTGCCTGCGCTGGGAAGATAAGCAGTACTTTGTGCAGCCGTCAAACCGGCAGATGGATCTGAATGAAGGCGAAGCCGTTAACGCCTGATCTGTTTGCCTGATGGCGCTACGCTTATCCGGCCTACAAACCATCTCGTAGGCCGGATAAGACGCTAAGCGTCGCCATCCGGCACTCATCGCTTAGCGACGTTCCAGAATTTCGAAGCAATAGCTGTGTGAATTCTGCCCGTCAGCGTCGTGAAACTCGCTGAACACCGATTCCCAGTCGTCCGGCTCGTAGTCCGGGAAATGCGTATCCCCTTCCACTTCCGCATCGATGTGCGTCAGATACAGTTTCTGCGCTTTGGGCAGGAACTGCTCGTACACACGACCACCGCCAATCACCATAATTTCTGGCGCATCACCACAGGCGGTAATCGCTTCATCAACCGATTTCACCCACTGCACGCGATCGTCAGTACCCGGCTGGCTGCTGATGACGATGTTCTTACGTCCCGGCAACGGTCGGCCGATGGATTCCCAGGTATGGCGTCCCATAACGACAGGTTTATTTAACGTATTACGTTTAAACCAGGCGAGATCCGCAGGCAGATTCCACGGCATGGCGTTTTCCATGCCAATAACGCGATCTACCGCTAACGCAGCAATCAGACTGATCATTGAATATTTCCCGGAGCAAAAAAAATTGTCGCCACTATACGGAAAGAGCAATCTTTCGTCGACTAACGAACAGAAGAAGAGCACGAAAATTTTCCGATCTGCTGGCGAGTCCACGACTTGTCAGTGGACTCCCGGCATTACAGTAGTTCAAAAACAATTGGTTAACAGTAAAGTTTGCAGTACATCACATTTTTGACTTAGGTTGACGGTTTAACTTCTGGCTCATCGGCAACGTCTCCCGTGTGTTTGCCTTCCTCAGTCCCCTGCCAGCCATGACGCTGAATCAACGACAGATGTTCGCGATCCTCGGTGATGATTTCGCTCAGCATCGCGCTGGTCCGTTTATAGACTGCCGCACGGGAGGTGGCATCATCTTCACCTTTCGCCATCTCTTCTACCATTTGCGTATTAAAGCGACGGAACAGGTCCGCACGTTCACGCGCTTCATAGCGGCCAAGCCCAAGACTTTCCAGCGCCAGACGCCCGGTTTTAAGCGCGCCTTCAAACGTTTCACGTTCTGGTTGCTCGACGCCTGCCTGGCGCAACCGAATGTAATGATCGACATCGCGTGCCCGGGCAATAATTTGCAGGTTCGGGAAATGGTCTTTTACCATCTCCGTCAGCTCCAGGTTGGTTTGCGGATCGTCAATGGCATTGATCAGCACTTCCGCTTTCGCCGCCCCGGCGGACTCCAGCAGGTCCATCCGCGTCGCATCACCGTAGAACACCTTCATGCCAAATTTACGCAGCGTCTCGATGTGGTCCGGATCGTGATCGAGAACGACCATCTTCACACCGCTGGAGAGCAGTAAACGACCGGTGATCTGCCCGAAGCGGCCAAATCCGGCAATAATCACCCGCGGCTGTTCTTCATCAATTTCATCGGCTTCCCGCTCTTCACCGGAAGCGGATTTCTCCATTCGCGTAAGGATGACCAGGAAAATCGGCGTCGCGGCCATCGACAGTGCCACCGCCAGCGTCAGCGCCTTCGCCCATTGTGGATCGAGCACGTTCGCCATCTGCGCCGCGCCAAAGACCACAAACGCGAACTCACTGCCCTGTCCGAGGAGTACCGCAAACCAGCGGCGCTGCTTATTCGGCACCTGTAAAGGACGGGCAATCAGCCATAGCATCCCGGTTTTAATCACCAGGAAACCGACCAGCAGAATGATGATACGGAGCGGATTATCGATAAGCGTCCCGAAGTCGATAGACATGCCGACACCGATGAAAAACAGCCCCAGCAGCAGCCCCTTAAACGGCTCGATGTCGCTTTCCAGCGCGTGGCGATACTCAGAGCTTGCCAGCAATACGCCAGCCAGGAACGCCCCCATCGCCATCGACAGCCCAACTTCTTCAAGCAACAGCCCGAAGCCAAAGACCAGAAACAGCGCCACGGCGCTGAAGACTTCGCGCAGGCCAGAACGCGCAACGAAACGCAGCGCCGGGCGGGTCACATAGCGCCCCAGCAGTACCACCAGGACTAACGCACCAGCCACTTTCAGTGCCGACAGCGCGAATGCGCCAAGCGTGGTTGACGCCCCGCTGGTCGCCAGTAGCGGAATCATTGCCACCAGCGGAATCGCCGCGATGTCCTGGAACAGCAGCACAGCAAAGGCGCTGCGTCCCATCTGCGAAACGGTCAGGTTGCGCTCATTCATCGCCTGCATAGCTATCGCCGTGGAGGAGAGCGCCAGCGTCATACCAATCAGTTCCGCCACCTGCCATCGCAGACCGAGGAACATACAAAACAGACCAATCAGGCCGCCGCAGACCACCATCTGTAGCGCGCCGCCGCCAAACACTGAAGCGCGCAGTTTCCATAGCCGCTGGGGATCAAGCTCCAGGCCAATGACAAACAGCATCAGCACCACGCCGATTTCAGCAAAGTGCAGAATAGATTCGGCATCGGTCACCAGACGTAACCCCCAGGGGCCGATGATGCACCCCGCAATGAGATAACCCAGCACCGAGCCTAAGCCCAACCGGACGGCAATCGGCACGATCAGCGCCGCCGACCCAAGATAAATCAGCGCCTGTATGAGCGTATGGCTATCCATTGTGCGCCTCCTGCCATGCCATCAGTCGTTGCTTGTAATGACGCGCCTGCGCCTGCAGCGTTTCGTCGTCGCAAATAAACGTACAGTGCATTGCAAACGGCGCAAGCCAGTTGAGCCCGCAGTAGATGGCTGTCGCCTGGAGCGGCTGTGAGAGTACGTCAAACCCCGGATGCGAGCCGATATCGAAGTGATTATCGCCGCCGCCAGTAGTCACCGCCCACATGACTTGCTTACCGCGCAGCGCGGTCCCGCCGTGACCATAGGCCCAGCCGTGGGAAAGCACTTTATCCATCCACAGTTTGAGTAGGGGGGGAACGCTGTACCATTGCATGGGATGCTGCCAGACGATCAGGTCAGCGCGAGAAAGCGCCTCTTGTTCCGCAGCGATATCGATATTGAAATCAGGGTAGAGTTCATAGAGAGAACGAACTTCGACGCCTTCCAGCGTCCTTGCCTGCTCAAGCATCCGTTTATTCGCATGCGAATGCTGCGGATAAGGATGCGCATAAATGATAAGAATCATGATTAGCCTGTTATTTTACCACTCTGTTTTATAAGAGAGTGTAGTCAGTAAACCAACAGGCTAATAGTGAATATTATTGAGCGGATGAATGGGTAAAATTGAACTAGTTATCCAGCTCGCTCATATTTTTCACCTGATCGCGGTTAATTTGCTCCGTCTGACCCGTTTCGGCATTTTTGTAGGAGACCAGGCCCGTGTCATCGTCTACCTGCGGTTTACCGTCGGTGACAATGGTTCGGCCATCGGTCGTACGCACAGCCTGGTTCGAGGAGCAGCCTGCGAGAGTAAAGACGGTTGCTGCGGCGAAAAGGGAAGCGATTAATAGTTTCTTTTGCATGGTGTTCTCCCTGCTTTTCAGTCATTTTCAGTGATATACCCATTAACTGTAGACGCACTGACTGAGGTTGAGGGGAAATACAGAACACTCTGAAGACTCACCTTAACACAACGGTTTCCTGCGAATCGTCATCGTACTGGTCTGGGCAAGCGTCAGACCGCGCGTTTCTGGCGCGAAGGCAATGGAGACCAGCAACCCGACCAACGAGATCCCCGCCCCCATCAGCATCACCTGACTAATACCATATTTAGTAATGAAAATAGGCAGCGCCCAGGTCGAGAGGATGGTACCGATACGACTCAACGACATGATAACCCCCACTGCGGAGGCGCGAATGTCGGTCGGGAACAGTTCATTGGGATAGAGCCATTGCAAATTCCCCGGTCCGCCGGAGAAAAAGGCGTACACCGCGAATGCCGTCACCACCAGCCAGATCCCCATTTCCGGGATCAGCCCCAGCACCGCCAACGCCAGCGTCATCATCACGAAGCTGCCAATTAGCAGCGGCCTCCGCCCCGCGCTGTTCAGCCAGAACATTGGCGGAATACAGCCCAGCATAAAGAACAGGCTGATCACCACATTCCCCAGCGCTGCGCTCTTCCCGGCCCCCAGTCCCAACAGGCCGACGATCTGCGGACCAAAGGTGTAAATGGCAAACATCGGGATCACCTGACAGGTCCAGATCGCGGCGACAAACAGCACAAACGGGAAGTGGCGACGATTAAACAATTGTAAAAAGCGCGTCTCCTGCGCTGTGTCTTCATCGAACGCAACCGGCTCACCGAACAGCTTGATCATCATCGCTTCACACTCTTTGACCCGGCCTTTACGCAACAGCCAGCGCGGAGACTCGGGCAGATCGAAGCGACCAATCAGGATCAACAGGCAAGGGATCGCCGCGCTGCCCAGCATCCAGCGCCAGCCGCCCTCGACGTCATAGAGCCAGTAACCAACCAGATCGGCACAGGTCGCGCCGACGTACCACATCGCCGCAATAAAGCTTATAGAGAAGGCACGTTGGCGGGTACTGGAAAATTCGGTGATCATCGAGGTGGCAATGGGATAATCCGCACCAATCACCACGCCAATCAGCACCCGCATCACCAACAGTTCAACCGGAGATGAGACAAACATAGTGGCCACCGATATCACCCCAATAGCGATGATATCGATAAGAAACATTTTGCGCCGCCCCACTTTGTCCGAGATATAACCAAACAAAGAGGTGCCGACAAACAGCCCGGCCAGCGTCCCCGCGCCTAACAGGCCAATCCACTCAGCATCCAGCTTCAGCGCAGGCGTGAGCTGTTCCAGCGCGACGCCAATCATCACCAGCACATAACCGTCCAGAAACGGTCCACCGCTTCCCCACAGCATGATTCTGCGGTGAATAGAGGAGAACTGGATGTCATCAAAGTTCCTGGGCTGTTGCATGGCAATGTCCTGTTTGCCGACATTCGGCATTAGTGCTTAACTGCCTGATGGCGCTGCGCTTATCAGGCCTACTTATCCCCGTAGGCCGGATAAGGCGTTTTCGCCGCCATCCGGCAGTGGAGCGTATACCTGTACTCATTAACCGTAACGAAACTCCACGCCAAAGGTACCGCGTGGGTACTCCCATTTTTCCAGCGCCGTATCAAGTCCGAGAATTCGACACGTTCCGCACTCCAGGCATCCGGCATAATCAAAGCGCACGCTGCCGTCATCCTGCTTTTTGTATAACCCGGCCGGACAGGCTTTGATCAACACTTCCAGCACCTGCTTATCCGGCGCGGTTTTCATGATGATGTGCGGATGCTCTTCATCGACATTGAATTTGTTGACGCCCAGCTTGACGTCTACGTTGACGGGAGAAGTCATAATACGGTCACTCCTTTAATGCCATCCTTCATCAGGTTGATGAAGCCCACTTTCTTCGCATGGCGCAGGATCGTCTTACGCATCGGCACCGGCGCACTACCATCGACGGTAAAGAGGTCACGGGCGATACCAACAACCATTTCCGGGTAGCGGGTGAACATGCGCGGGTTATCGAGGAACGCCGGCAACCGCTGGTACATACGCATATCGCGCATCGGACCGTTGTCGAGATGCTGGCGATATTCCGCCAGCCCCTGACGGCTAAAGTCGTTGCTTTGCATGGCGGAAAGCACCGTTTTCGCCGCCGCTTCACCTGCTGCCACCGCGAGATCCATCCCGCGAATCGTGAAGCCGAGATTCATACACATACCCGCCGCGTCGCCCGCAATCAGCACGCCGTCGCCCACCAGCTCAGGCTGCATGTTCATCCCTGCTTCCGGCACCACGTGTGCCGCGTACTCCACCAGCTTGCCACCCGCGATCAGCGGGGCAACGGCCGGATGCTGTTTAAAATCTTCCAGCATTTGCGGGACCGATTTTTTCGCCTCTTTCAGATGATGAAGCCCGCATACCAGCCCCAGTGACAGGGTGTTTTCGTTGGTATACAGGAAGCCACCGCCCATCAGGCCATCCGTGGGCGATCCCGCGAACAGACAGGCCGCCCCTTCGTTACCCTGCAACTGGAAGCGATCTTCAATCACCGATTTCGGCAGTTCGATCAGCTCTTTCACGCCGACCGCCACGTGCGAGGCCTCAACGCGTTTTGCCATTCCCAGTTTTTCCGCCAGCAGGGAGTTGACGCCATCGGCTAGGATCACCACTTTCGATTCGATGATGTCGCCGTCCGCTTCTACACCAACGACTTTGCCATCGCGCTGCACGACGTTATCCACGCGGATCCCGGTGATCAACTGCGCGCCCGCCTCTTCCGCCTGCTCCATCAGCCAGGCGTCAAATTTACTGCGCAACACCGAATAAGAGACCTGCGACGGGCCAGCCTTTTCACCGTTGAGATAGTCCACGGTCATCGCCCCGTTATCGGTCATAAAGGCGAGCTTTTCATGGGTAATGACCCGTTCAACAGGGGCCTGCTGAGCAAAGCCTGGAAGAATGCGCTCCAGACTGTGAGCATAGATGCGCCCACCGGTGACATTCTTCGCGCCAGCGGAATTTCCGCGCTCGATAACCAACACCTGGGCCCCTTCGCGGGCGAGCACCAGGGCCGCGACGGAACCGGCAAGCCCCGCGCCCACGATGATGGCATCAAAGATATCTTCGGACATACGTACTCCCTGCCTGAATGGTTTAGCGTGCCAGTGCGGTCGTCAGCGCGGGCAGGATTTTCAGCGCATCGCCGACAATGCCGTAATCCGCGTACTGAAATATCGGCGCATTTTTGTCTTTGTTGATGGCAAAAATAGTCTGCGCGCCGTTTGCCCCCACCATGTGCTGGATCTGCCCGGAGATCCCCACCGCCAGGTACAATTCCGGCTTGAGCATCAGATTCGAGATCCCGACATAGCGCTCATGCTCCATCCACTTCTCGTTTTCGGCGACCGGACGCGAGCAGGCCAGCTCCGCGCCAATGGCCTGACACAGCGCTTGCGCCAGTGAGATATTCTCTTTGCTGCCGATACCGCGTCCCACGCTGACCACCAGCCGGGCTTTATCGAGATCAACGCTGTTACTCTGACGTGGCTGCGTGGCAGTGCGCGTGACGGTAATTTCCGGCGCCTGCCAGGCTACGCTGTGCGTCTCGCCGCTGCGGGTCGCATCAGGCTGTTGCGCCTCAAAAGTGCCGCTGCTGAGCGTCAGTACCGCAAACGGCGTGGAGAGCGTCTCTTCGCCCATCGCCAGGCCGCCATACACCATGTGTTTGACCGTCGCCCGGCCATCCTGCTGCGTCACGGTGCTGGCATCATTAGAAACCGCTGCGGCAAGGCGATAGCCCAGTTTTGCCGCCAGCAGTTTGCCGCGACGGGTGTTGGGCAGCAGCAACAGGCCAGAATCACCCTGATGACGAACGGTCTGTGCCATCACGTCCGCATAATCTTCCACCATACGATCGTCCGGCTTGCCGCTCAGTTGCCAGACGTGATGTGCGCCCAACTGAATGGCCGTGGTTGCCTCATCGGCGCTTTGCACAAATGCGTTAATCTGTTCACCTAAAATCTGCGCGCCGCTCATCAGTTCCGGCAGGCGAGACACGGTATCGCTGAATACCCAGACGCTGGAAAACTTGCTCATAACATCCCCTTCTTAATTAATGATTTTGCGCAGACTATCGGCAAACGCAGCGATCTGTTCTTCACCATCGCCTTCAATCACAATGCGCTGGCGCTCACGTTGTTTCGGTGCGGCCACCGTTTGCGTGGACCAGGCATCCCCGGCGCTAAAGCCAATGTCCGTCGCTGACCAGACCTGAACCGGTTTTTTCGCCGCCCCCAGAATGGCTTTCATCGATGGTATTTGTGGAGAGTTAATATCGGTGGAAACGGCCACGACCGCCGGCAGCGGAATGCTCAGCGTTTCAATTTCATCTTCCAGTTCACGTTCAACGGTCAGCGTACTTTCCGTCAGTGAGAGGATCTTGCTCACGCCGTTGATGGCGGGAATGTTCAGCGTTTCGCCTACCAGCAGGCTGACCTGCTGGGCGTAGAGATCGGAGGAACCATCGCCGCAGAGAATCAGATCAAAACCCGACTTTTGCGCGGCAGCAGCCAGCGCTGCGGCGGTTTGCTGTGGCAATGCCTGCTCGAACCGATCGTCAATGACGACCACCAGTTCGTCCGGGCCGCGGGAGAGGACATCCTTACGCCCTTTCGCGTTGGTTAATGCCTTGCCGCCCACGCTCAGGGCGATCACCTGCGCGTCGCTGGCCTGCTGTTTCAGTTGGCAGGCCGCTTCTATCGCATTCAGGTCGTACTGGCTGATTTTGCCATCTGCTTTGCTGAAATCTAATGAACCATCTGCGTGATTGACGACAATATCCTGTTCATCAGGTACGCACTTGTAGCAAGTAATTATCTTCATTGCATCTCCAGAAATCATGAAGGAAACGTATATATATCGGCGGTGTTAAATACAGATATCACGCTCTTTAATTCGGAAATAAAACCATAATCGCCAATATTGAAAATGTCACACACTGATATTCGCAACTTTCAATATTGTTAAGCACCTCACCAATATTGAAATCCGGCGTCCAAAAGAAATATTTTCAATATTGCCTGGCAGATCACCAATATTGAACGCCAAACGGTGAAAAACCCAACAAACCAGAATATAACACAATGATAAATATACATTTTCAAAGGCTGTTCGCACCAAAACACCCCAAACAAAAAGTGTGACGAAGATTACAGAATGCCGCAAAACGAATACCCATTATGAGTTACTCGCCAACGCGTCCTGAGGTTAAACGGGTATCAACAAATATTTAATAAAAATAAACAAAAATAAAACAAACGGGAACGCTAAATAAATTTCGTTTTCAACCTGGAATTCACTCATGAAAAATGAAAAGAGAAAGTCTGGAATTGAGCCAAAGGTTTTTTTCCCGCCGCTAATAATCGTCGGAATACTTTGCTGGCTAACGGTACGCGATCTCGATGCCGCAAATGTCGTTATTAATGCCGTCTTTAGTTATGTCACCAATGTCTGGGGATGGGCATTTGAGTGGTATATGGTCATTATGCTCATCGGCTGGTTCTGGCTGGTTTTTGGTCCCTACGCGAAAAAGAAATTAGGTGACGAGAAACCGGAGTTCAGCACCGCCAGCTGGATCTTCATGATGTTCGCCTCCTGTACTTCTGCCGCCGTGCTGTTCTGGGGATCGATAGAGATTTACTACTACATCTCCACGCCGCCGTTTGGCCTGGAACCTAACTCCACCGGAGCGAAAGAGATTGGCCTCGCTTACAGCCTGTTTCACTGGGGACCGCTGCCATGGGCGACTTATAGCTTCCTCTCCGTGGCCTTCGCCTACTTCTTCTTTGTGCGCAAGATGGACGTCATTCGTCCCAGCTCCACGCTGGTGCCGCTGGTCGGCGAAAAGCACGCCAAAGGTCTGTTAGGCACCATCATTGATAACTTCTATCTGGTCGCACTGATCTTCGCGATGGGCACCAGCCTTGGGCTGGCGACGCCGCTGGTCACCGAATGTATGCAGTACCTGTTTGGTATCCCGCACACGCTGCAACTGGATGCGATCATCATTACCTGCTGGATCATTCTTAACGCCATTTGCGTGGCCTGCGGCTTGCAAAAAGGGGTCAGGATCGCCAGTGACGTGCGCAGCTATCTGAGCTTCCTGATGCTCGGCTGGGTGTTCATCGTCAGCGGCGCCAGCTTCATTATGAACTACTTCACCGACTCCGTCGGGACGCTGCTGATGTATCTGCCGCGCATGCTGTTCTACACCGACCCGATCGCCAAAGGCGGTTTCCCACAGGGCTGGACGGTCTTCTACTGGGCGTGGTGGGTGATTTACGCCATTCAGATGAGCATCTTCCTGGCGCGTATCTCTCGCGGTCGTACCGTGCGTGAACTGTGCTTTGGCATGGTGCTGGGCCTGACCGCCTCCACCTGGATCCTGTGGACGGTACTGGGCAGTAACACTCTGCTGTTGATGGATAAAAACATCATCAACATCCCGCAACTGATTGCCGATCACGGCGTGCCGCGCGCGATTATCGAAACCTGGGCCGCCCTGCCGCTCAGCACCGCCACGATGTGGGGATTCTTTATTCTCTGCTTTATTGCCACCGTTACGCTGATCAACGCCTGCTCTTACACCCTGGCAATGTCGACCTGTCGTGAAGTGCGCGATGGCGAAGAGCCGCCGTTACTGGTGCGTATCGGCTGGTCGATATTGGTCGGCGTGATTGGCATCGTGCTGCTGGCACTCGGCGGCCTGAAGCCAATACAAACCGCGATTATCGCCGGGGGCTGCCCGCTGTTCTTCGTCAACATTATGGTGACGCTCTCCTTTATCAAAGACGCCAAAGTGCACTGGAAAGATAAATAAACCTAATTACCCCATGACATAGAGGTTAGAAGATGGATTTCAATTTCAATGATGAGCAGGAACTGTTTGTCGCCGGTATTCGTGAACTGATGGCCAGTGAGAACTGGGAAGCCTATTTTGCCGAATGCGATCGCGACAGCGTGTATCCGGAGCGTTTCGTGAAAGCGCTGGCGGACATGGGCATCGATAGCCTGCTGATCCCGGAAGAACATGGCGGCCTGGAAGCCGGATTCGTCACCGTGGCTGCCGTCTGGATGGAACTGGGACGCCTCGGTGCGCCTACGTACGTGCTGTATCAGCTGCCGGGCGGGTTTAATACCTTCCTGCGCGAAGGCACCCAGGAGCAGATCGATAAAATCATGGCGTTCCAGGGAACCGGGAAACAAATGTGGAACTCCGCCATCACCGAACCGGGAGCGGGATCGGATGTTGGTAGTCTGAAAACCACTTATACCCGCAAAAATGGTAAGGTTTATCTTAATGGTAGTAAGTGTTTTATCACCAGTAGCGCCTACACCCCTTATATCGTGGTGATGGCAAGAGACGGCGCTTCCCCGGATAAACCTGTCTATACCGAATGGTTTGTCGACATGAGTAAACCCGGCATCAAGGTCAACAAACTTGAGAAGTTGGGTCTGCGCATGGACAGCTGCTGTGAAATCAACTTTGACGATGTCGAGCTGGACGAAAAAGACATGTTCGGTCGGGAAGGTAACGGCTTTAACCGCGTAAAAGAAGAGTTCGACCACGAGCGTTTCCTGGTAGCCCTCACCAACTACGGTACAGCAATGTGCGCCTTTGAAGATGCGGCGCGCTACGCCAACCAGCGCGTGCAGTTTGGCGAAACGATCGGTCGTTTCCAGTTGATCCAGGAGAAGTTCGCCCATATGGCGATCAAATTAAACTCCATGAAAAACATGCTGTTAGAAGCGGCATGGAAAGCCGACAACGGTACCATCACCTCGGGTGATGCGGCGATGTGTAAATACTTCTGCGCCAACGCGGCGTTTGAAGTCGTGGACACCTCCATGCAGGTTCTCGGTGGTGTTGGGATTGCGGGTAACCACCGCATCACCCGCTTCTGGCGTGACCTACGCGTTGACCGCGTATCCGGCGGCTCTGACGAAATGCAGATCCTGACGCTCGGTCGTGCCGTGCTGAAACAATACCGTTAAGACAGCGACATGCCCGGTGGCGCTGCGCTTACCGGGCCAATGCTTTGCGTCTTATCAGGCCTACAAATTTATCAGGAGCATTTTATGGATCGTCTACCAATGCCTGCTTTTGGGCCGCTTGCCGGGCTGCGGGTTGTCTTCTCCGGGATCGAAATCGCCGGGCCGTTCGCCGGTCAGATGTTTGCCGAGTGGGGCGCCGAAGTTATCTGGATTGAGAACGTCGCCTGGGCCGATACCATCCGTGTTCAGCCAAACTATCCGCAGCTGTCGCGGCGTAATTTGCACGCGCTCTCGCTGAATATTTTTAAAGATGAAGGTCGGGAAGCGTTTCTGAAACTGATGGAAACCACCGATATCTTCATTGAAGCCAGTAAAGGTCCGGCGTTTGCCCGTCGTGGAATTACCGATGAGGTCCTGTGGCAACATAACCCGAAACTGGTTATCGCTCACCTGTCCGGCTTCGGCCAGTACGGTACCGAGGAGTACACCAACCTTCCGGCCTATAACACCATCGCTCAGGCCTTCAGCGGTTACCTGATCCAAAACGGCGACGTTGATCAGCCGATGCCCGCGTTCCCCTACACCGCCGACTACTTCTCCGGCATGACGGCCACCACGGCCGCGCTGGCGGCACTGCATAAGGTGCGGGAAACCGGCAAAGGCGAAAGTATCGATGTGGCGATGTACGAAGTGATGCTGCGCATGGGTCAGTATTTCATGATGGATTACTTCAACGGCGGTGAAATTTGCCCGCGCATGACCAAAGGTAAAGACCCCTATTACGCCGGTTGTGGGCTGTATAAATGCGCCGACGGTTACATCGTGATGGAGCTGGTCGGGATTACCCAGGTCACCGAATGCTTTAAAGACATCGGTCTGGCGCACATTCTCGGTACGCCGGAAGTGCCGGAAGGAACACAACTGATTCACCGCGTCGAGTGCCCGTACGGACCGCTGGTCGAAGAAAAACTGGATGCGTGGCTGGCCGCACACACCATCGAGGAAGTGCAGGCGCGTTTCGCCGAGCTGAATATCGCCTGCGCCAAAGTGCTGACCATTCCGGAGCTGGAAGGCAATCCGCAGTACGTTGCCCGCGAATCCATTACCCAGTGGCAAACGATGGATGGCCGCACCTGCAAAGGGCCAAACGTCATGCCGAAATTCAAAAACAATCCGGGGAAAATCTGGCGCGGCATGCCGTCGCACGGCATGGACACTGCCGCCATTCTGAAAAATATCGGTTACAACGACGCAGACATTAAGGAACTGGTCAGTAAGGGTCTGGCCAAAGTTGAGAACTAAATGCGAAATGCTGACCGGCTCGCCCGGTTAGCACAACGCCTGTGAAAATGGACAGGAGTGCAATGGATATCGTTGGCGGACAACACTTACGCCAGATGTGGGACGATCTGGCCGAAGTTTATGGCAGTAAAACAGCGCTGATTTGCGAATCCAGCGAAGGGGACGTGCGCCAGTACAGCTACGCCTCGCTTAACGAGGAAATCAATCGGACGGCAAACCTTTTCCACTCGTTGGGCATTCGCAAAGGTGATAAGGTCGCCCTGCATCTGGATAACTGCCCGGAGTTTTTCTTTTGCTGGTTCGGGCTGGCGAAAATTGGCGCGGTCATGGTACCGATCAATGCCCGTCTGCTGCGTGAAGAAAGCGCGTGGATCCTGCAAAACAGTGACGTTCAGTTGCTGGTAACCAGCGCCGCTTTTTATCCGATGTATCGGCAGATCCAACAGGCAAAGACGACGCCGCTTAGCCATATCTGCCTGATTGGTGAGGCGTTGCCGATCGCTGATGGCGTAAGCCATTTCACGACGCTGAAGGATCAGCAGCCGACGACATTGCGCTATACCCCACCGTTGTCCACGGACGACATGGCCGAGATCCTGTTTACCTCCGGCACCACTTCCCGCCCTAAAGGCGTGGTGATCACCCATTACAACCTGCGTTTTTCCGGCTACTACTCGTCGTGGCAATGCGCCCTGCGTGATGACGATGTTTACCTGACGGTCATGCCTGCGTTTCACATCGACTGTCAGTGCACTGCCGCCATGGCCGCCTTCTCGGCGGGCGCAACCTTTGTGCTGATAGAGAAATACAGCGCCCGCGCTTTCTGGGGACAAGTGCGTAAATACCGCGCGACCGTCACGGAATGCATCCCGATGATGATCAGAACGCTGATGGTTCAACCCGTATCACCGCTGGACAGAGAGCACTGTTTACGGGAAGTGATGTATTACCTCAACCTGTCAGTGCAGGAAAAAGATGCATTTGTTGAACGCTTCGGTGTGCGTCTGCTGACCTCTTACGGCATGACGGAAACCATTGTCGGCATCATCGGCGATCGCCCCGGTGATAAGCGACGCTGGCCCTCTATTGGACGTCCCGGCTTTTGTTACGAAGCAGAAATTCGCGATGAGCAAAACCGTGCGCTGCCCGCCGGTGAAATTGGGGAAATCTGTATTAAGGGCGTGCCGGGTAAAACGATTTTCAAAGAGTACTACGGCAGGCCGGATGCCACCGCCAAAGCGCTCGAGCCGAACGGCTGGCTGCATACCGGTGATTCCGGCTATCGCGACGAAGACGGTTTTTTCTATTTTGTCGATCGCCGCTGCAACATGATTAAACGAGGGGGAGAAAACGTCTCCTGCGTGGAGCTGGAAAATATTATTTCGGCACACCCCAAAATTCAGGACATCGTCGTTATTGGAATTAACGATTCAATTCGTGACGAAGCGATAAAAGCCTTTGTAGTTCTCAACGAGGGTGAAACGCTCAGTGAAGAAGAGTTTTTCAGCTTCTGCGAAAAAAATATGGCGAAATTTAAAGTCCCTTCAATTATGGAGATTAGAACCGACCTGCCGCGAAATTGTTCAGGAAAAATAATCAAAAAAAACCTGAAATAACCCTACAGGCAGGAATAACCCCTGCCAGACATCCTATTTTTGGAGATGAACCATGAGTGAATCTTTACATTTAACCCGCAACGGATCGATTCTGGAAATTATATTGGATCGACCAAAAGCAAATGCGATCGATGCCAAAACCAGTTTCCAGATGGGTGAGGTTTTTCTTAATTTTCGTGACGATCCCGAACTGCGCGTGGCGATTGTCACCGGCGCAGGCGAGAAGTTTTTTTCCGCCGGTTGGGATTTAAAAGCCGCGGCGGAAGGTGAAGCACCAGACGCCGATTTTGGCCCCGGCGGATTCGCTGGCCTGACTGAAATCTTCAATCTCGACAAACCGGTGATCGCTGCCGTCAATGGCTATGCATTCGGCGGTGGCTTTGAACTGGCGCTGGCCGCAGACTTTATTGTCTGTGCCGATAACGCCAGCTTTGCCCTCCCTGAAGCCAAACTCGGCATCGTACCGGACAGCGGCGGCGTCCTGCGTCTGCCGAAAATACTGCCCCCGGCCATCGTCAATGAAATGATCATGACCGGCAGACGCATGGATGCAGATGAAGCGCAGCGCTGGGGGATCGTCAATCGCGTGGTCAGCCAGCAGGAACTGATGGACAGCGCGCGTGAACTGGCACAACAGCTGGTGAACAGCGCACCACTGGCCATCGCCGCGCTGAAAGAGATTTACCGCACAACCAGTGAAATGCCGGTGGAAGAGGCTTATCGTTTCATCCGCAGCGGCGTGCTGAAACACTATCCGTCCGTACTGCACACTGAAGATGCGCTCGAAGGGCCGCAGGCGTTTGCTGAAAAACGCGATCCGGTCTGGAAAGGACGCTAATGCCTTATGGTGCTGCGCTTATCAGGCCTACGCAGGCCCGAATGTCTGCACGCTTGCGTAGGCCGGATAAGGCGTTTACGCCGCCATCCGGCAAAAAACAATTGAGGAATGCCGATGAGTTTTTACGCCTTTGAAGGCTTAATTCCCGTGGTTCATCCCGAGGCGTATGTGCATCCCAGCGCAGTACTGATTGGCGATGTCATCGTAGGGGCTGGCGTATACGTCGGTCCACTCGCCTCACTGCGCGGGGACTATGGCCGCTTAATCCTTGAAGCGGGCTCCAACCTTCAGGATGGCTGCATCATGCATGGCTACTGCGATACGGACACGGTGGTACGCGAGAATGGACACATCGGACACGGTGCTATCCTGCACGGTTGCGTGATAGGCCGGGACGCACTGGTCGGCATGAACAGCGTGATCATGGACGGTGCGGTGATCGGCGACGAAAGCATTGTCGCCGCCATGAGTTTCGTCAAAGCCGGATTTACTGGCGACGCACGACAGTTGCTGGTCGGCACGCCAGCCCGCGTTATGCGTGAGGTCAGCGAACAGGAACTGCACTGGAAGCGGCTGAATACGAAGGAATATCAGGATCTCGCCGTACGCTGTCGGGCATCGCTACGGGAAACGTCGCCATTAACGGCGGTTGAAGCAAACCGGCCGCGCCTGAAGGGCACAACGGAGGTGAAGCCTAAATCGGCCATGTAATCATGCCGGATGGCGGCGCAAGGCACCATCCGGCAAAACCGAACTTATCGACGCATACTTTTTGACAACATCATCTGCCATTTTTGCTCGCGGTTTAGTTCTGATGGCGGCACCGCCGACATCCGCGGCGATTTGCTGACCATCTTCACCTGCGCGCTATGCCCAAGGCGGGCATACAGCTGTGGATCAATATGCGTCACTCTGACCAGGCGCTGACACTGACATCCACGACCTTCCAGTTGATTAGGGATAGTCTTAGTCTCGCAATTAATCTCCCCAACCTCAGCGAGAATATAAGAGACGGTATTGATCGCTTTGCAGTGATCCATATTAAAGTGCTTCGCGATCTCTTTCGCACTTACCCAACGCTTTTCTGCCATCACCCAATCGGCAATTAACAGATAAAGCGGCTTTTCAACATATTTTTCACACATAAGCACACCATTTCACAAATTAAAAATCTTGTTATGCCCTGTCCGTAAAAATACAAAACAAGACCCTATTTAAATTGTGGGATTCAATGATAGTAAGCAACTTAGCGGCGCATTAGTGTGAGCCAAATCTTGCTTGTTACAATGAAATTTGTCCTGTTGCGCAATATATCTCCAGGAATGAACTGAGTGCATAAAAAAACGGCTCCGTTTCCGGAGCCGTTTTTAAAACCGGGGCAAATGATGCCGCCGCTTATTTTTTAATTTGCGCGTGCATTTCCTGAACGGAGATGACTTTCTCTGTTGCATCGGCATTCAGCGCCATCGCGGTGGCAAAGCCGCCGTTCAGCGTGGTGTCGTAGTGCACTTTGTATTGTAGTGCGCTACGGCGAATCACCCTGGAGTCTTCAATGGCGCGACGCCCTGCGGTGGTGTTGATGATGTAGGTGTATTCGCCATTCTTGATACGGTCCTGAATGTGCGGACGACCTTCATGCACCTTGTTCACCAGGCGTGGGTTGATACCTGCTTCACCCAGCACAATCGCGGTACCGTGGGTGGCGTCCAGTTCAAAGCCCTGCTTCAGCAGTTTCGCCGCCAGGTCAACCACGCGCTCTTTGTCGCCTTCACGTACGGAGAGCAGCGCTCGGCCCTGTTTTTTCATGGTAGAACTGCTGCCCAGTTGCGCCTTGGCGAACGCTTCCGCAAAGGTACGCCCCACGCCCATCACTTCCCCGGTGGAGCGCATTTCTGGCCCTAACAGCGGGTCGACGCCTGGGAATTTGTTGAACGGCAGCACCACTTCTTTCACCGAGTAGTACGGCGGGATAATTTCTTTGGTCACGCCCTGTTCGGTCAGCGATTTACCGGCCATCACACGCGCCGCCACTTTCGCCAGCGGTACGCCGGTCGCTTTAGAGACGAACGGTACGGTACGCGCCGCACGTGGATTCACTTCAATCAGGTAGACTTCGTTATCTTTCACTGCAAACTGGACGTTCATCAGACCGCGAACCTGCAGTTCGAAGGCCAGTTTCTGTACCTGCTGGCGCATCACATCCTGAATTTCCTGGCTCAGCGTGTAGGCCGGCAGAGAACAGGCAGAGTCACCCGAATGGACGCCCGCTTGTTCGATGTGTTCCATGATGCCGCCAATCAGCACCATTTCGCCGTCGCAGATGGCGTCAACGTCCACTTCAACCGCGTCATCCAGGAAGCGGTCGAGCAGAACCGGCGCGTCGTTGGAAACGCTAACGGCGGTCTGGAAGTAGCGGCGCAGATCAGCTTCGTCGTAGACAATTTCCATCGCCCGGCCGCCCAGCACGTAGGACGGACGCACCACCAGCGGGTAACCAATCTCTTTCGCTTTTTCGACAGCCTGTTCGATGGCTGTCACGGTGGCGTTGGCCGGTTGTTTCAGCTTCAGACGGTCCACCGCATGCTGGAAACGCTCACGGTCTTCTGCGCGGTCAATTGCGTCCGGGCTGGTACCAATAACCGGTACGCCTGCTGCTTCCAGCGCACGCGCCAGTTTCAGCGGAGTCTGGCCGCCGTACTGCACGATCACGCCCTTCGGCTTCTCAATGCGCACGATTTCCAGCACATCTTCCAGCGTGACCGGCTCAAAGTAGAGGCGATCGGAAGTGTCATAGTCAGTAGAGACCGTTTCCGGGTTACAGTTGACCATGATGGTTTCGTAACCGTCTTCGCGCAGCGCCAGAGAAGCATGTACGCAGCAGTAGTCAAATTCGATCCCCTGGCCGATACGGTTTGGACCGCCGCCAAGCACCATGATTTTGTCGCGGTCAACGGACGGGTTCGCCTCGCACTCATCTTCATACGTGGAGTACATGTAGGCGGTATCGGTGGCGAATTCTGCCGCGCAGGTGTCCACACGCTTGTAGACCGGGTGCAGATTGTACTGGTCGCGCAGTTTGCGAACTTCCGCTTCACGGACACCGGCCAGTTTAGCCAGACGCGCATCGGCGAAGCCTTTGCGTTTCAGCTGGCGCAGGAAGTCTGGAGTCAGGCCGTTAATGCCCAGCTCTGCCACTTTCTCTTCCAGACGCACCAGCTCTTCAATTTGAACCAGGAACCAGCGGTCAATGTTGGTCAGGTTGAACACGCCGTCAACGGAGAGGCCCGCACGGAAGGCATCGGCGATATACCAGATACGCTCAGCGCCCGCGTCTTTCAGTTCGCGGCGGATTTTCGTCAGCGCTTCCGGGTCATCCAGGCTCACTTTCGGGTCAAAGCCGGTGGCGCCCACTTCCAGACCGCGCAGCGCTTTTTGCAGAGATTCCTGCTGGCTGCGGCCAATCGCCATCACTTCGCCGACCGATTTCATCTGGGTCGTCAGACGATCGTTAGCACCAACGAATTTTTCGAAGTTAAAGCGTGGGATTTTAGTGACCACGTAGTCGATGGACGGTTCGAACGATGCCGGGGTACGACCGCCAGTGATGTCATTCATCAGCTCATCAAGGGTGTAACCCACCGCCAGTTTCGCCGCCACTTTCGCAATCGGGAAGCCGGTGGCTTTTGACGCCAGCGCGGAGGAACGGGATACGCGCGGGTTCATTTCGATCACAATCAGGCGACCGTTTTTCGGGTTCACCGCGAACTGCACGTTTGAACCGCCGGTTTCTACGCCGATTTCACGCAGTACCGCCATCGAGGCGTTACGCATGATTTGATATTCTTTGTCGGTCAGCGTCTGGGCCGGTGCCACAGTGATGGAGTCACCGGTGTGAATGCCCATGGCGTCGAAGTTCTCAATAGAGCAGACGATGATGCAGTTGTCGTTTTTATCACGCACCACTTCCATCTCGTACTCTTTCCAGCCAATCAGCGATTCATCAATCAGCAGCTCGTTGGTTGGGGAGAGATCCAGACCGCGAGTACAAATTTCTTCAAACTCTTCGCGGTTGTAGGCGATACCGCCGCCGGTGCCGCCCATGGTAAAGGACGGGCGGATGATGCACGGATAGCCGACGTCAGCCGCTACCGCCAGCGCCTCTTCCATCGTATGGGCAATGCCCGAACGCGCGGTGTCGAGACCGATTTTCTTCATCGCGATATCGAAGCGACGACGGTCTTCGGCTTTATCAATCGCATCGGCGGTCGCACCAATCATGGTCACACCGAATTCGGCCAGCACGCCCTGGCGCTCCAGTTCCAGCGCACAGTTCAGCGCCGTCTGACCGCCCATGGTCGGCAGCACCGCGTCCGGGCGCTCTTTCTCAATAATCTTGCGCACGACCTCCCAGTGAATCGGCTCGATGTAGGTCGCATCGGCCATTTCCGGGTCGGTCATGATGGTCGCGGGGTTGGAGTTCACCAGAATGACGCGGTACCCCTCTTCACGCAGCGCTTTACACGCCTGCGCGCCGGAGTAGTCAAACTCACACGCCTGACCGATAACAATCGGACCCGCGCCCAGAATCAGGATACTTTTTATGTCTGTACGTTTTGGCATGGCTCTCTTAACTCCTGATTATTTCGCGGACTGACGGTAAAGCTCAATTAACTCGATAAAGTGGTCGAACAATGGCGCGGCATCGTGAGGACCCGGGCTCGCTTCCGGGTGGCCCTGGAAGCTGAATGCCGGTTTGTCGGTGCGATGAATCCCTTGCAGGGTGCCATCGAACAGCGATTTGTGGGTCACGCGCAGATTGGCCGGCATGGACGCTTCATCCACCGCAAAGCCGTGGTTCTGGGCCGTAATCATCACCGTATTGTTGTCGATATCTTTGACCGGATGGTTACCACCGTGGTGACCGAATTTCATCTTCACGGTTTTTGCCCCACTCGCCAGCGCCAGCAGCTGATGGCCTAAGCAGATGCCAAACACCGGAATATCGGTCTCGAGGAATTTCTGAATTGCGTCGATAGCGTAATCGCATGGCGCCGGGTCACCAGGGCCGTTCGACAGGAAGATCCCGTCCGGATTCATCTTCAGCACATCTTCTGCCGACGTTTTTGCCGGGACAACCGTCAGGCGACAGCCTCTGTCCACCAGCATGCGCAGAATGTTGCGCTTGGCGCCAAAGTCATAGGCGACAACATGGAACGGCAGTTCGTCTTCTTTCTTTGCTTCCGGCAGGTCGCCCGCCAGCGTCCAGCTCCCCTGGGTCCAGCTGTAAGATTCCGTGGTGGTCACTTCTTTGGCAAGATCCATGCCGTTCAGGCCCGGGAAGGCTTTCGCTTTTTCCAGCGCCAGCGCCGCATCCGGGTTATCGCCCGCGATAATGCAACCGTTTTGCGCCCCTTTCTCGCGCAGCAGACGCGTCAGCTTACGGGTATCGATATCGGCAATCGCCACAATGTTATGGCGTTTCAGGTAAGAAGAGAGGTCTTCGGTATTGCGGAAGTTGCTCGCAATCAGCGGCAGGTCACGAATGACAAGGCCTTGCGCATGGACCTGGGAGGATTCTTCATCGGCGGCATTGGTGCCGACATTACCGATATGGGGATAAGTAAGAGTAACGATTTGGCGGGAATAGGAAGGATCAGTGAGGATTTCTTGATAACCGGTCATTGAAGTATTGAAAACGACTTCCCCAACCGCCGAACCTGTTGCCCCTATGGCCCGACCGTGAAACTGGGTTCCGTCTTCCAGAACCAATAGCGCTGACTTAATCAAAACACCCTCCAGAGAATATTCACTCACTTTATTTGCATATTAATGCATTCGCATAGCATGAATCAATGCAAATTTGCTTACCCGTGGATTTCTGGCAAACGGCGGCATTCTGGAGATAAGGCAGGCAAAAGTCAACTTAAAGGCGGTATTTTTTATATTCTTTTGCGACTCAGGATGAAATCAACGGATTTAACAGGCAAAAAGATCAGCTAACCCTGGCAGGAAAACGCTTGCGTGAACAATTATGCGTAGAAAATAGTCTCATACTTCGAAAAAGTAGACCATTTGGTCAAAATTTACATTCAGGCAACGTAAAACAGAGAGAAAAGATAGATTTTTACGCCATTTGTAATGAAAGCAATCTGTAACAGGAAAAATAAAAGGGCAATAAAAATATTGCCCCATGTAATCAATGCATTGAGATTACAATAACCACATCACGAAAGGTAATAATTAACTATAAATTGTTGAGATCAAGGACATCTCGCATATCAAAAAGACCATTTTTCTTTGCACTAACCCAAAGTGCCGATCTCACCGCACCATTGGCAAAAGTCATACGGCTGGACGCTTTGTGGGTGATTTCGACACGTTCGCCGATATCGGCAAACATGGCGGTATGTTCGCCCACAATGTCCCCGGCGCGGACGGTGGCAAAGCCAATTGTTCCCGGCACGCGTTCGCCGGTGTAGCCTTCGCGACTGTAGACGGCGCATTCTTTTAGATCTTTATCCAGCGCATGGGCAATCGCCTCCCCCATCGCCAGCGCGGTGCCTGACGGCGCGTCAACTTTATGGCGGTGGTGCGCTTCAATGATTTCAATGTCGGTATAGTCGCCCATCACCTTCGCCGCCTTTTCCAGCAGCTTAAGCATCACGTTGACACCGACGCTAAAGTTCGCCGCGAAGACAATGCCAATGTCCTGCGCGGCATCGCGAATCGCCTGTTTTCCCGCATCGTCAAAACCGGTGGTGCCAATGACCATCCCTTTGCCATGCTGACGACAAAACGCCAGATGATTCAGCGTGCCTTCCGGACGGGTAAAATCGATGAACACATCGAAATCATCTTTTACTGCCTCAAGGCGACTTTGCACGGTAACGCCGGTTTTCCCGACACCCGCCAGTTCTCCGGCATCGCTGCCCAGCAGTGACGATCCCTCGCGCTCAAGCGCCGCACCAAGCGCAACGCCATCCATCTGCAGCGCTGCCTGAATTAACTGGCGGCCCATACGGCCACCCGCGCCCGCTATCGCGACACGGACCTGTGCATCATGCATAGTTATTCTCTTACGTTAAAATGATGTAAATCGTTTTCAGATTAACCAGCACGTCGTCATGCCGCTAGCCAAAAACGTCGATAATTAGAATTTAATGATAAACAGCGAGAGATATCAGTAAAAGACATGACGATCAGCGAAAACCACATGATTCTCTGACCACCAGTGCCGGAGGCAGAATAATGCGTTTCGCCGGCTCATCGTTCCCCTGAATACGACTGTAAAGTAACTCTCCCGCCTTACGACCAATCTCTTTTGCCGCGACCGACACGGTGGTCAGCGCAGGCTGAACCAACGCCGCTTCGGTAATATCATCGAACCCGACTAATGCAAAGTCGCGCCCGGGTTCACGCCCCATTTTACGTAGCGCCTGCATTACCCCCAATGCCACAATATCCTGATAACACACCGCGGCAGTAATTTGTGGATGTTGCATCAGCAGAGACTCCGCCACTTTCGCGCCATCAATCTGGCTGGCCTGAGTGGCAACGATCCACTGCGGATTCGGTGAAATGCCATATTCCAGTAGTGTGCTGGTAAATCCGCCAATGCGCTGCGCCCGGCTCCCTGAATTCGGGCTGCCGCCGATGAAGGCGATATTTTTGTGCCCCAGTTTAACTAAATGGGTCGTTGCCATTTGCGTCCCGAGAAAATTATCGGTGCCGACAAAATCAAAGTCCGGATCGCTAAGCGGGCGAACCACCATGATAGCGGGAATATTACGCCGTTTAAGCGCTTCAAAGAACGAGGTCGGCGTTTCCCGCGCCGCGCAGAGCACCATACCGCAGGCGTTATTGCGCATCAGGGAATCAACAAACTTTTGCTGGCGCTCGCCGGACTCTTCGCTGTTCGCCAGAAACAACAGCAGATCGTGCCGCTCCATTTCATGACTGAGCCCCGCCGTCATCTCGCCATAAAATGGGTTAGTAATATCATGCAACAAGAGCCCGACCTGATTGCTGCTGCGATTACGCAAATTCGCTGCGGTCTGGTTATAGACATAGCCAGAATCATCCAGCGCTTTAAGTACGCGTTCACGCGTTGCCTGTGAAATACGCCCCCGATTACGCAGTACCATCGACACGGTCGCCGTGGAGACGCCAGCGCGTTCCGCAACCTGCGCCAGGGTAATGGTTGTCATGACTTCTCCTGTTTCTCGCAAAGGTTAATCGAATAACCTCATTAATGTGCCAGTACGTGTGATTTTCATCACGCTGATGGGCTTTTTACCGCCCTGGTTTCTGATTATGGCGGGTTAATCGCGTTAACCACCCTATGAAAATAAGGTTAATCGATTAATCTTTAATTAGCCAACACGGAGAGAGAAAATGCGTACAACCTATAATAAATTCCCTGAGGTTTATGTTCAGGGCTATGACGACGAGGCCTGGCAAGGCTGGGCGTCGGTCCATTCGGTACTTCGCAGCCGGGTTTCTGAATCGCCTAAAACCGTACTGATTATCGATTGTTATCCGGGCGTGCGACTGGATGAGCTGGAGCAACACCTCTTCGCCGCGCTAAACGCCACCGTAGTGATTAATGTTGAATCCGCGCGACGGGATGAGCAGGCGCTGCATGAATTGTTGGCGCGTAATCTGACCGATGACCGCGTCTTTGGCGTTCTCTCCTGTCACCATCTTGATGAGTTTTTTGATCCCGACAAGCTCAACCGGATGCGTCAACAGATTGAAGCCATCCCCGAAGGTCTCGTGGTGGTATATGGGCCAGGCGCGGCGCTGGCGCATCCCGGCGATGTGTTGGTGTATGCCGATCTGCCGCGCTGGGAAATTCAACAGCGTATGCGTCATGACGGTCTCGGTAACTGGGGCGCAAAAAACCAGAATGAAGATATTCTTCGTCGCTATAAACGCGCCTTTTTTATTGAATGGCGGGTCTTTGACCGGCACAAAACGCCGCTGCTCAAACGCGCTGATTATTTGCTGGATACGACGGTCGCAGGCGCGCCCGCAATGGTCAGCGGCGAAGCGCTACGCGCCGGGTTGCAACAAACCACCACGCAACCGTTTCGCGTCGCCCCCTTCTTTGACCCTGGCGTCTGGGGCGGGCAGTGGATGAAACAACAATTCGATCTCGATCCCTCAGCGCCCAACTACGCGTGGTGTTTTGATTGCGTGCCCGAGGAAAACAGCCTGTTACTGCGTTTTGGTCATGTGCGGATCGAGATCCCCTCTCAGGACCTGGTGCTGACGTATCCCCGCGCCCTGCTTGGCGAGAAAGTTCATGCTCGTTTTGGCGCGGAATTTCCGATTCGTTTTGACTTTCTCGATACCATTGGCGGTCAGAACCTGAGCTTCCAGGTTCATCCGGTTACTGAATACATCCAACAGCAATTTGGTATGCACTATACCCAGGATGAGAGTTACTACATCCTTGAAGCAGAGCCAGATGCGGTGGTCTACCTGGGCACAAAAACCGGGATCGTACCAGGCGAGATGCTGGACGATTTACGCGCGGCGGGACGAGGCGAGAAAGCCTTTGATGACGAGCGGTTTGTCAATCAATTCCCTGCCCGTAAGCACGATCATTTTCTCATCCCTGCCGGAACCGTCCATTGCTCAGGCGCCGGGACAATGGTCCTGGAGATCAGTGCCACGCCGTATATTTTCACCTTCAAACTGTGGGACTGGGGGCGTCTGGGTCTGGACGGATTGCCGCGTCCTGTCCATCTTGACCACGGTCAACAAGTCATTGACTGGCAGCGCGATACACAATGGGTTCAAGACAATCTGATCAACCGTATTGAGCCCATCGCTGAAGGGGACGGCTGGCGGGAAGAAAGAACCGGGATGCACGAACGTGAGTTTATCGAAACCCGCCGTCACTGGTTTACTGCCCCAGTGACACACCATACTCAGGGTGGTGTGAACGTTCTGAACCTGGTCGAAGGTGCGCAAGCCGTGGTCGATAGTCCGAGCGGCGCATTTGCTCCCTTCATCGTTCACTATGCAGAGACCTTTATCATCCCGGCAGCCGTTGGGGAATACCGAATTTCACCTTCAGGCGGCAGCGTTGACCAGCCTCTGGCGACGATCAAAGCCTGGGTAAGAGGATAAGCCGATGATCCACATTATTGTTGCCAGTCACGGTCCTCTGGCGGAAGCGCTTCTTACCAGCGGACGCATGGTTTACGGCGAATTACCGCATGTTTACGCCGTGACACTAAGCGAACAGGCCGGTATCGAAGGGTTTAAAACGCGCTTTAGCGAAGTACTGGCACAGGCGGGACAACACGCTGACGGAGTACTGGTGCTCTGCGATATGCAAAGTGGCACGCCGTGGAACGTCGCCTGCCAGCATGCTTTTTCACCACAAACGTTGCCTCCCATCGCCGTTGTGGCAGGAGTGAATCTGCCGATGCTGCTGTTAAGCGAGGAAGTGCTTCCATTCATGGATGTCCATGCCGCAGCCGATACCCTGCTGGCGTTAACTGCCCCCACGTTGACGAAGGCTGCCCCGGTTTTTTCCGTGCAGTCAGATGATTTTTAAAGGAAACCGCTATGAGTATTTCTTTTGTCCGTATCGATGACCGCGTTATTCATGGGCAGCTCGTCACACGTTGGGCCAAAGAGCTGCCCTGCGATGGCATTGTCGCCATTGACGATGCCGTCGCGGCCGATCCCCTGCTCTCCTCGGTGATGAAAGGCGCCGTGCAGGACACCAAAGTCTGGTTGTTTGATACCGCCACCGCGATTGAGAAACTGCCCAAAGTCATCGCCAGTGAGAAACGTTATTTCGTGATTGGCAAATCGCCGGTCACGCTGATGCGCATCGAAGAAGCGGGTATCAGTCTGCACAACGCCAACGGCAAAATTAACGTCGGTCCAATGAGTGCGCGCGCCGACACCACGACAATTGGCCCTAATCAATCAGTCAATGCACAGGAGATCGCCGCCTTTGACTGGCTGACGCAGCGCGGGCATCAGGTTGAATTCCGGCTGGTGCCGGATGCCAGTTGCTACAGCTGGCAGGATGCGCGCCAGAAGCTGAAATAAGGAGCGGACGATGATTATCGAAGCGATGTTGATTGGCATTCTGTGTTATCTCGGCGCCCTCAGCAGCCCCTGGCTGTTGGGACTGACGGGCGGCTGGTATTTAATCACTCGACCGCTGATTTCCGGCACGTTGGTCGGGATTATTCTCGGTGACATGAAAACCGGGATCATGATTGGCGTTGCGGTTCAGGCAGTATATATCGCGATGGTCACGCCCGGCGGCTCAATGCCTGCCGATCTCAACTTTGTGGCTTACCCGGCCATTGCATTGGGGATCCTCTCAGGCAAAGGCCCGGAGGTCGCGGTCGCCTTAGCCGCTACCATCGGGATTGCCGGGACCATCTTATTTAATGCGATGATGGTACTGAACTCTTTCTGGAACCATCGTGCCGATGCGGCACTGGATCGGGGCGATGAGCGGGGAATTTACCTGAACAGTGCCATCTGGCCTCAGGTGACAAACTTTGTCCTGCGTTTTGTGCCCACCTTTATTGCGGTTTACTTTGGCGCACAGTACATCAGCGGTTTTATGGACAGCCTGCCGAAGATGGTGTTGTCGACAATGAACGTACTGGGCGGCATTCTGCCCGCCGTCGGGATTGCAATTCTGCTCAAGCAGATCATCAAAAATTACACCATGTTGATCTACTTCCTCGTCGGTTTCGTCTGCATCGTCTTTTTAAAACTCAACATGGTCGCGCTGGTGATCGTCGGTTCACTGTTGGCGCTGATCCACTATAACTACAAGCCGGAACCGCCGCAGGCTGCAAACGCGACGTCGGTTACCCGCGATGATGAGGATGAATTCTGATGGAAGAACGTACGCTGACCCGTAAAGATCTTCGCCGCTGCTGGCGGGCCTGGATGATGCATAACTTATCGTCGATGAGTTTTGAACGTCTGGAATCTTTTGGATTTTGTCTGAGCATGTTGCCGGTGGCGAAAAAGCTCTATCCCGATGCCGCACAACGAACCGAAATGTTGCGTCGACACGCCTCGTTCTACAATACCGAACCCCAGATTGGCGCCATTGTGAATGGAATGGCGCTGGGGCTGGAAGAGAAAAAAGCGAACGGGGAGCCGATCGACGGAGAGACGATCAACACCCTTAAGGTGGGTTTAATGGGTCCCATTGCCGGGATCGGTGATTCCATGATCCCTGGGATGTTGATCCCCATCCTGCTCAGTATCGGCATGGCGCTGGCGGCAGGCGGCAATATCCTCGGTCCCTTGTTTTATACCGTCGCCTGGCTTGCGATCATCATTCCCGGCTCATGGTTCTTGTTTCTGAAAGGCTACAAAATGGGCTCCGGCTCGGTAGAAATACTGGTGAGCAGCAAGTCCACTCGTCTGCGCGAAGCCTTATCGCTGTTAGGTGTTTTCGTTATGGGGGGCGTCGCAGCCAGCTACGTGAAGCTTGGAACCGGGATGGAGTTTATTACCAAAGATGGTGTGAATATCCATGTTCAGCAGATGCTGGATGGCATTTTCCCGCAATTGCTGCCGCTGGTCGTCGTTCTCGGTACCTGGTATCTGATGGCAAAACGCGGTGTCTCACCGGTAAAAGCGATGGTTTTACTGCTGATACTGGCCGCGCTTGGCGTCGCAACAGGTCTGTTTGCAGGTTAATCGCGAAAAGACGGAACTACCGGGGCAATGCCCCGGTTTTTCATGGATGGAAGTTCTGCCACAGCCCTGCGCATTTATCCGGGCGAGAGATAAACTGAAAGCGCCCCGGGTCGGATATAAATTGCTGATAGATTGGCGCTGAAGTCAGTGAAAACTCCGTATACTGACGAGGCGTGACGGCCTGCAATCGCCCGGCAATATAGCGCGGGTTGTGCTGCCAGATGACGTGGTCACCCTGTAATAACGGATACCACGCCAGCCCTTTATGCGCCCGCACAGCCTCATATTCAAAACCATATTCCCGATCGCACCACGCGCCAAAGGTTAACGGCTCATTCGGATCGGCGGATATCGTCGCATGTCCCCAACCGGGCGGCACCAGCACTTTTTCACCGGGTCCTGCGATCACCGCAAAGCAGCGACCAGGATCGTCCCCAACATATTCCTGCATGTAGATGATCGCTTTCCCCTGCCAGATCTCATACAACTCTGGCGGAGACCACCCGCTGTGCTGACTCACACGATGCACATGTCCCTGACTACGAATCGGTTCTTCACCCAACCGACCCGCGGCATAGGTCACCACACCGAACAACAGCATGCGTTTTTTTAGCTCCTCGCGATCCTGCAGACGCGCCACGTCCATCGCGATAGCGTATACCTCTTCCGGTCCCTCACACTGCGGATCACGCAGCGAAGCACGAATCTGATCGAGTCGGCGAATTTCCGGCATAGGCCCGGTCACGTCATCCCCATAACTGAACCCAAGCGGATGACGATGCACGGTCATATCCAGACCATAAAGAGAGGCAGAGTCAACCATTCTGCACCTCCCTTACCAGAATCTGCTGATTTTCCTCAAAGACCCTGAGGGTGAACCCCTTCGCCAGCGCCGCATAATCATGTCCGGCGATAGCAGGCCAGACAGCAAGCGCGGAGAGCACCTCATTTCCGGTGTTGATTAAGCGGTGTGCGGTAAAACCTGGGATGATATGAATGGATCCGGCGAAAACGTTTTCCAGTCGCGCCTGCCCGTGCTCATTTTGCAGCAGCAAAAGTCCCTTTCCGCGCAGGCCAAAATAGACTTCGCCCTGTTCACGGCGCGCATGGAAATGCCCGCGGGTCATAAAGTATTCACCGCCGACATGTCCGGGATAAAGATGCGTCACGCCCGTATAGAGTTCGCCTTCCGCCGAAGAGGTCGCCAGCATCTCAACGTCATACACCACGTGTTCGCCCGCCAACTGTTGCCGGGCAGGCTCATCGGCAAAAACCTCAATGAGATCCTGAATGCGGGTTGATTTACGTAACAGCGGTCCTTTTGACAACGCGCCACTCGCCCATTCCACCTGCGGTGGCTGGATAAAAGTAAGATTCATATGTGTCTCCGGCCCGAGGAGAACAACAGAATCAGATTAGCAGATTAATCGATTAACCTACCAGTTCCGTCCACAGAGTGCGGTGCGCATCACACTCCTTACGGTGCCAGTGCCAGAACTTCTGCCACCCACTGCTGGAACCCTGCAACATTAATTTCCAGAGCGACCTGCACGTTTGCTGGTCTGTTCATCCGCCCTTCAATATCCACCACGGTCGTCCCGGCGGTATAATCCCCCCGGGTTTCAACCGCGACAAAGCACGGCTTGACGGTAAACAGATCCGGACGCACCAGCCAGGCAATCGCGCAGAGATCGTGCATTCGCACGCCGGTGCGCATTGTCCCGCTGCGATAGTGGCTGAACAAGGCATGTAACATCTTTCCAGTGCGATTGAGGGTGGGCAGCGAAGCCAGATAATCCGGCGTCAACATCGCCTGGTTTGTGACATCCAGCCCACACATCACAATCTCAATGCCACTTTCGAATACGCGCGCTGCGGCTTCCGGATCGACGGCGATATTGAATTCAGCGTTAGGGGTGAAATTTCCCCGTCCGGCAGAACCGCCCATGATCACCAGACGGCGGATGTTGAAGGTGCACTCCGGATAGTGCATCAGCAGCAGCGCAATATTCGTCAGCGGACCAATCGCCACCAGCGTGATCGGCTCCGGGGCGCTGATCAGCGCGTCACGAAGGGCGATAAACGCCGGTTTCGCCAGCGGTTGTCGGTCATGCTCGACAAAATCATAGCCTTCCATGCCGGATTCGCCGTGAACATAGGCGGCATCGCGTAGCGGACGTAACAGCGGCGTGGCGGCCCCCTGGGCGAGGGGAATGTCGGCATTCCAGAAATGCAGCAGTTGCAGGGCGTTGCGGGTGGTCTTTTCCACGGAAACATTACCGGCGACCGTGGTCATCAGTTGCAGATCGAGCTGAGGGGCAAACAGCGCAGCAGCAATCGCCGCAGCATCATCAATGCCCGGATCGGTGTCGAGAATAATGGGCAGACGCATGATTCCTCCATAAAAAAATACCGGGTATCAGACCCGGCATCTTCGCACAGATTAGCGTGAACTAAATCATTCTACTTCACGAACATCCACACGCAGCTCTTTTGGCACTTCGAAGACAATATTCTCTTCGCGGCCTTCCAGCGGAACCGCTTCGCCGCCGCCGAGTTCCTGCAGGCGGGCAATCACGTTTTGCACCAGAATATCCGGCGCGGATGCCCCGGCAGTCACGCCAACGCAGCTGGCATTGTTCACCCACTCTTCCTGAATGTCGGTCGCATCGTCAATCAGAAACGCCGCTTTCCCCATCCGCTGCGCCAGTTCAGCCAGACGGTTGGAGTTCGATGAGTTTTTTGAGCCCACCACCAGCACAACATCCGCCTGCTCCGCCAGCGCGCGCACCGCTTCCTGACGGTTGGTAGTGGCGTAGCAAATGTCATCTTTACGCGGTCCGACGATTTTCGGGAAGCGCTGACGCAGTGCGTCAATCACGTCTGAGGTATCGTCCACGGAGAGCGTGGTCTGGGTCATAAAGGAGAGCTTGCCTTCGTTTTTCACCTTGAGCGAAAAAACATCTTCCGGCGATTCCACCAGGTACATGCCCCCTGCCGGGTTGCTGTACTGCCCCATTGTGCCTTCCACTTCAGGGTGTCCGGCGTGACCAATCAGGATCGACTCTTCGCCACGACGACTGGCGCGCGCCACTTCCATATGCACTTTGGTTACCAGCGGACAGGTCGCATCAAAGACAGTGAGGTCACGGCCTTTCGCTTCGTTGCGCACCGCCTGAGAGACGCCGTGCGCGGAAAAGATCAGGATCGCGCCGTCTGGCACTTCGCTGATCTGCTCGATGAAAATCGCCCCGCGTTCGCGCAGGCTGTCGACCACGTAGCGGTTATGTACCACTTCATGACGAACGTAAATCGGCGCGCCGTAGATGGCCAGCGCGTTTTCAACAATGCTGATAGCGCGGTCTACACCAGCGCAAAAACCGCGCGGGTTGGCCAACAGGATCTGCATGTTACGCCTCCAGTGCCGGATCGACTTCCAGCACTTCAATATCAAAATGAACGGTATGCCCGGCCAGCGGATGGTTAAAATCGACGGTGATCGAGTCACCGTTGATTTCGCGGATCACACCAGGCATCTCACTGCCGTCCATTGCGGTAAAGAGCATAATAGCCCCGATTTCAGGTTCGCCGGCGTCCATAAATTCGCGGCGCGAGAAATACTGAATCAGGTCAGGCGTCGTGATGCCAAACGCGGCATCCGGCTCCAGGGAAAAAGTGGTTTTATCGCCGTCTTTCAGTCCGAGAAGATGTTGCTCCAGTCCTTCAGACAGAGAGCCATCCCCCAGGCGAAAAAGCGCGGGCTTGCCGTTATTACGGGTTGACTCTGCGGTGGAGCCATCGTCGAGTTTTAAGGTGAAGTGCACCAGCACCGCACTGTTACTCTGTACTGATTTAGACATGCAGGTTGCTCACTTGTTGTGACTCACCAGTTAGCCCGATGGCACTTGCACTTATCGGGCCTACAAGGATCGCGCTATTTTATAGGCCGGATAAGGCGATTACGCCACCATCCGGCACTGTATTACGCCTGCTTTTTCGGCAGGAATCCTTCCAGGACTATCATTGCGGCGCCGATACAGATCGCACTATCGGCGAGGTTAAACGTAGCAAAATGCCAGTCCCCGACGTAGAAATCGATCATATCGACCACGAAACCATGCCACAGGCGGTCGAACAGGTTCCCCAGCGCGCCGCCAATGATTAGCGCATACGCGATATTATTCAGCTTTTGCGTCGCGCTGGAGCGATACATCATCACCGCCAGAATGACACAGATACCGATCGCGATACCGGCAAAGAACCAGCGCTGCCAGCCGCCGCTATCGGCGAGGAAGCTAAATGCCGCACCATAGTTACGCGCATAATGCAGATTAAGCGACGGGAACAGCGGCACCGTATCCCCCAGAGCAAAATTCTGGAGGATCAGGTACTTGCTGCCCAAATCGATAATCAGCACGACTACCACCAGCCACAGCCAGCGTAGCCCTGTTGAACAAAGAGGCTTACTCATCAGGCAAACTTACGTTTTTCGCCATCACCGGCGATGTTGCTGACACAGCGTCCGCAAATTTCTGCGTGTTCCGCTACCTTGCCGACATCCGTCGTGTAATGCCAGCAACGCGGGCACTTATCACCTTCGGCTTTACTCAGGGCGATTTTCAGCCCTTTGAGCAGTTCGCTCTGCTGCGCATCTGCAGGAGCCCCGGCATAGTCAGCGACTTTCGCCCCGGAGGTCAACAGGACAAATCGTAATTCATCGCCCAGTGCGGTCAGCTTCGCAGCCAGTTCAGGTTCGGCGTACAGGGTGACTGCCGCTTCCAGAGAACCGCCCACTTTCTTATCCGCACGCGCCTGTTCGATCACTTTGTTCACTTCGCCACGCACTTTCAGCAGCTCGTCCCAGAAGCTATCGTTCATCGCTTCGCTGTCCGCCAGACCAAACAAGCCTTCGTACCACTCACCGGTGAAGACATACTGCTCACGAGAACCCGGCAGGTAGCCCCAGATTTCATCTGCGGTGAAGGACATGATCGGCGCCATCCAGCGTACCAGCGCTTCCGCGATATGGTACAGCGCGGTCTGACAGCTGCGACGCGCCCGGCTTTCCGCTTTCGCGGTGTACTGACGGTCTTTGATGATGTCGAGATAGAACGACCCCATTTCGACGGAGCAGAAACGCATCAGGCGCTGTACCACTTCGTGGAAATCGTAGGCTTCGTACGCTTTCAGAATGTCTTCCTGCGCCGCTTTCGCGCAGCCCACCGCCCATCTGTCCAGTACCACCATCTCTTCCGGTTTCACCATGTCTTTAGCCGGATCAAACCCGTTCAGGTTCGCCAGCAGGAAGCGCGCGGTGTTACGGATACGACGATAGCTGTCGGCAGCACGTTTGAGGATCTCATCCGATACCGCCATTTCACCAGTGTAGTCGGTTGATGCCACCCACAGACGCAGAATGTCAGCGCCCAGTTTGTTCATCACATCCTGCGGCGAAACGGTGTTACCGATAGACTTGGACATCTTGCGGCCCTGACCATCGACGGTAAAACCGTGCGTCAGTACCTGGCGATACGGCGCTTTGCCTTTCATCGCGGTAGAGATCATCAGAGACGACATGAACCAACCACGATGCTGGTCGGAGCCTTCCAGATACATATCCGCAGCATGACCGGCGAACTCCGGGCGGACATCCACGACGGAGGAGTGCGTTGAACCAGAGTCAAACCAGACGTCCAGGGTATCCGGCACTTTCACGTACTGATCGGCTTCGTCACCCAGAATGTCTTTCGGGTCGAGATCCCACCAGGCCTGAATACCGTCAACTTCAACGCGTTTTGCCACTTCTTCCATCAGTTCGATGGCGCGCGGGTGCAGCTCTTCAGTGTCTTTGTGAACGAACAGAGACATCGGCACGCCCCAGGTACGCTGACGGGAGATACACCAGTCAGGACGGTTCGCTACCATTGATTCGATACGCGCCTGGCCCCAGTCCGGGATCCACTGCACGCCTTTGATCTCTTTCAGAGACTGCTCGCGCAGACCTTTCTGATCCATGCTGATGAACCACTGCGGGGTTGCACGGAAGATGATAGGTGATTTGTGACGCCAGCAGCACGGATAGCTGTGCTGCATTTTCTCAACGTGCAGCAGCGCGCCTTTTTCGGTCAGCAGCGCAACCACAATATCGTTCGCTTTAAAGACGTTCACACCGTCCAGTGTCGGATAAGTACCCGGCAGATAAGCGCCGTCCGGACCTACCGGGTTAGCAACTTCCAGACCGTATTTCTGGCCGATGACATAGTCATCCGGACCATGGCCTGGCGCGGTATGTACCGCGCCAGTACCGGCATCCAGCGTCACGTGATCGCCGAGGATCGCCGGAACGTCGAAACCCATAAACGGATGGGTAAAGCGCAGCAGTTCAAGCTCCGCCCCTTTTACGGTGGCGAGAACGGTATAATCTGTCGCGCCAATGCGCTGCATCACGCTTTCAACCAGATCTTTTGCCAGGATCACCGCCTGACCGTCGATTTGTACCAGCGCGTAGTCAAAGTCCGGCGCCACGGAAATCGCGCGGTTTGCCGGCAGCGTCCACGGTGTGGTGGTCCAGATGACCAACGAGATTGGCCCGTTGACATTCGCCACGCCAAATTTTGCCTTCACCGCGTCCTGATCCGCAGCAACAAAGGCCACGTCGATCGACGGAGAGGTTTTGTCGTAGTATTCCACTTCCGCTTCTGCCAGCGCAGAACGGCAGTCTACGCACCAGTGCACCGGTTTCGCGCCTTTATGCAGATGACCATTACCGATGATTTTGCCCAGCGCGCGGATGATGTTGGCTTCCGTTTTGAAGTCCATCGTCAGATACGGATGCGACCAGTCGCCGAGCACGCCCAGACGGATAAAGTCTTTACGTTGCCCATCAACCTGAGTTGCAGCGTACTCACGGCACTTCGCACGGAACTCCGCCGCGGTGAATTTTTCGCCCGGCTTGCCGAATTCCTGCTCCACTTTCAATTCGATCGGTAGACCGTGACAGTCCCAACCCGGAACGTAAGGCGAGTCATATCCCGCGAGTCCTTTGGACTTCACGATAATGTCTTTCAGAATCTTGTTAACCGAGTGACCAATATGAATGCTGCCATTCGCATAAGGAGGGCCATCATGCAGAATGAAGGTTTTTTTGCCTTTTTTGGCCGCACGAATGATGCCGTACAGGTCATCATCAGTCCAACGCGCCAGCATTCCCGGTTCACGCTTGGCGAGATCGCCGCGCATCGGGAACCCTGTTTCCGGCAAATTCAGGGTTGATTTATAGTCACTCATCAGATTCTCGGTTCCGTATTGATTACCCAGGCCTTTAAGCCGGTTTTGATAGCCCAAAAAAATCACGGGCAGTTAATTCATCTCGCGCAATCTGCGCTTTGAGTTCATCCAGCGAAGCAAATCGCTGTTCATTGCGTATTTTTTTACGCAGCACTACATCTATATGGCGACCATAGAGGTCCATTGCAACATCCAGCAGATGCACTTCCAGTTGCTGGCGCACGCCCGAAACCGTCGGACGGGTCCCGATGTTCGCCACGCCGGGCAATGGCTTCTCGCCAAGCCCCATCACTTCTACCGCATAGACCCCTTTTACCGGGGAAACCTGACGACGCAGCGGTAAGTTTGCCGTCGGGAAACCAATGGTGCGCCCGAGTTCATCACCGTGTACAACACGGCCTGAAATGGTAAACGGATGGCCCAACAGGCTTTCAGCGAGGGCCAGGTTGTCCTGTGCCAGCGCCTGACGCACGGCGGTACTGCTGATACGCACGCCGCCTTCGCAGAAGGTTTGGGTGCTGGTAATATCGAAACCATATTCCACACCCGCCTTCTGTAATAACAAGAAATCGCCTTCGCGACCAGCGCCAAAGCGGAAATCATCCCCCACCGCGAGAAATTGCACCCCAAGACGATTCACCAGCAGTTCGCTGATAAAGGTCTGTGCCGTCAGGGCGGCGAAACGGCGGTCAAAGCGCACGCACAGCACGTAATCGACGCCGCATTGCGCGAGATAACGCAATTTTTCACGCAGGCGGGTCAGCCGCGCAGGGGCTTTGTCTGTCGCAAACAGTTCGAGCGGCTGTGGCTCAAAAATCATCACCATCACCGGTAAGCCACGCCTGCGCCCTTCTTCCTGCAAACCTTGCAGCAGCGCACGATGACCACGATGCACGCCGTCGAAATTACCAATAGTCAGCACACACCCGTGTGGGGCCTGACTGAGATTATGTATGCCGCGTATCAGCTTCATGTCTGGCTCAAAACAGTGAAAATCGCCAAAGTATACCTTGTACGGCGGTCAAGGTTAACCGGCGATTGATGTGGCGAAACAGAAAGCAGATGGATTTCATTACCCTGAGGCAAATACCGACCACAAACTGACAAAGCAATTCAATTTTTATCGCTGAAAAGCTGTATTCACAGACCGCAAGCTGGTAGAATCCTGCGCCATCACTACGTAACGAGTGCCGCTAGATTAACGGCGCTTATTTGCACAAATCCATTGACAAAAGAAGGCTAAAAGGGCATATTCCTCGGCCTTTGAATTGTCCATATAGAACACATTTGGGAGTTGGACCTTGGCTAATATCAAATCAGCTAAGAAGCGCGCCGTTCAGTCTGAAAAGGCTCGTAAGCACAACGCAAGCCGTCGCTCTATGATGCGTACTTTCATCAAGAAAGTATACGCAGCTATCGAAGCTGGCGACAAAGCTACTGCACTGAAAGCATTTAACGAAATGCAACCAATCGTGGACCGTCAGGCTGCTAAAGGTCTGATCCACAAAAACAAAGCTGCACGTCATAAAGCTAACCTGACTGCACAGATCAACAAACTGGCTTAATCGCCTGTTGATTGTTGCTTTGTGAAAAAACCCGCGCAAGCGGGTTTTTTTATGTCTGGACTATTTGTTCTGGGGCGTAAATAACGCCGAATAGTTCGTATTACAGATACGCTGTACCGCCGGATGCTGAATCATCCTCTCAGCAAAGATGGCATGGTATTCCTCCATCACATTCTCCACGCGACCGATTTCGACCACCGAATCGTCTGCGTAAAAGTCATGCGCATAGAGCGTCGGGGCCACGAAAATCGCGTTGTGCGTTGCGCCAAAGGCTTTCATCAATGCGGCGTCATCGAACTCTCCCAGAATCTCGACCTTCAACCCCTGGGAATTAATCCAGTTCAGCAACTTGCGTCCTAACATCGAACGCCGGCCGGGGATCAGCAAACGTCGCTCTTCCAGACAGGCCGGGAAGGATTTTTCCGGTAACGGCTGGGTACACCAGAAGCTCACGCTACACTCGCCAATCTTCACCGAAAACAGCCCTTCCTGTTGCGTCGAGTCAATCGGGCAATCCGAGATAATCATATCCAGCTTATGCTGGCTGAGCTGTTCCAGCAGCATTTCGTGGGTTGATTCAAAACAGCGCAGGTGGATCTGTTCCCCTTCAACGACGGCGGCATCCAGTACGTTGCTGACCAGTCGCTTCGACAGCGCATCCGCCACCCCCACATCAAATAACAGATTGGACTCTTTGCGGTAGTTCACGATATCCAGCATCTCCTGGCTGAGAGTAAACATTTTATCCGCATAGCGAAAAACCAGCTCACCGAGCTCGCTGGGCTCCAGACCTCGCCCCTTACGCTTGAAGAGTTTGCCCTGCAGGCGTTCCTCAAGCGCTTTAATCTGTCCGGTGATAGTTTGCGGCGTTAAATAAAGCGCTTCCGCCGCACCGACCACGGACCCCTCCTTATAGACGTGCCAAAAGTAATAGAGATGGTTGTAATTAATGTGGGACATACACTCTCTCTGATAAATATCACAAAGGGGGAGCCGAACGAGGCTCCCCTGCTAACTCGCCCAATCAGACTGACGGGCGTAAACGTGCGCGCAGCAAGCTGTAGCCAATCACCGCTGACAGCAAGGAGCCAATCAGGATCCCCAGCTTCGCCCAGTTAATCAGCTCCGGATCCACGCTGCCAAAGGCCAGGCTGGCGATAAAGATCGACATCGTAAAACCAATGCCGCACAGGATGCCGACCGCCATGATTTGCGGGAATGAGGTTCCTTCCGGCAGTTGCGCCAGCTTCAGACGCAGCGCCAACCAACAGAACAGGCTGATCCCCAGCGGCTTACCTACCAGCAGGCCCGCAATAATGCCGAGCGGCAGAATGGACGTCAGTCCGTCCATCGTCACGCCCTGTAATGAAACGCCCGCATTGGCAAAAGCAAACAGCGGCAGGATCAGATACGCCACCCACGGATGCAGAACATGTTCCAGACGCTTTGCCGGGGAACGCCCGTGTTTCTCTTTCAATGGAATGAAAAAGCCGACGATCACCCCTGCCAGCGTCGCATGGACGCCGGATTTCAGCACCGCGGTCCACAGTATTGCGCCAATGAGGATGTACACCCCCGTGCGCCGGACGCCGCACAGATTCAGAATCGCCAGCAATGCTATGGCGAACGCCGCAACGCCCAGCGAAACCATCGACAGATCGTTGGTATAAAACAGAGCAATAATGACTATCGCGCCGAGATCGTCGATTATCGCCAGCGCCATCAGGAAAATTTTCAGCGCCAACGGCACCCGACTGCCGAGCAGCGCCAGAACGCCCAGCGCAAACGCAATATCCGTGGCGGCCGGGATCGCCCAGCCTTCGCGAGTGAGCGGATCGGCATAGTTAAAGGCCAGGTACAGCAGCGCCGGGACAATCATTCCGCCGATGGCGGCAATCACAGGGAAAGCCGCCTGACGCAGACTCGCCAGTGAGCCCTGCATCAGCTCACGCTTAACCTCAAGGCCAATCAACAGGAAAAACACCGCCATCAGGGCGTCATTGATCCATAACAGCATGTTTTTATTGATCTCAAGCGCACCAACGCGCAGTTGGACAGGCGTCTCGAGAAAGGCGTGGTACCATCCACTGGTTACACCCATGTTGGCCATCAGCATGGCCAGTGCGGCGGCGATGATAAGAATGATGCCCCCAGAGGCATCACTGCTGAAGAAACGATGCAGATGTTTCACTTTTTATTCTCTCTATAAGGTGAATACTTCGTAATTACTATCATACTCCTCACAACTCATCGTTAAAATTAGATTATATATGGTCAAACAATCGGTTTTTTCGAGTGAATTATGTCATGAAGTATGACGGAATCAGCGATCGTACTGTTCGTTGCACAGACGATTGAAGGTGTAGCGGAGGTAGTCCAGCGTGGCGGTGACATTGGCTGGGGACATACGATTAAGCTGCGGTAGAAACGGATGATTATTGATGTATTGAATGAACGCCGTTGCGCCAGCAAGCGTGGCATAGCGCAACATGCTCGTTTTTTTAGTACCGGTGAGATTACATATCGCCAGTGCATAATCCCGGGTAGAAAAGGTGCGCCAGACATTGTTACGAATACCGCCACTCTGAAACATTCGGTACGGAATGTCGTTTTGCCGCGCTGAACACCCTCTTTCTCTCACAAAGGAAATATGGCAACGGCCTTGCTGAACATGCTGCAAATTCGCCATCAGGCATCCACCAAAGATAAAACATTCCTGTTCTATGTAATGTTGAACGTTGAGGGAACGTTCATCCGTCAACGCTTTCACTAACTCAAAATGTCGGTAAGCAGGCAGAACCGGTTTGACCAACATCCCTGGATCGTTTTTATGCAGCGACGCGGGGCCATAGTCCACATCGAATAAGATATTGCGGCGCATGATGATCAGCTCTTTACGCTGGACGAGATGCGTTAATGTGCCGGGTGCTAGGCGCTCTTCATAATAAGATGTGTACCGGTATTCGTCTTCTACAGGCAGCGTTGAATAATTCGTGGTGACGGCAATCACCCTGCCACTGTTCTCCTCTGCCGTGACCAGAACATACAAACAGCCGTCGCCGCCGTTAAACTTTACCCGAAAAGCACGGGTACTCATGATTAAATCCAATTTTTGGAAAATATACGCACGTTCCACCTGATTCGACTGGCGGGATAATTTTTGTAATAGCCGGTTCAGGCCCGTGCTATCGAGCGTTAACGAGGTACGAATATCTGCCAGCGAGTGTCCTTCTTGAATAAGCCTGGCGAGCGCTTCCTGGCGAGGATCGGTTTTATCCCCAACGGGAGAAATAAAAGTTTTATGGCACTGGAGACAATAGAGCCGCGGCGCTCCCTGAGCGGAAAAGCCATATTTCTTTAATGTGGCCCCTCCACAGCCCGGGCAAACTTTAATCAGACCTGACCATAGCTGATTAGCCGATTGGCGAAAAAGGTTCAGTGAACGTTCAGAAATCAGAGGGAACAAAAATCCACACGCACGACACAGGACATATTTCCCCTGCACCGAATAGTCAGGGCTATTCAACACGCCGAGGTTTTTACAGCCTGACGTTTTGCATGCATCGACATTAATACGTGAAAACATATTCACTCCCTGCGAATATCGCCTTCAAGCGAATAACGATTTTATCTCTGAAGGTGAAATACCTTTTTCATAGAGCGCTTTCATTGATTTCATTGCGGGTGCGGTGTGGGCAAAAAAGGCCTGGTAGCCCGCGCACAGGTAGTTTTGTGCAAAAGAGCCGAAGTCGGTCGGCAAAAAGCGGTGCTTAGGACAGCCGCCGTGACAGGCAAACTGCCACGGACAGGAATGGCACTCCTGCGCCATGGTTCGACGCTTCTCATCGCCAAACCGCATATTTTGCTCACTGTTATTCATCGCACGCAGTGTCGTGTTCTTAATATTTCCCAACGCGTACTGCGGATAAACAAAGTGATCGCAGTTATAGACATCACCGTTCATTTCCATTGCAAAAGCACTGCCACACGTTGGAGAAAATACGCATACCTGCGGCGGCAACCCACACCAGGCCGCCAGCGTCTGCTCAAATAACTGTATACCGATATCGCCAATATCCTGACGGAGCCAGATATCAAAAATGGCATTAAGAAACTGGCCAAATGCCAGGGATTCAACAGACCATGGCATTACTTCGGCTTGCTTATCCGCAGGCGTCGCCAGCATCGAATTATTACTGGCAGACCTTCGTTCGATCAGTGGAATAAACTGCATATAGCGACTCCCGATACTTTTCAGAAACTGATAGACCAGGAGTGGATGGTGCATATTCGTGCCGTTCACCACCGTGAGCGTATTAAATTCAACATCATGGCGCACCAGACATTGAAGCGCCCGGACAACGTTAGCATGCGTCGATTTGCCGGCACGCGTCACCCGCCATTCATCATGCAATGCAGCATCACCATCAATAGAGATGCCGACCAGAAAATCCTGTTGCCTGAAAAAACGCGCCCATGCATCGTCGATCAAAATGCCGTTCGTCTGAAAGGTATTAATGATTGTTTTTCCGGCCGCATAACGCTGCTGGAGTTCAACGGCCCGCCGATAAAACGCAATCCCCATCAGCGTAGGCTCTCCTCCCTGCCACGCAAAAATAACGTCATCCACATCCTGTGCGGCGATATGCTGTTTGACGAATAATTCAAGCATCTCATCTGACATTCTGTAATGACTTTTTCTATCGGGATAGAGCTTCTCTTTCTCCAGATAAAAACAGTATTTACAGTCCAGATTGCAGACCGATCCTGTTGGTTTCACCATGACCTGACAGCTTTTTCTTTGCATCACCCTTCAGCCCTATTAATAAAAGGACCTGATTCAGCACGATGTACTGAATCAGGCGGGCAGCGCCCTAAGTGGCATACTTACTGTTCTTATTATTCGTCCATTAACTCCAGGTAACCGGTGTCGGTTTATCACCGCGAGCCTTCATTAAAGAATCATTATCAATGTTCTGTTTATATTTCAGGAATTCGCCATACATTCTTTTTTCGATTTCAGGCTGTTTACCCAACTGATTAAGCGTCTCGGAACGATCCTTTTTCAGGTTATAGAGATACTTGGGTTTATTTTCACGATCGATGATCATTTTCCAGTCGCCATCCCGAATCGCCCATTCATCGGTCGGATCATCCTGTAAAGGCATATCAATACCAAAGATCATCGGTTTTTCGCGTTTTAAGGTTTTATGCGCCAGTACGGGAGCCAGGGATTGCCCGTCATAAGTACGATCGGTTGGCAGTTTAAAATTCATCATGCTTGCCAGCGTCGGCAGCCAGTCAAGACCGTAAGCCGGTGTATCCGTGACCATTCCCTGTGGAAGATGATTGCCATACTTAATGATTGCCGGAACACGAATCCCACCTTCCCACAGGTTATCTTTACGGCCACGTAACCCATCCGTCTCACCCGCGAGATTCAGTTCATATATTTTACGCGCCTCACGCGTCACCGGGCCGTTATCGCTGGTAAAAATCACAATGGTGTTCTCTTCTTCACCCATTGCTTTTATCTTATCCAGCACTTTACCGACCTGGGCATCCAGGTAACTGATGTTCGCGTAATATTCTCCCGTGCCGCGCCAGGGTTTATCCGCCCAGTCACCGTAGAACTCCTCCGGATGCTGTTTCTGATAAGCGCTCATATACTGCGAATACATATCGAGGTATTTTTTCGGAGAAGCCAACGGGCTGTGGACCTCCGTAAAGGCGACATACAAGAAAAACGGATTATCATCTTTTTTGTTATCCAGCCAGTTAACCGCTTCTGAACTGACCAGTTCACCGCTGTAAGTTTCCGCTCGACCAATGGGTTTGCCATTACGCAAAAATCCGGTCGGATACACCATGCCGTTACGCGGTCGTTCTTTTGCATTATCTAACGTGGAATCTGTCACGAACCCCGCCGCATTCACCAGACTGTAGTCAAAGCCCATATCTTTTGCCTGCGGCTGATCGGTACGCTCACTTCCCGCATTGAGGTGTAATTTCCCCATCATCGCCGTGTCATAACCCTGCTGCTTTAACAGGTTGGCAATCGTCAGTTCGTTACGGCCCAGTGCGACATTTTTTCCTTCCGGGATCCAGGAGCGGATCCCGGTGCGAAATGGCATTCGTCCGGTTAATAACCCGGCCCGAGAAGGAGAACACAACGGAGCGGGCGCATAGTAGTCGGTGAATTTCACCCCGTCCTGCGCCAGTTTGTCGATATTAGGAGTTTTTACGATTTGATGTCCATAAGTGGCCAAATCACCATAGCCCAGATCATCAGCCATAATAATGACCAGATTAGGCCGTTTATCCAACGCCGCCTGCACGGTTTGCAATGTGCTTCCGGCACATAACGCCAGACCAATCATACTGGCAACGATTGTTCTTTTCATTTCAACTCCTTTGCCTTTTATTAAAATTCATATCCGACCATATAAATCATCTGGTCACCGAAACCGTCGTAACCTAATTTATTTTCGAAATAACGCCAGGTGACCGTCGCCTTCCAGCAGGGATAGAATTTCCATGCCAGCGTCAGACCGCCATTAATGCCATAGTCACCATATTGCTGTTCCGCGTAAGCGTTATTGCGATCGAATTCAATTTCATTCCAGTTTGAGAGAACGAATTTCTCCTCAAGAAGCGTAAAATTATAGGCCGCAGTCCATCCCAGCACATAACCGTTCCAGCCACTGGTTTGCCCGTATTTCTGCGAAACATAATCGCCAGATTGATTATTTAATCCAATATACGGTTTAAAGAACCCCCAATTACCTGTCCAGCCGAGATAGCCCAGGCCATAAAACATATCAAGGTCATCGCCCCAGGTGTTTTCCCACTGACCATAAAGTTTGCCGAAGAAGGTATAGTTGGAATCAAACAGGCGGACATGGGTCATGGCTGATACCGTATGGTTACGCCCGGCAACAGAGTGATTTAAGACATTGCTTTCATAAAATGAATAAAACTCAGCCTCTTTAAAATTGATACCGAAATCTGCTGTCGCTTTCCAGACTTCGCCACGATGAACATTGACAAACCCGCTATTCCAGTCAGCATAACCCGCATTAATTGAACCGAACGCATTTTTATATTCCAGCGCCTGCGCGGAGTGGCTAAAAAGAGAAGGCGCAGCCAGCACCAGACTGGTTAATAATACGTTTTTTATCCGAGGCATTTAATCTATTCCTCATAGCTATATTTTATTCCGCAGTAAAACCCCTTTACCACGGCGACAAATACTAACTGAACAGAATCGAAGAAGAGTGATGTAAATCTAACATCAGAAGATGTTAAAGCCTGCCAAAAACAAGGTGTCAAAAAATGTTGTTTTAGAGATGCTAAGTCCATCACTTTTAATAAAGACTCATCTATTATTTTATTCTGGTGCCGTATACCTGTTTATTCAGCTTGTTATAAAAATCACATTCATTTTTATAAACAAACAGTGGGGTCCAGATAATAAAAAACCGGTATCCCCTCACAGGGAATACCGGTTTTTACTCAATGAGAACGTCGTTAGCCAGTGATTAGCGGGTCAAATCGTCAAAGAACTTTTTCACACCGTCAAAGAAACTCTTGGAGCGCGGGCTGTTATTTTCGCCGGTTGGGCCGCCAAAGCTTTCCTGCAGGTCTTTCAGCAGTTGTTTCTGCTTCTCGTTCAGACCGACCGGTGTTTCGACCACGACGCGGCACAACAAATCGCCCTGCGCGCCACCACGGACTGACTTCACGCCTTTGCCACGCATGCGGAACAGTTTTCCGGTCTGCGTTTCGCTGGGCACTTTCAGCTTCACGCGGCCATCCAGCGTCGGAACTTCAATCTCACCGCCAAGTGCAGCCATCGCAAAGTTAATCGGCACTTCACAGTACAGGTTGTTACCTTCACGTTCGAAGATCGGGTGCTGTTTCACCTGAACCTGAACGTACAGGTCCCCTGCCGGTGCGCCGTGCTCGCCAGCTTCACCTTCGCCTGAAAGACGAATGCGGTCGCCGGTATCCACGCCAGCCGGGATTTTAACCGACAGCGTTTTGCTCTTCTCGACGCGACCATGGCCGTGGCACTTGTTGCACGGATCTTTGATCAGCGTACCGCGTCCCTGACAGTGCGGACAGGTTTGCTGAACCGCGAAGAACCCCTGGCGCATCTGCACCTGACCGGAACCATGACAGGTCGGACAGGTCTGCGGCTGAGTCCCCGCTTTCGCGCCACTGCCGTGGCAAACATCACACTCTTCCAGCGTCGGAATGCGGATCTCTTTGGTCACGCCACGTACGGCTTCTTCCAGGGTGAGATCCATGTTGTAACGTAAATCGGCCCCACGCGCAGCACGTTGACGACCCCGACCACCGCCAAAGATATCGCCAAAAACGTCACCAAAGATATCGCTGAAGTCAGCGCCGCCGCCAAAACCGCCGCCGCCACCCATACCGCCTTGCTCAAACGCAGCATGTCCGTACTGGTCGTAAGCGGCGCGTTTTTGCGAGTCGGTCAGGACTTCATACGCTTCTTTGATCTCTTTAAACTTGGCTTCGGCCTCTTTATCACCCTGATTACGGTCTGGGTGAAATTTCATGGCCAGGCGCTTGTAGGCCTTTTTGATTTCACGCTCTTCCGCTGATTTGGAAACGCCTAAAATCTCGTAATAGTCTTGCTTAGCCATCTCTTTTTATCTGCCCTTAACATGCGTGCACGGGCGGAGAGGAAACCTCTTCGCCCGTGCCAGTAATTACCCGTTCAAAGGGCGATTATTTTTTGTCTTTCACTTCTTCAAACTCAGCGTCGACAACATCATCATCTTTCGCGTTGTTTGTGGAAGCGTCAGCGGAACCTGCCTGCTGCTGTGCGTGCTGCTGTTGAGCGATTTCCATCAGTTTCTGGGAAACCTGCGCCAGCTCCTGCATCTTCGCTTCGATAGCCGCTTTGTCTTCACCTTTCAGCGCCGTTTCCAGTGCGCTCAGTGCAGACTCGATAGCGGTTTTGTCGTCAGCTGGCAGTTGTTCGCCGGCTTCCTCAACCTGCTTGCGAGTGCTGTGCAACAGATGGTCACCCTGGTTGCGGGTCTGAACCAGCTCTTCGAACTTACGGTCAGACTCGGCGTTCGCTTCCGCTTCGCGAACCATTTTCTGAATTTCTTCTTCATTCAGACCAGAAGACGCCTTGATGGTGATCTTCTGCTCTTTACCGCTGTTTTTGTCTTTCGCGGAAACGTGCAGGATACCGTCAGCATCGATATCGAAGGTCACTTCGATCTGCGGCATGCCGCGCGGTGCCGGGTTGATCCCATCCAGGTTGAACTGACCCAGAGATTTGTTATCAGACGCACGTTTACGTTCACCCTGCAGCACATGGATGGTTACCGCAGACTGGTTGTCTTCCGCAGTAGAGAACACCTGGCTGTGCTTGGTCGGGATAGTGGTGTTTTTGGAGATCAGCGCCGTCATCACACCACCCATGGTTTCGATACCCAGAGACAGCGGGGTAACGTCCAGCAGCAGTACGTCTTTCACATCACCGGTCAATACACCACCCTGAACGGCAGCACCGATCGCCACGGCTTCGTCCGGGTTCACGTCTTTACGCGGTTCTTTACCAAAGAACTCAGCTACTTTCTTCTGCACCATTGGCATACGCGTCTGACCACCCACGAGGATAACGTCGTTGATATCAGATACGGACAGGCCAGCGTCCTGCAGAGCGACTTTCAGCGGCTCGATGGAACGGTTCACCAGATCTTCGACCAGGCTTTCCAGTTTCGCGCGAGTCACTTTGATATTCATGTGTTTCGGACCGGTGGCATCTGCAGTGATGTACGGCAGGTTCACGTCGGTCTGCTGCGCAGAAGAAAGCTCGATTTTCGCTTTTTCTGCCGCTTCTTTCAGGCGCTGCATGGCCAGCGGATCGTTACGCAGGTCAATGCCCTGATCTTTCTTAAATTCTTCAACCAGATAGTTGATCATACGGCTGTCGAAGTCTTCACCACCCAGGTGGGTATCACCGTTGGTTGCCAGAACTTCGAAGGTTTTTTCGCCATCAACTTCGTCGATTTCGATAATAGAGATATCGAAAGTACCACCACCGAGGTCGTAAACCGCGATAGTACGGTTACCGACTTCTTTATCCAGACCGTATGCCAGCGCAGCGGCAGTCGGTTCGTTGATGATACGTTTCACTTCCAGACCTGCGATACGACCGGCGTCTTTGGTTGCCTGACGCTGAGCATCGTTAAAGTAAGCAGGTACAGTGATAACCGCTTCCGTTACCGGTTCACCCAGGTAATCTTCAGCCGTTTTCTTCATTTTCTTCAGCACTTCAGCCGAGATCTGCGGCGGTGCCATTTTCTGACCTTTCACATCCAGCCATGCGTCGCCGTTGTCGGCGCCAATGATTTTGTACGGCATGATGGAAACATCACGTTGAACTTCTTCGTCCTGGAAGCGGCGGCCAATCAGGCGTTTAATCGCAAACAGGGTGTTTTGCGGGTTTGTCACTGCCTGACGTTTAGCCGGCTGACCAACCAGAGTTTCACCATCCTGGGTATAAGCAATGATAGAAGGCGTGGTGCGATCGCCCTCGGCGTTCTCCAGCACACGTGCAGTAGTGCCGTCCATAATCGCTACACAAGAGTTGGTAGTACCCAGGTCGATACCAATAATTTTACCCATCTAAACGTCTCCACTAAAAATTCGGTCAACATGTGGTTGTGAGTCTGTAATAAGGGCGAAACGTGCGGTTTCAACTACCCTGATTCGTTTTTTTTCAGACTCACCACTGCGGTTGACTACTAAGTGGGGTCGTAACCCACTTCATCAAGGGGGGAATGAAAAAAATTTTTGCTTTTGTTGAAATAAATCGCCTGGATGATGTGTGATGGCGATCACGGCAAAAATTCACTCTTTTCCCCCGATGAGATCATAGACAGCCCCTTCTCTCCTGATTATTATGCCGCGCCCCGAACGGCGTCATGTTTTAGCGGGGATAACTATTTCACCATTCAATTAATGATGATCTTGAGGATTTATGGGCAACACTAAGTTGGCTAACCCGGCACCGCTGGGCCTGATGGGCTTCGGCATGACCACCATTCTGCTTAACCTGCATAACGCGGGTTTCTTCGCTCTTGACGGTATTATTCTCGCGATGGGAATTTTCTACGGCGGTATCGCGCAAATTTTTGCCGGCCTGCTGGAATACAAAAAAGGGAATACCTTCGGTTTGACCGCTTTCACCTCTTACGGCTCGTTCTGGCTGACGCTGGTCGCGATCCTGCTGATGCCGAAAATGGGTCTGACAGAAGCGCCGAATGCCCAGTTCCTTGGCGCCTACCTGGGCCTGTGGGGCGTATTCACACTGTTTATGTTCTTCGGTACGCTGACGGGCGCACGCATGTTGCAGTTCGTGTTCCTGAGCCTGACGGTTCTGTTCGCTCTGTTGGCTGTGGGTAACATCGCGGGTAACGAAGCCGTGATCCACTTTGCCGGCTGGGTTGGCTTAGTATGTGGCGCCAGCGCCATTTACCTGGCGATGGGCGAAGTGCTGAACGAACAGTTTGGCCGTACCATTCTGCCGATTGGTGAAAAACACTGATTCATCAGTATCCCCCCGCTAAGGGGGGATCATTATTACGGCTGTTGTAGCTCAGCCTGCATTTCCGTATCGCGATAATACATGTCCTGTCGCAACCAAATTCCCAGTCCCAATCCCACCAGCGACAACGCCAGCACATACCAGCCTGGAGCCATCGGCGAGACGCTCATCAGCAATGTGACGACAATCGGCGTCAGCCCACCGAAAATGGCATAAGAAACATTGTAGGAAAATGAAATGCCGGTAAAGCGGACTTCCGCAGGAAACGCGCGCACCATCACGTATGGCACAGCGCCCACCACTCCCACACACAGCCCCACCAGCCCATAAAGCAGGAACAGATATTGCGGATGTGTGCCCGCCAGGTGGTAGAACAACCCGCTCGAACAAGCCAATAACAGGCTGCCAACAATAAAGGTTTTGCTGGCGCCAACGCGGTCGACAATAAAGCCCGCCAACAGGCAACCCACGCAAAGCATAATGGTCGCCACGCTGTTTGCCTGCAACGTCAGGGCTGGGGCTAGTCCGTACTGCTTTTGCAGCCAGACTGGCGACATTAAAATCACCACCACGATCCCAGCGGAGAGCAGCCAGGTCAGAAGCATGGAGATCACCACTGCCTTCTGATGTTTCACGACGACCGACTTCACCGGCAGTTCCTGCGCCAGCGTCTTACGCTGCTGCATCTCCAGAAAGATCGGCGTTTCCTGTAACCAACGGCGTAAATACATCGCCACCAGCCCAAAAATCCCACCCAACAAGAACGGAATTCGCCAGCCATAGTCATGCACGGCCTGTTGCGTTAAAAGGGTATTCACCTGAGTGGCTACTACGGAACCCAGCAGGATCCCCACCGTCAGACCCGCCGTTAGCGTTCCGCAGGCAATGCCGATACGACGTTCGGGAACGTGCTCGGCCACAAACACCCATGCACCCGGAACTTCACCGCCAATCGCCGCCCCCTGCAAAATACGCATCAGCAGCAACAATAGCGGCGCAATAATTCCCATAGAGGCGTACGTTGGCAGCAGACCAATCGCCAGCGTGGGAACCGCCATCAACAAAATGCTCAGGGTGAACATCTTTTTGCGCCCAACCAGATCGCCAAAGTGCGCCATGATGATGCCGCCTAACGGACGCGCCAGATATCCGGCAGCGAAGATGCCAAAGGTTTGAACCTGACGTAGCCATTCGGGAATATCAGCGGGGAAAAACAACTCCCCTACCACTGCAGCGAAAAAGACAAAGATAATAAAATCATAAAACTCAAGCGCGCCGCCAAGGGCGGCCAGCGTCAGCGTTTTGTAATCCTGGCGATTCAGGGGGCGTGTATGTTGTGACATAGCGAACCATAAGTCAGTGGAGCATTGTTATGAACGACACATGTAAAGTAAAACTTACTATATCGTAAACAAATCAACACGCCACTTTCACCGCCGCTTATCTTACGAAAAGACTAATTTCAGGCGTTTATTTCACGTCTTGCGCTTTTCGGGCGAAAAGATGCTACGATTTCCGGCGCGGTTTCCACATACGGCCCATCGAGAAGCTGTATACAATACGGTACACTTGCGAAGATACCCGCCACAACGACATTCCCTTCGGCATCCTTCACGCCTTCCAGAGTCTCTTTAATGGATTTCGGCTGGCCCGGTAAATTGAGGATTAACGCCTGCTTGCGAATCACCCCGACCTGGCGCGACAGGATCGCCGTCGGTACAAAGTGCAGGCTAATCTGCCGCATCTGTTCGCCAAAACCAGGCATCTGGCGATCGGCAACCGCGAGGGTCGCATCCGGCGTCACATCACGACGCGCAGGACCGGTGCCGCCGGTGGTCAGCACCAGATGGCAACTCATCTCGTCCACCAGCTCACACAGCGTTTGTTCGATGATGGCCTGCTCGTCAGGAATCAAGCGTGTCTGCACCTCAAAAGGGGTGGTCAGCGCCGTCGATAGCCACTCTTCCAGCGCCGGAATACCTTTATCCTGATAGACACCGCTGGAGGCACGGTCAGAAATGGAAACTAAGCCAATACGTAAGGTGTTCATGATTATTCCATTTAAACAGTCTCGTTAAACAGAATGATACACTGCGAAGGGAAGGACAGACAGGGTTGAGAATAGGTAGCGTGACCGGCGTACCGGTCACGCATCAATGATTACAGCAGGTCGCCGATCATTTTTTCCAGTTTTTCCTGGTCAACAGCAAACTTACGGATACCGTCCGCCAACTTGTCTACCGCCATGGGATCCTGGTTGTGCTGCCACAGGAACTCAGACTCGGTGATGCGTTCCGGACGCGCTTTCACTTCGCCAGAGAAGGACAGTTTACGCTCGATAGCCCCTTCGCTTTCCGCCAGCTCTTTCAGCAGCGCCGGTGCGATGGTCAGGCGATCGCAGCCCGCCAGCTCAAGAATTTCACCGATGTTACGGAAGCTTGCGCCCATCACAACGGTCTCATAGCCGTGCTGTTTGTAGTATTCGTAGATCTCCGTTACGGAAACCACGCCCGGATCTTCCGCCGGCGCATACTCTTTCTTGTCGGTATTGGATTTATACCAGTCAAGAATACGGCCCACGAACGGAGAGATCAGGAATACGCCCGCTTCAGCACAAGCTCGCGCCTGCGCAAAGGAGAACAGCAGCGTCAGGTTACAGTTGATGCCTTCTTTTTCCAGCTGCTCAGCAGCGCGGATGCCCTGCCAGGTTGAAGCCAGTTTGATCAGAATGCGATCGTTACTGATGCCTGCGTCGTTATACAGCTTGATGATGCGTTTCGCTTTGGCGATAGAGGCATCGGTGTCATAAGACAGGCGAGCATCCACTTCCGTGGAGATACGACCCGGGACCAGTTTCAGGATCTCCAGACCGATGTTTACGGCCAGTTTGTCGGTAGCGTCAACAATCTGCTGCGCGCGGTCATTGCTCTGCTGCTTAGCCCACGTCACGGCGTCATCAATCAGCTTACGGTATTCCGGGATCTGCGCTGCGTTAAGAATGAGAGAAGGGTTGGTTGTGGCATCCTGCGGCTGATACAGCTTCATTGCCGCGATGTCTCCGGTGTCGGCCACCACGGTGGTGAACTGACGAAGGGAGGTCAATTTGTCCGTCATGATAGTGTTTCTCTTTAAACAGCTTGTTAGGGGGATGTAACCGGTCTGCCCTGATGATAACACGACGTTGTGACAGCGCAACCGCAGACAATGCGCTTATCCCCATGAGGGCATCTGCGGACAATTTCTGGTCCGGGCTTGATGTGACGCGCCATTCCGGTACACAACCTCATGTATACTACTCGGCCGCTATCAATTGTCCGGCAGCGTATATACTATTCGACAATTGGTAACGCTTACACAGGGTTGTTACAGCGTACCGGCAGCAACAAGAGGGATGTTAATGCCTGATTTTTTCACGTTCATTAATGATGTGCTCTGGGGATCGGTAATGATCTACCTGCTCTTCGGAGCAGGGTGTTGGTTTACCTGGCGCACAGGCTTCGTCCAGTTTCGCTATATCCGCCAGGTTGGCAGAAGTCTGAAAAACAGCATTAACCCGCAGCCGGGAGGGTTAACCTCTTTTCAGTCACTCTGCACCGGCCTTGCCGCCCGTATCGGTAGTGGTAACCTGGCGGGTGTGGCGCTGGCCATTACCGCAGGTGGACCAGGTGCGGTGTTCTGGATGTGGATCGCCGCCATCATTGGGATGGCGACCTCATTTGCTGAATGTGCCCTCGCACAACTCTACAAAGAACGCGATCGCCACGGTCAGTTTCGCGGCGGCCCCGCCTGGTATATGGCACGTGGTTTAGGCATGCGCTGGATGGGCGTGTTATTCGCCATCTTTTTGCTGATCGCCTACGGCCTGGTGTTCAACAGCGTGCAGGCCAACTCCGTATCCCGTGCTCTCAAATTCGCGTTTGATTTCCCTCCGGTTGCCACCGGTATTGTCATGGCGATTGCCGCCCTGTTGGTTATCGTCCGCGGGATCAAAGGCGTGGCGCGGATGATGCAATGGTTTGTCCCTGTGATGGCGTTGATGTGGGTGGTCACCAGCCTGGTGGTTTGTCTGATCAACATCGACCAACTGCCGGACATCATCATTTCTATCGTCAAAAGCGCATTTGGCTGGCAAGAAGCGGCGGGCGGCGTGGCGGGGTATACGCTGAGTCAGGCGATCACCAGCGGTTTTCAACGCAGTATGTTCTCCAATGAAGCCGGAATGGGCTCAACGCCTAACGCTGCTGCCGCAGCAGCATCCTGGCCGCCGCACCCTGCGGCACAGGGGATCGTGCAGATGATCGGCATTTTTATCGATACGCTGATCGTCTGTAGCGCAACGGCAATGTTGGTTTTACTGGCCGGTAACGACGCCACCTATGCGCCGATGGAAGGGATCCAACTGGTGCAGAAAGCGATGAATACACTGGTCGGAGAGTGGGGCGCGGCATTCGTCGCAGTCATTGTGATTCTGTTTGCCTTCAGCTCTATTGTGGTTAACTACATCTATGCGGAAAACAATCTGTACTTTCTGAAGCTGGACAATAAGCGCTTCATCTGGGCTTTACGCATTACCTCCTGTTCAACCGTCGTGGTCGGCACCTTGCTTAGCTTCCCGCTGCTGTGGCAACTGGCGGATATCATCATGGCCTGCATGGCGATCACTAACCTGACGGCAATATTGTTGCTCTCTCCGGTGGTGCGTACCCTGGCCAGCGACTACTTGCGTCAGCGTAAACTCGGCGTTCGCCCGGTCTTTGATCCACTGCGTTACCCGGACATCGGACAGCAACTGGCACCAGATGCCTGGGATGACATACCGCGAGACTAATCGCAACTATCGATCAACTCAGTCGTGTTTTTTGCTACAGTCGCAGTAAATTTCCTGCAAGGACTGGATATGCTGATTCTGATTTCACCTGCAAAAACGCTCGACTACCAGAGCCCTCTGGCAACAACGCGCCATACGCTACCTGAATTACTGGATCACTCGCAGCAACTGATTCATGTGGCGCGTAAACTTTCAGCCCCGCAAATCGGCAAGCTGATGAACATCAGCGACAAACTCGCCGATCTAAACGCCACCCGTTTTCATGACTGGCAGCCGGACTTCACGCCAGAAAACGCGCGTCAGGCCATTCTGGCTTTCAAAGGCGATGTCTATACCGGACTACAGGCCGAAAACTTCAGTGAAGCCGATTTCGATTTTGCCCAGCAGCATTTGCGTATGCTCTCAGGTTTATATGGCGTGCTGCGCCCGCTGGATCTGATGCAACCTTATCGTCTGGAAATGGGTATCCGTCTGGATAACGCCAAAGGAAAGGATCTGTATCAGTTCTGGGGCGATATCATCACGGATAAGCTTAATGAAGCGCTCGCCGCACAGGGCGACCAGGTGGTGATTAACCTGGCATCGGATGAATACTTCCGCGCCGTGAAACCGAAGAAACTGAATGCCGAGCTGATTAAACCTGTCTTCCTCGACGAGAAAAACGGTAAGTTCAAAGTCATCAGTTTCTACGCCAAAAAGGCGCGCGGCCTGATGAGCCGCTACATCATTGAAAACCGCCTGACGACGCCTGAACAGCTCACCGGCTTTAACAGCGAAGGTTACTTCTTTGATGACGCCGTGTCTGGCAACGGCGAACTGGTGTTTAAGCGTCACGAGCAGTAATGCGCATTTCGCCGGATGGCGGCTACGCCTTATCCGGCTTTCTCATCTCCACCGCCTGACAGGCCCGGTAAGCGATAGCGCCACCGGGCAGACGGTTTAGCGCGTCATCATCAGCTTACGCAGGGCGGCAAAATCCGCCGGCAGATGTTGCGAAAGCAGCGGTAGATCCGCACGTTCTGCCAGTTCTTTCGGCAGATCCAGCGTTTCATTGAGGATCGCTTCCACGCTCTCTTTAAACTTCGCCGGGTGCGCAGTGCCGAGGAACAGACCGTACTCGCCCGGATTGAGCTGATCACGCAGGGCGCGGTAGGCCACGGCGGCATGAGGCTCAGAAGTGTAGCCCTTCGCTTTCAGTTCGCGCATCGTTTCCTGTGTGGTTTCATCATCTACAGCCGCATAACCCAGCTCATTCAGACGCCAGATTTTACGGCGGAACAACTCCTCAACGCGCGGCCAGTTGTTCGGCTGACTCACATCCATCGCGTTAGACAACGTCGCCTGGGTCGCTTTTGGCGCCCACTGCCCGTCCTGCAGGAAGCGTGGCACCGTGTCGTTAACGTTGGTGGCAGCGATAAAACGCTTCACCGGCAGGCCGAGAGATTTCGCCAGCAGGCCCGCCGTCAGGTCGCCAAAGTTACCGCTTGGAACAGAAACCACCAACTGATTCCGCGCCTCCTGCGGCAATTGGGCAACGGCTTCAAAGTAGTAGCAAATCTGTGCCAGCAGGCGGCTGATGTTGATGGAGTTCGCCGAGTTCAACCCCAGCGCCACTTTCAGTTCTTCATCATCAAACGCCTGTTTGACCAGCGCCTGGCAGGCATCAAAATCACCATCGATGGCAACAGTTTCAATGTTACCGCCCAGCGTGCAGAACAGTTTTTCCTGCAACGGACTGATTTTACCGTTCGGATAGAGGATCACCACGCGCACGTTCGGCAGACCATAAAACGCATGCGCCACGGCCGCGCCGGTATCACCAGAGGTTGCCGTCAGAATGGTCACCGGTTTATCGCCGCTGATGTGGGTTAACATCTGCGCCATAAAACGACCACCGAAATCTTTAAACGCCAGCGTCGGGCCATGGAACAACTCCAGACAGCCGACATCCCCTTCCACCTGAGCAACCGGCGCCGGGAAAGCAAAGGCTGCGCGCACACGTTCTTCGAGGATCTCCTGCGGGATTTCATCGCCGATGAACGCCGAGAGGATCTTTGTGCTACGGCTGACGAAGTCCTGGTTCAGCATCTCATCCACTTCTGTCAGGTTGAATTCCGGCAGATCGTGCGGGAAAAACAGCCCCTGATTCTTGCCCAGCCCCTGCGTGACGGCCTGTGCAAAACTAACCTGTTCGTTGTGATCTTTAAGATTGTAGAGTTTCATCAATTATCCCAGTACTCGTGCGCCCGCCGTGTCCAGCCGGCAAATATGAACAAAGCCTTCCTGATTTTGCAGGTAGTGACTACCCAGCCAGTCCGCCACACGCTGCGCGGTCTCCGTTTTATCGCAGAGCGCAAACAACGTCGGCCCTGAACCGGAAATACCGCTGGCCAGCGCGCCAATTTCCGCGACGGCCTGACGCGCCTGAGCAAAACCAGGCAACAGACGTTCGCGATACGGTTCGGCAATCACATCCTTCATCAGTTTCGCCGCAAGCCCAGGCTGACGGGAATAGCAGGCGTGAATAAACCCGGCCAGGTGACGCCCGTGGGCAATGCAATCCTGGCGACGATACTGCGCAGGCAGGATCGCCCGCGCTTCTGCCGTGGAGACTTTAATGCCAGGATAGGCCAGTACCCACAGCCACTCATCAAAGCCTGGCACCTGCTGGCTGATAATGCCGTTTTCTTCAATCATCAACTGCATACCACCGAGGAAACATGGCGCGACGTTATCGTAGTGAATGCTGCCGGAGATACGCCCTTCCAGCTCGCCCATTATTGCCAGCAGACGCGTGTCATTGAGCGGCTTGCCGCAGTACTCATTCATCGCGACCAGTGCCGCCACCACCGAGCAGGCGCTGGAACCTAATCCGGAGCCGATCGGCATATTCTTTTCCAGGGTCATCGCCACCGGAATTTGCTTACCCAGTTCCTGACAAAAACGCTCCCAGCACTGGTAAACAATATTTTCTCGCGGTTCTGGCGGTAGCTTGTCGGCAAAGCGGCCCAGATTATTCAGGCTGAAACTGTCCGCCGCCTCAACCGACACCACGTCGCCCAGCAGTGAGCCATCAACGGGCGTCACCGCCGCCCCAAGCACATCAAATCCAACGCTCATATTGGCACTGGAAGCCGGGGCATAAACTTTAACCATGTTAGACTCCTAGCTTCCATGAGAGAGTACGCAGCAGGTCAGCAAACACCCCTGCCGCCGTGACGTCGTTACCCGCGCCATAACCGCGCAGAACCAGCGGCAGCGGCTGATAGTAGTGGCTGTAGAACGCCAGCGCGTTTTCGCCGTTTTTCACTTTGTACAACGGATCGTTACCGTCCACTTCAGAAATCTTCACCCGACAGACGCCGTCTTCTTCGATGTTGCCAACATAGCGCAATACTTTGCCCTCATCACGGGCTTTTGCCACCCGAGCGGCAAAGGCATCGTCAAGCTGCGGCAGATTCGCCATAAACGCGTCAACGTCGCCTGAATCATCAAACGCTTTCGGCAGCACCGGTTCAATGACGATGTCTGACAGTTCCAGCTCGCGCCCGGTTTCACGGGCGAGGATCAGCAGCTTACGCGCCACGTCCATTCCCGAAAGATCGTCACGCGGATCGGGTTCGGTGTACCCCATTTCACGCGCGATACGAGTCGCTTCAGAGAGGCTCATACCCTCGTCGAGCTTACCGAAAATAAATGACAGCGAACCGGACAGGATGCCGGAGAACTTCAGCAATTCATCGCCCGCATTCAACAGGTTTTGCAGGTTTTCGATCACCGGCAGACCGGCACCCACGTTAGTGTCATAGAGGAATTTGCGCCGTGACTTCGCGGCAGCGAAGCGCAGCTGATGGTAGTAATCCATTGACGAGGTATTCGCCTTTTTGTTCGGCGTAACCACATGGAATCCTTCACGCAGGAAGTCCGCGTATTGATCGGCCACCGCCTGACTGGATGTACAATCCACAATCACCGGGTTCAGCAGGTGATATTCCTTCACCAGACGGATTAAGCGACCAAGATTGAACGGCTCTTTCGCTTCAGCCAGTTCAGCCTGCCAGTTTTCCAGATTCAGGCCATGCACATGGGTCAACAGCGCTCTCGAGTTCGCCACGCCGCACACGCGCAGATCGATATGTTTTTTCTTCAGCCAGGTTTGCTGGCGCTTAAGCTGCTCCAGTAACGCGCCGCCTACCCCGCCAACGCCAATGACAAACACTTCAATTACCTGATCGGTATTGAACAGCATCTGATGGGTGACGCGTACGCCCGTCGTGGCATCGTCGTTATTGACCACGACCGAAATGGAACGCTCAGAAGAGCCCTGCGCGATAGCCACGATATTGATATTCGCGCGCGCCAGTGCGGCAAAGAATTTCGCCGAAATACCCCGCAGTGTCCGCATGCCATCCCCAACGACGGAGATAATCGCCAGTCGTTCAGTGACCGCCAGCGGTTCCAGCACGCCCTCTTTCAGTTCGAGATAGAATTCATCCTGCAAGGCACGCTGCGCGCGGGCGCAGTCGGCCTGCGGCACGCAGAAGCTGATGCTGTACTCAGAGGATGACTGGGTAATCAGTACCACGGAAATGCCTGCACGGGACATCACCGCAAACACGCGCGCCGCCATCCCCACCATCCCTTTCATGCCAGGACCGGAGACGTTGAACATCGCCATATTATTAAGGTTGGAAATCCCCTTCACTGGCAGATCGTCTTCATCGCGGCTGGCGCCGATCAGCGTGCCTGCCGCCTGCGGGTTACCGGTATTTTTGATGAGGCAAGGGATCTGGAACTGCGCGATGGGGGTAATGGTACGAGGGTGAAGCACTTTTGCGCCGAAATAGGAGAGCTCCATCGCTTCCTGATAAGACATCGATTTCAGCAACCTGGCGTCAGGTACCTGGCGCGGGTCACAGGTATATACACCGTCGACATCTGTCCAGATCTCGCAACAGTCGGCGCGTAAGCAGGCCGCCAGAACCGCTGCGGAGTAATCGGAGCCATTGCGCCCCAGCACCACCAGTTCACCCTTCTCATTACCGGCGGTGAACCCGGCCATCAGCACCATGTGATCGGCGGGTATACGCCCGGCGGCGATGCGGCGAGTCGATTCGGCGATATCGACGGTAGATTCGAGGTAGTGCCCCACCGCCAGCAGTTTTTCGACCGGGTCAATAACGGTAACGTGGTGGCCGCGGGCTTCCAGTAACCCCGCCATGATGGCGATCGACATCTTTTCGCCACGGCAGATGAGCGCAGCGTTAATGCTGTCCGGACACTGTCCTAGCAAGCTGATCCCATGCAGCACATGTTTGATTTGGGCAAATTCCTGCTCAACAAACACTTTCAACTGCGCCAGCGGAAAGCCCGGCTGGGCGTCGGCGAGTCCCTGCAGAAGTTCGGCAAAAATACGTTCGGCATCACTGATATTGGGTAATGCGTCCTGACCTCCGATGGTTTTTTCAATCATCGCCACCAGATGGTTGGTAATTTTAGCGGGGGCAGAAAGAACGGTCGCTACCTGCCCCTGCCTGGCATTGCTTTCCAGAATATCGGCAACCCGCAGAAAACGTTCTGCATTTGCCACTGATGTACCGCCGAACTTCAACACTCGCATGGTTGTTACCTCGTTACCTTTGGTCGAAAAAAAAGCCCGCACTGTTCAGGTGCGGGCTTTTTTCTGTGTTTCCTGTACGCGTCAGCCCGCACCGTTACCTGTGGTAATGGTGATGGTTGTGGTAATGGTGGTGCTGATGCGTTTCATGGATGTTGTGTACTCTGTCATTATTTACCCTAAATAATTCGTCTTGCAGGAAGGCAGCAATTGCGTGAAGCCCCTGGCGCATAGAAAACGATGTGACTGGGGTGAACAAAAGTCGCCAACGCAGATGCAACTCGAAGTATGACGGGTAATCTGTCTGTGCTGTATGTCTATATTGGTTAAAGTATATGGTGAGCTAAGTCAATAAATATTTGATTTACTCACCTGACGAAACTTGTTCATGAGCTGCTGGCGAAAGGTTTATTTTCAACCAAACCCGCAGGAAAACCCCTCTTGAAATCAGCAGTTATCACCATAAATACAACTAAAGGAAAATTATTATTTTGTGACTTTTTTTTCGATATCATGGACCAGGCGGTGCAACATTGCCGTGTCTCGCTGCCCTAAATGCCCCAGACGCTGTTGTAGCCAGTCGACCAGTTTGCTGTCATCTGCAACCTCCAGAGTGGCCAACAGGCTCATGATGCGTGAGCGTAATGCCTGTAACTGAAATTCATCAGATGAATCGACTTCTTTAGCAGGTTGTTGCATTAAATTTGTTAATTGATAGCAGTAGACCATCACCGCCTGCCCCAGATTCAAAGAAGGATAATCTGCAACCATTGGCACGCCGGTCAGAACATCCGCCAGTGCCAGTTCATCGTTGGTCAGTCCGGAGTCTTCACGACCAAAAACCAGCGCGGCGTGATTCATCCAGGCCGATTTTTCTTCCAGCAGCGGAACCAGTTCCGCCGGCGTCGCGTAGTAGTGAAATTTTGCTCGACTGCGCGCCGTGGTGGCGACGGTAAAATCAACATCGACAAGCGCGTCCGCAAGCGTCGGAAAAACAGTAATATTATCAATAATATCGCTGGAGCCATGCGCCACCCAGCGCGTGGCGGGTTCAAGATGCGCCTGACTGTCAACGATACGCAACTGAGTGAATCCCATGGTTTTCATGGCGCGAGCCGCGGCACCAATGTTTTCCGCTCTGGCGGGAGCGACGAGGATAATAGTAATGCGCATTTTTTTACTCTTTATGCCTGTCCGCGGGCAATTGTGTGAACTATGTCAAGATATTACGCGGAGCGAATTTACAAAATTTTAACCAAAATCAGTGGAAAACCGTTTCACCTTTCATAAAAGGCGCTAAACTGTTTCCTTACTTTACTAATGTTTTTTATGTTAACAGAAACAGTATATCCTTCTGTTTATCAGAGATAATTTGATTTAAAATGAATCTCATTCATAGGATTCGCCGTGTTAATTAGTTATCCTGTGCAACTAGTTGGATTATTGCAATTTTGTGATGAAAGCTAGCATTTAGATACGATGATTTCATCAAACTGTTAACGTGCTACAATTGAACTTGATATATGTCAACGAAGCGTAGTTTTATTGGGTGTCCGGTACGTCTTAGCCTGTTATGTTGCTGTTAAAATGGTTAGGATGACAGCCGTTTTTGACACTGTCGGGTCCAGAGGGAAACTACCCACGACCAAGCTAATGATGTTGTTGACGTTGATGGAAAGTGCATCAAGAACGCAATTACGTACTTTAGTCATGTTACGCCGATCATGTTAATTTGCGACATGCATCAGGCAGGTCAGGGACTTTTGTACTTCCTGTTTCGATTTAGTTGGCAATTTAGGTAGCAAACATGCAGACCCCGCACATTCTTATCGTTGAAGACGAGTTGGTAACACGCAACACGTTAAAAAGTATTTTCGAAGCGGAAGGCTATGATGTATTCGAAGCGACTGATGGCGCGGAAATGCATCAAATCCTCTCTGAATATGACATCAACCTGGTGATCATGGATATCAACTTGCCAGGCAAAAACGGTCTTCTGCTGGCGCGTGAACTGCGCGAGCAGGCTAACGTTGCGCTGATGTTCCTGACTGGCCGCGATAACGAAGTCGATAAAATCCTCGGCCTCGAAATCGGTGCAGACGATTACATCACCAAGCCGTTTAACCCGCGCGAACTGACTATCCGTGCCCGCAACCTTCTGTCTCGTACCATGAACCTGGGTACCGTCAGCGAAGAACGTCGTAGCGTTGAAAGCTACAAGTTCAACGGTTGGGAACTGGACATCAACAGCCGTTCTCTGATCGGGCCTGATGGCGAACAGTACAAACTGCCGCGCAGTGAGTTCCGTGCCATGCTTCACTTCTGCGAGAACCCAGGCAAGATCCAGTCCCGTGCTGAGCTGCTGAAGAAAATGACTGGTCGTGAGCTGAAACCCCATGACCGTACCGTTGACGTGACCATCCGCCGCATTCGTAAGCATTTCGAATCCACGCCGGATACGCCGGAAATTATCGCGACTATTCACGGTGAAGGTTACCGTTTTTGTGGCGATCTGCAGGATTAATCGGGTTACCACCGTCAAAAAAACGGCGCTCAATGCGCCGTTTTTCTTATCTGCTTTTTGCTGAATTTACTTCCACACGCGTAGCGCATCGTCCACGGGTGCGGACGGTTTCGGCGCCGTTGGTGTTGGTGTCGGTTTCGCACGCGAGAATGCATACCAGTCAAGATGCCGCGTCAGGAACATCACGCTCCCCAGCGCCAACAGCAGCACACTCGTCCCCAACAGCAGCGCGCTGTCTTCCGAGCGCAACAGTACCCACATCACACCATCCAGCGCTAACAATGCCAGAGTGAAAACCACGCTGCTACGCCAGCCCTGTAGCACTGCCTGGAGATAAACCCCGTTCATCAGCGCGCCCACCAGGCTTGCGACAATCCATGCCAGGGTGAAACCAATATGTTCTGAGAGCGCCAGCAACAGCAAATAAAACATCACCAACGACAGCCCCACCAGCAGATACTGCATCGGGTGTAATTTTTTACCCGTCAACGTTTCGAACACAAAGAAAGCCATAAATGTCAGTGTAATCAGCAAAATGGCATATTTCGTCGCCCGATCCGTCAGTTGATACTGATCGGCAGGAGTGGCAACCGCGACGCTAAACGACGGCAGGTTATACCACCCGTCTTTTCGCGCATCCACAAACCGATCGCCCAGGTTAGTGGCAAACCAACTGCTTTGCCACTGTGCCTGAAACCCTGACTCGCTGATTTCGCGCTTGTCGGGTAGAAAATCACCGAGGAAGTTGGGATGCGGCCAGTTGCTGGTGAGCGTCATTTGGCTGCTACGTCCTACCGGAACCACCGAGAAAGCGCCAGTTCCGCTTAAATTGAGTGACATCGCCAGGTTCACATCGCGCATCGCCCATTGCGCATCCGGAAGCGGAATGTGGAGCCCTTCTCCGCGGTCTGTTAGCCCCGTCCCCGGTTCGACAGCAAGCGCCATTCCATTCACCTTCGGTGCTTTCACCACGCCAATCCCTCGCGCATCACCCACGCCAACCACGATAAACGGTTTCCCAAGGGTTATGTTGGGCCGGTTCAGTTCACTCAGTCGTGCAACATCAAACTCCGCTTTCAAGGTAACATCGGTATGCCAGACCTGCCCTTCGTAGATGCCCACTTTTCGCGGTTCGACGTTCTGGTTCCCCTCCACCATCAACGACTCCGGCAGCCAGAAGTGGATAAAACTGCGCCTGTGCTGCACCTCTTTCTCGTTTTCCAGCACGGTGTATAACTCAGTCACAGGTACGGCAATGAGCGGGCCGACCACTTTTTGCGGTCCGCTGGTACTCTGCCGAATCGCATCCTCCACCGCATCACGATAATCAGCACGTTCCACAATAATCTGCCGGACCATCATCAGGGGGATCAGCAGCAACACAATCGCGCCACCTAAGGTGACGATTTTCCAGAACAGGGGGGATTTCAACATAGCGTTCTCCTTATGCAATACCCGCAGAGTACGCACGCTATGTGGGGGGAATTTGAAGTTATGTGAAGTGACGGTGAAGTGTGAGCGTGGCCTCGACGCCGCCTTCTGGGCGGTTACGTAATTCTGCACTCCCCTTCAGCAGTCGCGCCACTTCGCGAACGAACGCCAGTCCAAGACCGCTGCTTTTGAGGCCATTCTCACGCGGCAGTGAGTAAAAGCGGTCAAATATCCGCGGTAAGGCAAAATCAGGAATGCCTGTACCCGTATCGGTCACCGTCAGCGTCACCGTCTCTGCATGCGCTTGTGCGCTGAGGGTGATCGCTCCGCCTGCCGGGGTGAAATCAATGGCATTGTCCAGCAAGTTGCCCAACGCCTGCTCCAGCAGCGCCGGCTCCGCAGAGACGCTTAACGCCGAGGGGACAATCTCCAGCGATATCGCCTTCGTCGCCAGTTGAATCGCGCGCGCGTCGCTGATTTGCGCAAACAGTTCATCGACCGCAACCGGGGAGAGGGCAATATCCTGACGGTTTTCCAGTCGCGCCTGGCGCAGCAAGGTTTCAACCAGCGCCTGCATTCGCGCATTTTGGCTGAGAATATTGTCGGTAAAGCGCTTAACAATGTCCGGAGGCGGATTTTCCCGCAGAATTTCCGCCGCGCCGCGAATGGCCGCCAACGGACTCTTTAGCTCGTGGGTGAGCGAGTATACGTACTGTTCAATGTAATTCTTGCCTTCCAGCTTCAGACGCATGCTCTCCAGCGCCTGCGCCAGTTTGCGCAACTCACTGCTGCCCAGTTCAGGCAGCGGCATCGGCTGGTTTTCGGTCACGGAATCCGCATAGCGCGTCAGGCGGGCAATGGAACGGTTTATCCACCAGACCATCCCGGCGCCTATCACCAGCGCAATGCCAAGCAGAATCGCGCTGGCCCAAAGGATCCGGCGCTCGCTGCGTTTAATCACCGGTGCCATCGCGGCATTGGGTTTTCCCACGCTGAGCACGCCGATGATCTTTCCGTTGTCGACAACCGGCGCAGCAACATACATGACCGAGCTTTCCGGATCGGCGGGATCCTGCGGCGTACTGCGCGCGCCATACTGTCCACGCAGCGTTAGCCAGACATCGTTCCAGCGAGAGTAATCCTGCCCGACCGCTTTATTGACGGAATCAAACACCACTTTGCCCTGCGCATCCGTCATGTAAACATGGTACTCATTGCGGACTTTATTGATTCCGCTGATGTTGGCGCGAAAAGGACGGTTATGCAGTTGCGTAAACGCCTGCGCCAGTTGGCCATGCGCCGGGTTACCCGACAGGAGATCGTCACGCGCCAGCGCCGCCAGCAGCGTGGCAGTATCGATCAGCGTCCCTTCCGTTGCGCGCCGTACGCCAGGTTTAATCTCCTGTACAAAAATAGAAAGAACAAACCACGCAGCAACAGCGACAATCAGGAAATAGCCCAACAGCAAACGCATGCCAATGCGCATCAGAGGCTCCTCAGGCTGTAGCCCATCCCACGATGCGTGTTGATCGGCGAAAGCGTCGGGTTGATCGCGCGCAGTTTGGCGCGCAGCGTTTTGATGTGCGTATCGACCGTCCGGTCGTATGTATCCTGCGCATCGGCCCAGACGATATCCATCAGTTGCTGGCGCGAATAGACACGCCCTGGAGATAACAGCAGCGTTTTCAGCAGCAAAAATTCATAGCGCGTGAGTGACAGGGGCGTACCAAACCAGGCCACTTCAGCCGCAGGTTCATTCAGCTCAAAATGGCCGGTTTTGACAACAGGCGACGGCGTGGAAAACTTCTTCACCCGACGTAGCAGCGTGCGGACTCTGGCGCAGACTTCCCGCGGTGAAAACGGTTTGGCGACGTAATCGTCGGCACCGATTTCCAGACCCAGCAAGCGATCCACCTCATCGCTGCGCGCCGTCAGAAAGAGGATTGGTAACGCCGGATGGTACTCAAGCAATCGCCGGCACAGCTCAAAACCGCTGATATCCGGCAATCCGACATCGAGAATCGCCACATCCGGACACTGATGACGCGCTTTCTCCAGCGCGGGCAACCCGCGCTCAAAGGCTTCCACGCTAAACCCTTCCTGCTGGAGCATATAAATCAGGGTATCCGCGATACCCTGCTCATCTTCCACCAGCCAGACCGACACCTGCTGCATAATGCTTCCCTGTTATTCGCGCCACGGCATGATAGGTACCGCGCTAATGGCATTTTTCGGCGACCCATCGACCACCTTGTCGGAATAGGCCAGATAAGCCAGCGCGTTGCGTTTGGCATCATAGAAGCGCACGACCTGTAATGATTTGAAGACCAACGAAGTGCGTTTCTTAAAGACCACTTCGCCCTGCGCTTTACCGTTCTTGATTCTGTCGCTCAGTTCTACCGGTCCTACCTGCTGGCAGGAGATGGCGGCATCAGAAGTATCTTCCGCCAGCCCCAACCCGCCTTTAATGCCACCGGTTTTGGCACGGCTGACGTAGCAGGTCACGTTTTTAACATCGGGGTCGTCAAACGCCTCCACGACGATTTTATGATCCGGCCCAAAGATCTTAAACACCGTATCGACGGAACCGATCTGCTCAGCAGATGCCAGCGGCGCCAGCATAAGCAACAGAGTGAACAGAACTAAACTCTTGTATTTCATATTGTTACCATTCTTTAAAATGACGCTGCGCAATTATTCAGCATTGTAAAAGAAACTGTTTACAGATCACAGGATTACAATAATCACGTTTTATTAGATTCAAAAAAAGCATTAATGCGCAAAAAAAACACTGAATGCTAAAACAACAAAAAATGCTATTATCCAATAATCTGATGTCAGGTGTTTGTAGTTGAAAGGATGAGGATATTTTATGGATCAGGCCGGCATTATTCGCGACCTATTAATCTGGCTGGAAGGTCATCTGGATCAGCCGCTGTCGCTTGACAATGTGGCGGCAAAAGCGGGTTATTCCAAGTGGCATCTGCAGAGAATGTTTAAGGACGTGACGGGTCATGCGATTGGCGCGTATATCCGCGCACGCCGCTTATCGAAATCTGCCGTTGCGCTTCGCCTGACGGCTCGCCCGATTCTGGATATTGCCCTGCAGTACCGCTTCGACTCTCAACAAACGTTCACCCGCGCCTTTAAGAAACAGTTTTCCCAGACGCCTGCACTGTATCGTCGTTCACCGGAATGGAGCGCATTCGGTATTCGTCCGCCTCTGCGTCTGGGCGAATTTGCCATGCCTGAGCATAAATTTGTCACTCTGGAAGATATGCAACTGCTGGGTGTCACCCAGAGTTACTCCTGTTCGCTGGAGCAAATTTCCGATTTCCGCCACGAAATGCGCTATCAGTTCTGGCACGATTTCCTCGGCCACGCGCCAACCATTCCGCCTGTACTCTATGGCCTGAACGAAACGCATCCCAGCCATGAAAAAGATGACGAGCAGGAAGTGTTCTACACCACCGCGCTGCCGCAGGATCAGGCCAACGGCTACGTACAGTCGGCACAGCCGGTGCTGTTGCAGGGCGGCGAGTATGTGATGTTTACTTACGAAGGGCTGGGAACGGGCGTTCAGGAGTTCATCCTGACGGTCTATGGTACCTGCATGCCGCTCCTGAACCTGACGCGCCGCAAGGGCCAGGATATCGAGCGGTACTACCCGGCTGAAGATGCCAAAGCCGGTGACCGCCCCATTAACCTGCGCTGCGAATTCCTGATTCCGATTCGCCGTTAGCGCTGTAGCTCATCCAACGCAGGGGCGTCCAGATGCGAGATGTCCCCTGCCGTTTCGACCACCCATCCCGGCGCCAGCCACAGGCTTTCCTGATAATCTACCCGCGAAATCGAGCAGTTACGCAGGCGTAAGCGGCGTTCAGCGTAGGCAGGAAGTCCCAGAATCGTACTGACCAGACAGCCCAGCGCAATGCCATGACTGACCAACAGCGGACGACTCCCCTGCGGCAAATCCAGGCACGCAGCGAGCGCGCCATGAACGCGATCGCTTAACTCCTGCATCGACTCCCCTTCGGGAATACGTCCGTCGACGGTGCCGTTGACTAACTGACGACGCCAGTTCTCTTCTTCTTCGGTCAGGGTATCAATATGACGTTTTTCCAGCACGCCCATGTGCAGCTCGCGCAGGCGAGCATCTAAGGTGATATCACAGCCACAGGCCTGGGCGATGATTTCAGCGGTGCGGCGGGTACGTCCCAAATCGCTACTAATGACGTGGGTGATGCCGAGACTTTTCGCGCGGTCACCAACCTGCATAGCTTGTTGCTCACCTTTAGCGGTCAGCGGACTGTCGGACTGGCCTTGAATGCGTCGCTCGGCGTTCCACTGCGTTTCACCGTGGCGAACAAGGTATACCTGTAACATGCTATTTTTCCGTATACTGCAAAGAGTTTTTATAAAATCGAGCTTAATTATGCACCATGTTGTCTCAGCAACCACCAATCCCGCCAAAATTCAGGCAATTCTGCAGGCATTTAACGAGATCTTCGGTGAAGGATCCTGCCATATTGAGTCTGTGGACGTCGATAGCGGCGTACCGGAACAACCCTTCGGAAGTCCTGAAACGCGTGCTGGCGCACGGAATCGGGTCGAAAACGCCCGTCGTGCGCGCCCCGATGCCGACTTCTGGGTAGCCATCGAAGCGGGTATTGATGAAGATGCGACCTTCAGTTGGGTGGTTGTCGAAAACGCCACCCAGCGTGGCGAAGCGCGTTCTGCGACGCTGCCGCTGCCTGCGGTGATCCTTGAAAAAGTGCGCGAGGGTGAAGCGCTGGGTCCGGTAATGTCACACTACACGGGTATTGATAAGATTGGCCGAAAAGAAGGGGCGATTGGCGTGTTTACCGCCGGGAAACTGACGCGCGCCAGCGTTTACCACCAGGCCGTGATTCTGGCGCTCAGCCCGTTTCATAACGCGATTTATCGTTGAGTTCGTAAGCCGGATAAGACGAAATTGTCATCCGGCGATAGTGCGGTTGCAAGCCTGATGGCGCTACGCTTATCAGGCCTACGAAATCACTTTTCAGGCGTTTTTCAACAATATGGTTTCCAGCCACTGCCGCAGTTCGACGGGCGCCGATTTCAGGCTGTTAGAGCCGCGGGTGATCGTCGCAATCCCCGCGCCCAGCTCGTTTTTAAGCTCGCGCTGGCTCATTTCGCCACGTAATAACTCTTCGATAATGCGTACACGCGTCCCCAGCGCTTCGCGCTCATCCGGGGTCAGCATCAGTTGCAACAGCGGTAAGTGCAGATCCTCTGCATAAGACTGGCGGAGCAACTCCACAAAACGAAGCCACTCCTGATTACGTTGTTCGGCCATCGCCGATGAATAAGGGGAATGCTGGGTCATGTTATGCCGCCCTGTTGTACTCATACACGAGTACAAATCATAACATAACCCACCGGATTAATAACGTCTCTGCCACTCAGAATCGCTCATCAGGGTGTCTTTCTGCCCCATGAAATAGCGATAGTAAGCGTCGTAGGCCAGCACGTTCTTCACATAGCCACGCGTTTCCGAGAAGGGAATACTCTCGACAAACGCCACGGCGTCGATCCGTCCCGCGCTGTTGCCAAGCCAGGTGCGCACGCGCCCTGGTCCGGCATTGTAAGCTGCTGACGAGAAGATCCGATTATTGCCAAACTGCTGATAGACGTACTGCAGGTAGCTGGTGCCGATATTGATATTGGTTTCCGGATCCAGTAACTGATTCTGACTGCTGTAACCCGGAATAGAGAACATCTTCACCGTGTGCGTCGCGGTGCCTGGCATAATCTGCATCAGCCCGCTGGCGCCGACCGGCGATTTCACCTTCGGATTCCAGGCGCTCTCCTGACGCGCGATCGCCATCGCATAGCTTTGCGGAATATCTTTGCCACGGGTATAGCGGGTAAAGAGATCCTGATACGCCAGCGGGAAGCGCTCCTCCAGATGATCCCAGAGTTTACCGGCGATCGTCGCCTGCACGCTCAGATCCCACCACTGATTGTTGAAGGCATAACGCGCCAGCTGCGCCTGCTCCGTCTTTGTCCGGCTGGTGACCAGGTTTGCCCATTCGCTGCGGGCGGTGTTATCCATATTCCAGTACATCAGTTCGCGAACGCGGGCCATTTCCGCTCCCTGAGTCAGCGCGTTATTCACATCGCCAGGCGCTTTATCAATTTTCAGAACGTACTCTTCTCCCAGACGCTGCGCTGCCACCATCGGGTAGAAACCGCGCTGTTGCATCAGCGCATGCAGGATCTCTTTTGCTTCCGCTTCACGTCCTCGTTCCAGCAGCAAATCGGCCTGCCAGTATCGCCATTCGTCCTTTTCCTTCGCCTCCATCGGCAGACGCGCCAGCCAGGTGTTCAGGCCACGACGATCGCCAGTCCCGAGCGCCATGCGCACCCGACGCTCCACCAGCGTGGTGGACTGCGAGCGCATAATCGCGTCGTCTCGCCATTTCGCCTGCTCGTCGGTGACGTCGTTGCCCATTAATCGCCAGGCGACGATATCGCGCAGCTCCTGGGTTTGATCCTCATTCAACTGCTGCGCCTGTACCAGTGACGGAATCATCAGACGCGCGTTTTCCGCATCCTGACGAGCGACGCTGGCAAAGGCCACAGCGGCCATCTGACGAGTGAAATCGGTCGCGCCGGTGGTGCGCGCAAAGGTCAGGACGCTGTTCGGGTTGTTCGCCAGTGAGATAATCGCTGACGCGATAGTCTGATACTCCGCCGGCATCTGCCCGGCCAGTACCGTCACCAGTCCAGTGTTGCCCGCTTTCATCGCCAGGCGAATGCGCTCCAGGTAAGAGAGCGGATCCTGGGTGCCAGACGCGCGCCAGACGCTGAACAGTTTGTCACAGGCATTAGGTTGGCTTTTACCGGTCAACCACAGCTCTTTCGCCCCCTGCCAGGCTTCTTCCGTTTGCCCGGTATTCCACTTCGCGTAATAGTAATTGCACTGCGCCTCGGTGGTTCTCGGCTTCTCCGGGCTAAACGCTAATAATCCGCGCCAGTCTTCACGCCGCGCCAGTTCGTTAACGAAACGCGATTCCAGCGTACGCGCTGGCGGCAGGGTTGGGTTGGCACGTACAAAGTTGGTCACCGTGACGGTCGGCTGATTCATCAGATCATCGGTGATTTGCCGATATTCCAGATAGGGATACAGGGGGTAATTCTTCAGGCCCGGCATCATCTGCTCCACGACATCCATCTGTCGGTTATCCCAGGCCTGCTTAATCTGTGCGTAACGGTTACGCTGCTCGTCCAGTGAATCGGCTCGCGCTGCCTGACTTAACGTCAGCAGGCACACACCGGCGGCAATAAGACGCCAGGTAAATCGTTGGGCTTTGTCCACAAGCTCTTCCTCTAAATATGATACGTCGCTGCAGCCTCATGCCGCCTAATGATTTCATGCTAACCAGTCATTGGCATTTACGCCACGTCGCGGACACTTTTTTACTTTTACTGCGAGTGAGATCTGCTGGCTGGGATTGAGAGGGGAAAAAGGCTACACTTCGCCTTTGAATACATCTATACCCTAAATAATTCGAGTTGCAGGAAGGCGGCAAGGGAGTGAACTCCCCAGGAGCTTGCATAAGTAAGTGACTGGGGTGAACGAGTGCAGCCAACGCACATGCAGCTTGAAGTATGACGGGTATATTCATCACGATAAATACAGAGGCGAGTCCAACGTGGCCCAATTCGTTTATACCATGCATCGTGTCGGCAAAGTCGTTCCGCCGAAACGTCATATTCTTAAAAACATCTCGCTGAGCTTCTTTCCTGGCGCAAAAATCGGCGTACTGGGCCTTAACGGTGCCGGTAAGTCCACCCTGCTGCGCATCATGGCGGGCATTGATACAGATATTGAAGGCGAAGCCCGCCCGCAGCCTGGCATCAAAATTGGTTACCTGCCGCAGGAACCTCAGCTTAATCCTGAACACACCGTACGCGAGTCTGTTGAAGAAGCAGTGGCGGAAGTGGTCAACGCACTGAAAGGTCTGGATGAGGTTTATGCGAAATACGCAGAGCCAGATGCCGACTTCGATAAACTGGCCGCGCAACAGGGCAAGTTCGAAGAGATCATTCAGGCGCACGACGGTCATAACCTGAACGTGCAACTGGAGCGTGCGGCCGACGCCCTGCGTCTGCCAGACTGGGACGCCAAAATCGCGACCCTCTCCGGGGGTGAACGTCGCCGTGTCGCACTGTGCCGTCTGCTGTTAGAAAAACCTGACATGCTGCTGCTTGACGAACCGACCAACCACCTGGATGCGGAATCCGTGGCCTGGCTGGAACGCTTCCTGCACGACTTCGAAGGCACCGTGGTGGCGATTACCCACGACCGTTACTTCCTCGACAACGTCGCAGGCTGGATCCTTGAACTTGACCGCGGCGAAGGTATTCCGTGGGAAGGTAACTACTCTTCCTGGCTGGAGCAGAAAGATCAGCGTCTGGCGCAGGAAGCCTCTCAGGAAGCGGCACGCCGTAAATCTATCGAGAAAGAACTGGAGTGGGTTCGTCAGGGCGCGAAAGGCCGTCAGTCTAAGGGTAAAGCCCGTCTGGCACGCTTTGAAGAGCTGAACAGCACGGAATACCAGAAACGTAACGAAACCAACGAACTGTTTATTCCACCTGGACCGCGTCTGGGCGATAAAGTCATTGAAGTCAGCCACCTGCGTAAATCCTACGGCGACCGCGTGCTGATTGACGATCTGAGCTTCTCTGTACCGAAAGGCGCCATCGTCGGCATCATCGGTCCGAACGGCGCGGGTAAATCCACCCTGTTCCGTATGATGTCCGGTCAGGAACAGCCAGACAGCGGCACCATCACGCTGGGTGAAACCGTTAAGCTGGCCTCCGTCGATCAGTTCCGTGACGCCATGGATAACAGCAAAACCGTGTGGGAAGAAGTGTCCGGTGGGCTGGATATCATGAAGATCGGCAACACCGAAATGCCAAGTCGCGCCTATGTTGGCCGCTTTAACTTCAAAGGCACCGACCAGGGCAAACGCGTCGGCGAGCTGTCCGGTGGTGAGCGCGGTCGTCTGCATCTGGCGAAGCTGCTGCAGGTTGGCGGTAACGTTCTTCTGCTCGATGAACCGACCAACGACCTGGATATCGAAACCCTGCGCGCGCTGGAAAACGCCCTGCTGGAGTTCCCGGGTTGCGCAATGGTTATCTCGCACGACCGTTGGTTCCTTGACCGTATCGCCACCCACATTCTGGACTACCAGGATGAAGGGAAAGTGGAGTTCTTCGAAGGTAACTTCACCGAATACGAAGAGTACAAGAAGCGCACGCTGGGCGCTGACGCGCTGGAGCCAAAGCGTATCAAGTACAAACGTATCGCGAAGTAATCAACAAAATTGCCGGATGGTGGCGCACATGCCTCATCCGGCCTGGAAGGTTATTGCGCTTTGGCGGTTGCCGCAGATTGTTGACCCGCCGCAGGTTCCAACTGGAACACCACATCGACCTGATCATCAAACTGAATCGCCGCCTGCTCGTACGTTTCCTGCGCTGACACCGGTGCCGCGTCCGCTTTCATCATCCGCACCATCGGGCTTGGCTGATAGTTCGAGACATGGTAGCGCACGCTGTAAACCGGACCCAGTTTGCTGTTAAAACCGGCCGCCAGTTCCTGCGCCTGGTGAATTGCATCATCAATCGCTGCTTTACGCGCTTTGTCTTTATAAGCATCCGGTTGCGCCACACCCAACGAAACGGAACGAATTTCGTTCAGCCCCGCTTTCAGCGCGCCGTCCAGCAGTGGGTTGAGTTTATCTAACTGACGCAGCGTCACTTCGACAGTACGCACCGCACGATACCCTTTCAGAACGCTTTTGCCGTTCTGATAATCGTAATCCGGTTGGGTGCGCAGGTTCGCCGAACTAATGTCTTTTTTCGCGATCTGATTTTGCTCAAGGAAAGAAAGGTATTGCGCAACGCGCTCATCAGCCTGTTTCTTCGCCGTCGCAGCGTCTTTCGCCGCAACATTAACCTCGATTGCCAGCGTGGCAATATCAGGTGCAGCGTCCACGCTTGCCGTCCCGGAAGTCACGATGTGCGGTCCGTCAGGCAATTCGCCTGCCTGCACCGACATTGCACTGAATCCCACTAATGCCGCCAGGGCCATCACTTTGAACTTCACTGTCGCTCCTCCATGTTACGTGAGTTGCCCCAAATTTCAGGGCGCATGCAGGCAAGCTTAGCGCGAAATAGTGTGTTGTCCATCAGACAACGCTTAGAGCGCTAATGGACTGGCTCTTAATTGAACAAGGCGTGAACATGCGCAACGCCTTCTTTTGCCAGTTGAAAAGCGATGAACCACATCACCAGCCCCACCAGCGTATTGATAATCCGCTGCGCTTTTGCGGTACGCAGTCGCGGCGCGAGCCACGCCGCCAGCAGCGCCAGGCCGAAGAACCACAGGAAGGAGGCACTGACGGTGCCGAGCGCGAACCAGCGTTTGGGTTCGACATCCAGTTGTCCGCCCAGACTGCCAAGCACCACGAATGTATCCAGGTAGACGTGCGGATTCAGCCATGTCACCGCCAGCATGGTGGCGATGATCTTCCAGCGTCCCTGCTTCATCACTTCCGCGCTGGCCAGTTCCAGATTGCTACTCATTGCCGTCTTTAAAGCGCCAAAACCGTACCACAGCAAAAAAACCACTCCGCCCCAGGTGACCAGCGCCAACAACCACGGCGACTGCATCAGTAATGCGCTACCGCCAAAAATCCCGGCGCAAATCAGCAACAGATCGCTGATGGCGCACAGGAGCGCAATCATGATGTGATACTGGCGACGTATTCCCTGATTCATCACAAACGCATTCTGTGGGCCGAGCGGAAGTATCATGGCTGCGCCAAGCGCAAGACCTTGAAAATAATACGATATCACGGTAATCATCCTGAGTGTTGTCTCTATAGCGCAGACTATAGCGCGGGATGATTATTAGCGGAAATGGATAATATTAATCGTAGATTAGGGAAATTAATGAAGAGGGGATTTTGCCGGATGCTGCGATGCGCATCCGGCATAGCATTATTCTGCCGTGACTTCTTTCACGCGTTTGAAATTCACGTCCATCTGCGGATACGGGAAGCTGATTCCAGCGGCATCAAATTCACGCTTAATCCGCTCCAGTACGTCCCAGTACACGTTTTGCAGATCGCCGCTGTTGCTCCAGACGCGCACCACAAAGTTAATCGACGACGCGCCCAACTCATTCAGACGAACCGTCATTTCGCGATCTTTCAGAATGCGATCGTCTGATTCGATAATCCCGGTGAGGATCTGTTTCACCTTATCGATATCAGAGTCGTAAGCGACGCTAATAATAAATTCATTACGGCGTACCGGCTCACGGGAAAAGTTGATGATATTGCCGGCAATGATTTTACCGTTCGGGATGACGACAATTTTACCGTCCACGGTGCGCATGGTGGTGGAGAAAATCTGCACATTCAGCACCGTCCCGGCAACGCCGCCCAGATCCACATACTCACCCGCACGGAACGGACGGAACATGACCAGCAGAACGCCTGCGGCAAGGTTAGACAACGATCCCTGCAACGCCAGACCGACCGCTAAACCGGCGGCACCGAGCACCGCAATCACCGACGCCGTCTGTACCCCTACCCGACCCAGTGCGGCAATCAGCGTGAAAGCAATAATTCCGTAGCGCACCAGCGCGGAAAGAAAGTCTGCCACGGTAGCATCGATATGCCGCGCCACCATCAGGCGGTTAACCGTATTCGACACCAGACGCGCCACGATCATCCCGACAATCACAATGGCCACTGCCGCCACGATGTTGACGGCATAGCTCAACAGCAATTCCTGGTTGCGGACCAGCCAGCTCCCCGCACCGTTGATGCTGTCGACAACATTCAAATCTTCCATTACATATTCCTTGGTCATAACAAATCAGAGCAAATGAGATCAATCTCACGAAAACACCCCGTTAAAGGTAAACAATAATGGGTGAATATGCCATTTTCGTTATGTTTCAATTCTGGATATCACGGCTATTGCCGTTCTGCAGGACGATCCACCATCCGCAAAAATCCCCCCACCAGCCCATGTTTTTGTTTAAAAATTGCGGCAATTTCGCTGACCACTTTTCCACTTCCGGCATTCTTCCAGGCGATAGAAAGCGGTGACGGCTGGCGAGGATTCACCACCGAACGAGCCACCAGTGCGCCGGATTCTACGTAAGGGCGACACAGACGTTCCGGTAAAAAACCGACGCCCAGGCCACTTAAGTGACAGGCCAGCTTGGTGCTGAGATCCGGAACCTTAATCTCCTTTTGTCCGCTCAGCAGCCAGGCCACGCGACGGGTGAGCGTGCGCGACGTATCTTCAATATTGATGGCGGGGTAGCGACGCAGCATGTCGTCCGATAACACCGTTGCCGGATGGCTGGCCAACGGGTGATTCTGCGCGACCACAAACTGCCAGCTAATGTCCCCCAGTGGCAGCAGTGAAATGTTGTTTGACAACGATTCGGAACCGGTCACGCCAATCGCCAGTTGATAGTCGTCATACAGCAGCGAATCCCACACGCCCATATAGACCTGGCGGGAGATCTGGAAACGGGTGAAGGGAAATTGTTGATGCAGCCACGTCAGTAAATCAGCGGTCGTCTGCGGCTGATAGAGCAAATTATTGATAACAATATTAACCTGACGCTCAACGCCCGCATTAATCTGCTGCAACTCATCAGGCATGGCGTCCAGCCAGTTAAGCCACTGGCGACAATGTTCGAGCAGATGCTGTCCCGCCAACGTCAGGCTGACGGAACGCGTGGTTCGTAAAAAGAGCTGCGTACCCACCTGCTCTTCCAGCGTTTTGATGCGGTAACTGATTGCCGCAGGCGTTTTATGCAGTGAGCTGGCCGCACGGGAAAAACTCTCCGTCTCAGCTACCCGAATAAATGTACGTATTGTTTCCTGATCGAGCATGCTTTCCCCTTGAGTCAGCCATCAGCAACCAGCGTTGCGCCAGCGCAATCCCTAACACCATGTCAGCGCCGGAGGTGTGCCCCACCGTGAGCAGACGACGCAGTGCGTGGCCTGCGTCACGCCCGGTTTGCAAGCTGCGCATCACCCCCAACACCGGCGTCGAAAATTCGCCCACTCTGGCACTATTAAGATAGCTACAGCTTACCGAAGTTGTCAGTTGCGCAAGTTGATCCGCCGGGGGTAAAAAAAGGTGAACCGGTATCCCGGCTGCAATAAAGACCGCCAGCATTCCCGTAAGCATATCATCACCGCTGGGCGTGAGTCCGGGACCTCGTCCAATCAGCCAGCGCCAGTCTGGCGCGATGCCATTCGCCCAACGCTCCAGCCCGGCGACGATCTGCGGATAACACGCCACGGTATTGAGTGGCTGGTTGAGCGCACCTCCCAGACCGGTTTGCTGAACACAGGAAGACAGGTCGAGCAGTGCGATAGCAGAAGGAGTCAGTTGCAGCCTGAGTTGACGCTGAGGGCGAAGGGTCACCCCCTGCCCGGTCAGCAGATCCCCGGTTTTGCACAAGCGTGAAACCGTCGTCAGGCGGGAGAACTGTGCACGACTCAACAGCACGCCGGTCGGCCCCATGCCTTTACCGTAGCGGTATAACGTCAGTAATTCGCCGTTAGCATGGCTGAAATTGATCGCCTGTGAGAAGCGACTGTGCAGCGTCCATTCACCCTCTGGAAGTCGATAAAGCCCGGCGCAGGCCAGGGCATTGAGAATGAACATAGGTTACTCCGAAATGCCGGATCGCGGCGCCACCTTATCCGGCCCACGAGTGACACCGATCCGTAGGCCCGGTGAGCGTTAGCGCCACCGGGCATTTCTGTTACGCCGTGATGTGATGCTCTTCCGCCAGCGCTTCCAACGCTTTTTCAAAGCACAGCAGCGGTGCACGTACGGTCCCCGCACCAACCTGGCCGATTCCGGCTTCGCGGTGAGCGATACCGGTGTTGATCAGCGGCGTAATCCCCGTTTCCACGACACGACGGATATCCAGCCCCAGACACGCCCCTTTGAAATCCCAGGACGGGATCTGGAACAAAGGGTTGTTGGCGAGGTAGATTTCCGCCATCTCCTCAGAGGTTTCCAGCGCGGCCCCCATACCGCCCGCACCGACGAAACGCGTCACGCCAGGTGCAGCAATCATGGCTGCGCCACCAATGCCCAGCGTCTCGGTAATGGCGCTATCACCGATATCCGGGTTAGCGTCAGCCTGACTGTAGCCGGTAAAGAACAAGCCCTGCGGCGTATTCACTGGCGCGGTAAACCAACGGTCGCCGGTGCCGCTGACGCGAATCCCGAACTCACGTCCGTTGCGCGTCATTGCGGTCACCACCGAACCGGCTTTAATCACTGCCGCCGCATCCATCACCGCTTTGCTGTAGGCCATCGCCAGGTTAAGGAAGAACTGATCGGTCACGCTCAGGAATTGCAGCACCTCAATGATTTCGGCTTTCGGACGATCAAGACCGGCGATCACAGGGGATAGCGTGCGCAGCAGTAACGACGAGGCCGCGATATTACGCTGATGGAATTCGTCCCCCATCGTAATCGCCTGAGCCATCATCGCCGTCAGATCCACGCCGTTCTCCATGCGCGACAAGGCCTCCTGTAACACCGGTGCCAGCGTATCGCGCATCCAGCGCAGACGCGTCTGCACATCCTCACCGTAGGCGCCGAAACGCATGACTTTGCCGATCCCTTCGTTCAGGTTGCAACAGGACTGATTGCCATGCACCACGTCACGTACGACCAGCACTGGCATGTTTGCAGAGGTGATGCCGCCCATCGGGCCGACGGCGCCAACATGGTGGCACGGGATAAATTCCACTTCGCCCTGATTCAGGAGACTGACAGCTTCCTCTTCACTGGCCGCCCACCCCTCAAACAGCGATGCGCCGATACAGGCACCGCGCATAGGCCCCGTCATCTCTTCCCAGGCAATCGGCGGGCCGGCGTGCAGCAATTTACGCCCGGAGGACAATTCAACCACCGCCTCTTTCGCAGGACGGACAGCGACCCAATGTGGGCGGGCGGCTTTGATGCGTTCAATAATGGCGTCGTTGGCCTGTGCAATTGATGAATACATATCGGTACCTCTGAATTAATGTAACTGCTTGAGTAAACTGGCGAGACGCGCATTGCCACCGGCAATCGGCGCCCACTGATAATGCACAACCGGCGTGCCGCTGCTTTGCAGATCCAGCGCGAAGCTGCGCAGTCCGGCATTGATCACCTGTACGCCATCCAGCAAGGGGCTAGGTTCAACGGATGGGCGAGAGTCCTGATGATGTGTCAGGCTGATGGCGAGCAACACGGCCTCTTCCAGGGTTTCCACCACGGCGATGCCTGCATCACGCAGGATGTCGGTTTGTCCACTGCGTCCCTGTGGGTCGGCATCGGTTCCGGTGAGGGTGGCGATGGTGACCAGCGGCGCGTTTCGCGTTGCGCGAACCTGCTCGACAGCCTCAACAACGGCGCCCGCCGGATCAGCACAGGCGCCATAGCCCAGCACCACATCCAGCAGCAGCACGCCCACGTCCGGCATCGCTGCCAGCTTTTCGATTTCAATGCTGCGAGTTGTCGGGTCAATCATCGGGTGTGGTCTGCCCAACGTGTAGCTGTCATCTCCCAGATCGACAATGCGATGGCCCTGCGCGTCGAGCATGACGCCAGCAGCGTGGCTTTCACTCACTGGCACACCCAGCCCGGCCGAAAGCAACATCGCCGCTTCAGCCGCGAGCGTCCCGCCGGCATACAGCCCATAAATGCCTTTGCCAGCCACCTCGGGTTGAATCAGGCGCTGCTGAGCCACTCGCATCAGCAACACGGCCAGTTGGGCGGCATCTGAGAGCGAATTCGCCAGCCAGACATTCCCCTCACAGCGTTGTTCCGGTTTATTCCCGAGAAAGAGCGCGACCACCGGTTTACCGACCTTTTGCATCGCATTGATAATGCGGGTTCTGACCTGCGGCGACGGCGGTTTAGAGACAAACGCGATCACCCGCGTGGCATCATCAGCAGCCAGCATCTCCAGCGCCGTTAACGCACTGATGCCTCCCACTTCCGCACTCAGATCGCGTCCCCCCAAACCGATGGCATGGCTGATCCCCTGTTGGTGCAGCGCAATCTGAGAGGTGACCTCCTGAATGCCCGTTCCGGACGCCCCGATTACACCAATTCCACCGTCGGGCAACACGTTCGCGAATGCCAGTGGGCTACCGGCAATCATCGCTGTCCCGCAGTCCGGCCCCATCACAATCAGCCCTTTTTCGCGGGCCAACGTTTTCAGCTCAACTTCCTGCTCAAGCGGTACGTTATCGGAAAACATCATCACGTTTTTACCGGCCAACAGCCCCTCTTTCGCTACGGAGGTCGCATACTCCCCGGCAACCGAAACCAGCAGCAGATTAGCCTGCGGTAATTTCTGGCACGCGCTCTCCCAGCGACGCGCTTTCAGCAGTTGCTGTGAACCGCCCGAGGCGCTGGCAATTGCGCTTAACTCTTTTTCCAGCTGTTCGCGGATTAATTCGAGGATCTCCGGTTGCTCGTCATGCGTTCGTACCGCCACACAAATATCGTTCGGTGTGGCCTCGACAAAATCGTCATGCCAGAAGCCCGTAGAATCCAGCATCGCTTTATTCGCTGGCGTTCCCATCATGACGGAAACCTGGTCAACTTCCGGTCGCTCACTTAATTTCCGGGAAATGATCATCAGGCTGACGGAGTCCTGAAAGCTTCCCTTTTTAATAAAGGCGTAAATCATTACCGCTACCTCTTATGTACGTTTTTCTTTCAAAAACAGCATCGCAACCAATCCAATCGCTAACAGAATGGCTGACACATAAAAACTGGATGCCAGGCTGCCCGTTATATCGCGCGCCGCGCCAGCAATAATGGGAGCAAGAATAGAAGAGCTCATGCCGATAAAATTAAATAAGCCAAACGCGGTGCTGTAATTATTTTCATCAACGCTATCGGCAACCAGCGCAACCAGCACGGGATCCAGTGCCAGTTTGCCGACGAGACCGTAAATACACAGGGCGACAATCACGCCAGTCATGTTTGGCATCCAGACAATGGACAGCATGCTGATGATCGCCACCGGGACGAGGAACATAATTAACGGTTTGCGCTTACCTAATTTGTCAGACAGGCTGGAGAATAACAGCGCGCCGGGGATTGAAATCCAGGCGACCAGCGAAGAGATAAATCCAGTTTCGCTACCGGCAATACCACGTTCATTTTGCAGATAATAGGGAAGCCAGGTCAGAATAACGAAGAAACCAAACAGGCTACAGAACACCATGATATAGGTCAGAACGAGGTTGCGGTTTTTCAGAAGATCGCTGAATTTGCCTTTTTTTACCGGCTGTCCGTCGGTATCTACAGTGCGTTTCTTTTCTTTCACAAACAGCCAGATCGCAATCCCCACCAGTACTGAAGGAACCGCCATCGCGTAGAACGGCATCCGCCATGAATGGCCCTGATCGTACACCAGCCAGCTTGAGGTCATCAGTCCCAGCGCAATACCGAAGGCCATGCCGCTATTGATGATTGCGCTGCCGAGCGAGCGATATTTTTTAGGGATTTGCTCGGAAGAAAGGCCGTACTGTGGACCGTAATAGGTCCCTTCTCCCGCGCCCGTGACAACGCGGGCAAACAGCAGCGTGTACCAACTTTTTGCCCAACCGGTAACGGCCGTGAAAACGCCAAAGAGAATAAACCCAGGCACCAGCACTTTTTTCTTACCGATTTTATCACCCAGTATTCCGGCCGGGACCTGTAATAACGCATAAGAAAAATAAAACACAGAATTAAGAATGCCTAATTGCGTTCCACTTAGGCCAAACTCTTTTTCCAGCTCGCCCATCACCGGGTTCAATACCGTCCGGTCGGCGTACATGAAAATCCACCCCAGCCAGAACAGGAAAATGGTCACCCACCAGGCCGGTATTCCTTTTTTCTTCGTGACCTCAGTCACTTCACATGATTCAGACATAAGCAATCTCCCGGTAATATTTACCGTTGAACACCTCATATTATCTGACGATTGATGAGGCTTGATGTTTTAACTCTGCTCACCATATCGGGCCGCGACATCATTTCGTTTGAGCAAAGTCACACAAAATCCATTGTTATAAATTCCTGGGAACTGACCGCAACATTATTAAAAAAAGTCTAACAATCATTTTTTAAATATTTTAAACAAAGTAATTAAAAACAATCCTAATTAACGCGTTATTTTTATCAGTCAATAAGCTGTCGAATAAGTCACATTATAAAAAAACCGGAACGTTATTTTGACCACGAGATATTTTGCACATTGAGGTCATAATGAAAAAGAAACTGGTCATTGCACTGGGTGGGAATGCATTATTACAGCGCGGAGAGATATTGAGTGCGGAAAACCAACAACGCAGCATTCAGGTTTTTGCGCAACGGGTAGCGACGCTGGCTCGCGATTTTCAACTGGTGATTGTTCACGGAAACGGGCCTCAGGTCGGGTTGCTGGCGTTGCAGAACGCGGCCTACACGGAATCACCCGCCTGGCCGCTTGATATACTGGTGGCTGAAAGCCAGGGAATGATTGGCGCCGCCATCGCCCAGGCGCTGACGCAAAATACGGGGGGTTGCCCCGTGACCACGCTGATGACACGTGTAGAAGTAGACCCGCAGGATGAGGCGTTTGCCACTCCGGGTAAGTACATAGGGCCCGTCTATCAACCGGATCAACAAGATGAACTGGAACAACGCTATGGCTGGACGATGAAGGCGGATGGACAATACATTCGACGGGTCGTTCCCTCACCGATACCGCAAAACATCCTCGACGGCGAGGCCATCCAGATGCTGATGGAAGCAGGGCATACGGTGATTTGCTGTGGCGGTGGCGGCGTTCCGGTGGTGGCTCAGGGTAACGGATACGTGGGAACTGAAGCGGTGATCGACAAAGATCTGACAGCTGCGGTGTTGGCGAATACCATCAACGCCGATCATCTGCTGATCCTGACCGATGCCGATGCCGTCTATGAACACTGGGGTACTCCACAGGCGCGCGCGTTACGACATGTCACAACCGAAGAGTTGGCGCCGTTTGCGGCACCGGATGGCGCAATGGGACCAAAAGCGGCGGCGGTGATCCAGTTTGTTAAGCAAACCGGGCGTTCGGCGTTTATTGGCGCGCTGAAAGATGCACCACAGATACTCACAGGCGAGAAAGGTACCTGCGTGACGCAGTAACCCCCTGCCGTTTGGCATTGTCGGATGGCGAGATTCTCCGGCAACCACGCAAAAAAGGCTTCCCGAAGGAAGCCTTTTTACAATAAGCGGACCAGATTACAGCACGTCAATTGCGTTCAGTTCTTTGAAAGCCTGTTCCAGACGCGTGATCATGGAAGTCTGGCCAGCACGCAGCCATACGCGCGGATCGTAGTATTTCTTGTTCGGCTGATCTTCGCCTTTCGGGTTGCCCAGCTGACCCTGCAGATACGCTTCATTCGCTTTGTAGTAGTTCAGAACACCTTCCCAGGTCGCCCATTGGGTATCGGTATCGATGTTCATTTTGACTACACCGTAGCTTACGGAGTCTTTGATTTCCTGAGCGGTAGAACCGGAACCACCGTGGAAGACGAAGTTCAGGCTGTTGTGCGGCAGGTTGTGTTTCTTAGAAACATAGTCCTGAGAGTCGCGCAGGATGGTCGGGGTCAGAACCACGTTACCCGGCTTGTAAACGCCGTGTACGTTACCGAAAGAAGCCGCGATAGTGAAACGCGGGCTGATTTTGCTCAGCTCGGTGTACGCGTAATCCACGTCTTCCGGCTGGGTGTACAGGGCAGAAGCGTCCATGTGGCTGTTGTCCACACCATCTTCTTCACCACCGGTGCAACCCAGTTCGATTTCCAGGGTCATGCCCATTTTGGACATGCGCGCCAGGTATTTGGAGCAGATTTCGATATTCTCTTCCAGTGACTCTTCAGACAGGTCGATCATGTGAGAAGAGAACAGCGGTTTACCGGTCGCCGCGAAGTGTTTTTCACCTGCGTCCAGCAGACCGTCGATCCACGGCAGCAGTTTCTTCGCGCAGTGGTCAGTGTGCAGGATAACCGGAACACCGTAGTGCTCAGCCATCTGATGTACGTGGTGCGCACCAGAGATCGCGCCCAGGATTGCCGCACCCTGAGGAACGTCAGTTTTCACGCCTTTACCCGCGATGAACGCAGCGCCACCGTTGGAGAACTGTACGATAACCGGCGCTTTAACTTTTGCAGCGGTTTCCAGAACGGCGTTGATAGAGTCGGTACCGACGCAGTTAACTGCTGGCAGAGCGAAGTTGTTTTCTTTTGCTACCTGGAAAACTTTCTGTACGTCATCACCGGTGATAACGCCAGGTTTTACGAAATCAAAAATTTTAGACATGTTACGAGTCCTGTATCTTCGGCCTTGGAAAGGGGTGCGTGCCACTTAAGCGCGCTGAAAATTGGGCAGGTTTCCCTGCCCATGAGTGTCTTACTTCTTAGCGCGCTCTTCGAGCATCGCTACGGCAGGCAGAACTTTACCTTCCACGAATTCGAGGAATGCGCCGCCGCCAGTGGAGATGTAGGAGATTTTGTCAGCAATACCGAACAGGTCAATAGCCGCCAGCGTGTCACCGCCGCCTGCAATAGAGAACGCGTCGCTGTCAGCAATTGCGTTAGCTACGATTTCAGTTCCTTTACGGAAGTTCGGGAATTCAAACACGCCAACCGGGCCGTTCCACAGAATGGTTTTTGCATTCTTCAGGATTTCAGCCAGCTGTTGTGCAGAAGCGTCGCCGATATCCAGGATCTGCTCGTCTTCTTTCACGTCGTTGACGGATTTCAGCGTGGCGGCAGCGCTTTCAGAGAACTCGGTCGCGACGCGAACGTCAGTCGGAACCGGGATATCGCACGTGGTCAGCAGACGTTTGGCTTCGTCAACCAGATCTGCTTCGTACAGGGATTTGCCCACATTGTGGCCCTGAGCGGCAACGAAGGTGTTCGCGATGCCGCCGCCAACGATCAGCTGATCAGCGATTTTGGACAGGGAATCCAGAACGGTCAGTTTGGTGGAAACTTTAGAACCGCCCACGATAGCGACCATCGGACGAGCCGGCTCTTTCAGCGCTTTACCCAGCGCATCCAGTTCTGCAGCCAGCAGCGGACCGGCACATGCGACGTCAGCAAATTTGCCGATACCGTGAGTGGAAGCCTGTGCACGGTGAGCCGTACCAAATGCGTCCATCACGAACACATCACACAGCGCAGCGTATTTTTTGGACAGCGCTTCGTCGTCTTTCTTCTCGCCTTTGTTGAAGCGAACGTTTTCCAGCACCACCAGTTCACCGGCAGCGACTTCAACGCCGTCGAGGTAATCTTTTACCAGGCGAACCGGGTTAGACAGTTTGTCTTTCAGGTAATTAACAACCGGCAGCAGAGAGAATTCTTCGTTGTACTCGCCTTCGGTAGGACGACCCAGGTGGGAAGTCACCATCACTTTAGCGCCTTGTTTCAGGGCCAGTTCGATGGTCGGCAGAGAAGCACGGATACGCGCATCGCTGGTCACTTTCCCTTCTTTAACTGGTACGTTCAGATCCGCACGGATAAAAACACGTTTACCAGCAAGATCCAAATCGGTCATCTTGATTACAGACATGGTGAATCCTCTCGTTGATTCTTGATAAAGTTTTGCAGACGCCCTTGCGCCCTACCTGAAACCTTTTGCAGCCATCGCTAACGTGGTGTCGAGCATTCTGTTAGCAAAGCCCCATTCATTGTCACACCAGACCAGTGTCTTAATAAGGTGCGCGCCACTGACCCGCGTTTGTGTACCATCAACAATGGCGCTATGCGGGTCGTGATTAAAATCGACGGAGACCAACGGTAATTCCGTATAGTCAACTATATCATGAAATGCACCTTGTGCCGCTTTTTGCAGCAACTGGTTGACTTCATTGGCTTTTACTGGCTTCATCACCGTAACGCTTAAGTCGATTGCCGTGACGTTTATCGTCGGTACCCGCACCGCAATCGCTTCAAAACGATCGTTAAACTGCGGGAAAATTCGGGTGATACCTGCCGCCAGTTTGGTATCGACCGGAATGATCGACTGACTCGCCGCGCGCGTCCGACGCAGGTCAGAATGGTACGCATCAATCACCTGCTGGTCGTGCATCGCGGAGTGAATGGTCGTCACCGTACCGGACTCTATGCCATAGGCATCATCCAATAATTTGATAATGGGAATAATACAATTCGTGGTACACGAAGCATTGGAGACGATGCGGTGGTCCGCGCGCAGTTGATCCTGATTGACGCCAAATACCACTGTGGCGTCGAGATCGTTGCTGCCAGGATGTGAAAAGAGCACTTTCTTCGCGCCAGCGGCGATATGCGCCTCGCCGTGTTCGCGGTTCCCGTAGACGCCCGTACAGTCCAGCACGATATCAACGCCGAGCTCGCGCCACGGAAGCGCCTCAAGCGAAGACTCATGCAGAATGCGAATCGCGTCGTCGCCAACTATGAGCTGCTCGCGCTCCTGGCGAACGTCCCATGCAAAACGTCCATGGCTGGTGTCATATTTCAACAAATGCGCCATGCCTGAAGCATCCGCCAGTTCATTGATTGCCACCACGGTGATTTCCGCCCGACGTCCGGATTCATATAAAGCACGAACCACATTACGTCCGATGCGACCGAAGCCATTAATCGCTACGCGTACGGTCATAGATCTCCTGCAAGGCTATCCCGATTCAGATGTGGCTGACAGAGTAATCCAGCGCATCGTTCAGGGGAACCTTACCTGTCGCAAACTGCGACTGATTGATTATTTGTCGAACATTTAATCGACTGAAACGCTTCAGCTAGAATAAGCGAAACGGGGAATAAAAGGAACGATTGTCCAGACGATTAAGCCAGCTATATGACCTGCATCACATTTTACCCGCTGTAAACGGGGGTAATTATTCCAGTAAACCGTAATAATCATCACACCTTAGCTGGAATAATTTATCATCAGGCGAGACGGTATTCCCCAGTGGCGTTCATCTCCAGTAGTAGACTCGCAGGACGACTTTCGCGCAGCACTCGCTCAACATTCGGTCCGTCTGTGCGTTCGTAAAACGCCTCGGCATCGGCTGGCGATAATCCTCCAGCCAGCTTGCGCCCCACCAGTCGCGCACGCAGGGCCTCCGCTGGCGCGCGAATAAACAGGGAAAAATCGCAGAACGCCGCCAGCGCCCGCCATCTCTCGTCATCCCGCAGCAGCCAGTTCCCTTCCACAATGACAATTGGCGCGCTCACCACAATCGCGTCTTCGACCGGATCGTGCTTTTGCCGATCATATTGCGGCCAGGTCCCTTCGCCTTCTCTAATCTGTCGCAGATTCTGCGCCAGTTTTTCAACGTCAAACGTCTCTGGTGCCCCTTTGTACGCACGCAGATGGTGCGTGTCCAGCCAGTCATTGTAATGATGGAAACCATCCATCGGGAGCGTCTGGATCGCCGGCAAAGAGGGCTCCTGACGCGAAAGCCACTCCCAGAACGTGGTCAGTGTGGATTTTCCGGTCCCGGGCGGCGCACTCAGAAACACAACGGTGCGTCGTCTGGCGTTCGCGGAATGGACGTTCGCCAGGTGCTGTAATAACGGCTTATGAACGTTCTCTATCTCATCATCATGATAATGGGCTTCAACCCGCAACCCGTTGACCATCAGTCCGATTTTCACGGTGTTAATTCCTTTAAAATTGACGTTACCGCCAGCGTCATTGCCGTCTTGACCATTCCGGAAAAACGCACCTCAGACCACGCCGCAAAATCGGCAAATTTCATCGACTCCAGCGCACTATATAAGGTCGTATTGCGGGTAATACTGTTGACGTTGCTGATAAAATCCCAGGTGATGTCATCGGCAAATCCCGGGATCTCATCCCGTTCGCTGACGTACTGATAAAACTGCGAAAAATGCGTAATATCGGCATAAAGCCATTTATCCATTTTTCCCAGCGCATAAATCAGGCGCAGCGCAACGTCAATATCATCAAGCGGCCCACTCTGGGCAAGTAACGGCTTCACTGCATATTCCACAATCTCTTCATCGTTATCGACAAATAGCGACGGCAGAAAGCGCTTAATGCCCTGTAGCAAAATGGAATGTGCCGTCGTCATAAACGAAAGTAAGTTATTTTGAGCATCCAGTTGCTCCAGCACATCGTCTTCTGTCAGCGTCGTCATTTGTTTCCCGATCAATCACCATGAATGCAGAGAGTCTATTATATTACACGTTCGATCCGCGCCGCCGATCAGTAAAGTTTGCGTACGCACCCCCTTTGCAACCTGTTGGATCCCATTCACAAGATCGCCGCCAGTCACTCCGGTCGCGCTGAAGAGAACGTCATGTCCCGCTACCAGTTCATCGAGCGTATAGATCCGATTGACCTCGACGCCCATTTCCGCGCAGCGCTGGCGCTCCTGGGCAGAGATAACACGATGCTCCGCGCTGTCGCCTTTCGCTTCACAAAAATCGATCAGCTCGGCCTGCATATCCCCCCCCAACGCTTTCACCGCACAGGCGGAAATCACGCCTTCTGGCGCACCGCCAATGGTATACATCAGGTCATAAGGGTTATCCTGCAAACAGGCCAGAACACTGGCGGCCACATCACCATCAGGCAGGGCAAAGACTTTCACCCCCAACTGCGTGGCTTCGGCAATCGCTGGCTGAAGTCGCGGTTTATCCAGCGTGGCCATGCGCAGTCGATCCAGCGGTTTGCCCAGCGCTTTCGCCACCTGACGCAAATTATCCGCCAGGGGCCGCGCCAGGTTAATCACCCCTTTCGCCTGCCGGTTAACAACCAGCTTTTTCATGTACATATCAGGGGCATGTAACAAACTTCCCCGCGGCGCAAACGCCATCACCGCCAGCGCATTGCTCTGCCCCATCGCAACCATCCGGGTGCCTTCAATAGGATCGACCGCGATATCAACCTCTGGCCCGCTGCCGCTGCCAACCTCTTCGCCAATCCACAGCATCGGCGCGTGATCAATCTCGCCCTCACCAATGACGATGCGCCCGCGAATGGCGATGTCATTCAAGGCCGTGCGCATCGCACTCACTGCCAGTCCATCTATTTTGTTCTTATCGCCGCAGCCGGTTTGCGGCCAGGCAGCCAGCGCTGCCTGCTCTGTGATGCGAAACAGCGGCCATGCCAACGACTTCATGCCGCCGCCTCCCCGATATCCACGCCAAACTGCGCCAGCAGATACTTTTCTGCTTTCTCATTCCAGATTCCGTGTGTCTCCTCCACAAGACGCGCCAGTTCTCTGAATAACGGATCGGTTTTGCCTTTCTCAGCGAAATCAGCAATTGCCGTCAGCGGCATCGTCACACCGTTATAGATAAGCTTCTTGCCACCTGGAATATCCGGCAAATTCAGAACGGTATCGGGCACCGCATCGAGACCACCAATATGGGTCACCATAAACGATGGCTGAAGCTGGCCCGTCGCACTCAGTGCAATCGCCTCTTTCATGTCCTCAGTGGAACCGCCAGAGGTTCCGACTACGTGAGTGCTATTGTAATGCACGTTGTAGAAATTAAACGGCACCTTGAAACGGCTATCCGTCGGACCGGCAAAGAAGTTCAGACAGCCATCTTCTGCCAGAAGATCGTCAGCCATCTCCACGACGGCTGGCACGGCGGCATAGACAAAAACGTCATCGAACCCGGCGCCGCCCGTTAATTCGCGCAGTTGCGTCGCGGGGTCGGCCATACCGGACGAATTCACATAGGTGAGTGCGATTCCCTTGCGTGCGGCCAGTTCGACCGGCAGGAGTTTTTTAGCCTGCTCCAGACGCGTTTCATCAATATCCACCACCACCACGCGTGCCGGTTGGATCCCGCCGTTAATAGCATAATCAATCGCACCGATCCCCATTGGCCCGGCGCAGGCTAAAAGCGCAATATTGCCGCCGGGCTTAATCCCCATTCGGTGCTTATACACATAAGGCGTCGTATGATAATTCGCTTTATAGGCACCAATGATGCAACACATCGGTTCCGCCAGCGAGGCAGCCGCAAAATAAGAACCGTGGTATGGCAATACGCAACCCAGATTTATCGCAATTTCAGGGATAATCATATACGTGGCATTACCACCGAAATATTCGTAGCTGTATCCTGCGGAATAACCGCTGGGCAATCCCATTGCGGGTTGTAAAACAAAACGTTGCCCTTTTTTATATTTCCCGGTTAGGTTTTTACCTACTTCAACAATGATCCCGGCACATTCGTGACCGGTAATCACCGGATGATTTTCCAGATCATCAGGAACACGTTTATGTTCACTGGCTAATGTCGCAGCCTTCCAGGTGGATAAGCATACGCTGTCGGAAATCACACTGACTAACAGTTCATTATCCGTAATTTCAGGTAATTCAAACTCACGGATACGCACATCCTGTTTGCCATATATTGCAGCCACTTTCGTTTTCATATTAACTCCAGGAACCAGAAATGCTAATTCGACGTTAAGTGATTAAATAAATCGTCAAGCAGCGGGTCGCCAATATAATTTTTAATCAACACCAGAGGCTTATGACTGACTCGTTTAACGCGGCCCTCAAGACTGGCGTGCGTCACGATAATATCGGCATCGTCAGGGACATTTTCGATGGCGTAATGTTTGACATCGATAGACAACCCGGCTTTTTCCAGGCGCTTACGAAACGTCGTTGCCCCCATCGCACTGGACCCCATTCCCGCATCACACACAAAGGCGATACGTTTGACATGGCGATATGAAAAACTGCCTTCCTGCTTCATGGCTTTAACAGCTTTGGCGGAATCACTGAACGTCTCTTCACTCTCGGCCAGACCATTTCTTTCCATTTTCAGGATCAATGAGGTGATGATAAAAGTCACTACGGTTCCCGCCGTGACGCCCGCAATCGTGGCAAGGAAAGAGCCTTTTGGCGTCAATGCCAGGTAAGCGAAAATCGACCCTGGGCTCGGACCCGCAACCAGGCCACCGCCTAACAGGTTAAACACCCATGTTCCGCTCATTCCCCCGGCAATCATGCCCACCAGGGTCAGTGGCTTCATCAGCACGTACGGGAAGTAGAGTTCGTGAATGCCGCCCAGAAAATGGATAATCATGGCGCCGGGTGCAGATTTCTTCGCCATCCCTTTACCAAAGAAGGTAAACGCCAGCAGTAAACCTAAACCGGGGCCAGGGTTTGAGGCCACCATGAAAAAGATGGATTTTCCTGTCTCCGAGGCTTGCTGCATTCCCAGCGGATAATAGACCCCCTGATCGATGGCATTATTCAGAAAGAGGATTTTCGCGGGTTCATTAATTAGTGAAAGCAGCGGTAGATAACCTGCATGTACCAGTGATTCAATACACTCTTTCACAAAGTTATTGGCAATGAGGACCGCCGGGCCAATGACTTCAAACCCCAGCAGGCACAACATCATTCCGGCAATGCCTAATGAGAAGTTATTAATCACCATCTCAAAGCCTGCGGGAATACGCTGGTCCAGCAGTCGGTCAATGTATTTAATCACCAGACCACCCAGTGGCCCCATAATCATGGAACCGAGGAACATCGGGATATCTGCGCCAATAATCACGCCGATGGTACCGATCCCCCCCATCACCGCCCCGCGCTTCCCACCCACCAGATGTCCACCGGTGGAGCCAATCATAACGGGTAATAAATAGGTAATCATCGGACCGACTATTTTGGCGAAATGCTCATTGGGCATCCACCCTGTCGGAATAAATAATGCAGTAATAAAACCCCAGGCAATAAAAGCACCGATATTAGGGATGACCATTGCAGTCAAAAATCCCCCAAAAGCCTGGACCTTTGCACGAGCAGACTTGTGTTCCATGATAATATCCTGTCGAGGAGAAAATGATTATGCGCGGGCGATAATATCCGCCAGCTGTTTTTCTGATTTAGCAGCAAATAATGCTGCGAGGTTTTCCTCTTCACATAATAGTTCGCTTAAAGCCTGGATAGCGCCGATATGTGAATCGGCATTTGCCGCTGATAACCCAATAAGTAATTTTACGGGTTCGTCATCGTCGGCAAATTGTACTTCCTGTTTAAGTAGCGTTAATGACATGCCTGTTTTTAGCGCGCCGCATTCCGGACGAGCATGAGGCATCGCCACACCGGGAGCCAGAATATAATAAGGACCATTGTTGATCGTCGAATCTTTTATAGCCTGGATATAATTGGCATTCACATAATGATTTGCCAGCAACGATGCCATGGAAAAATCAATAGCTTCCTGCCAGTTCTTTGCCACCGCTTTTATTGAAATAGAAGCTTCAGGAAAATAATCAATCAACCGCATAAATTGTCCTTATTTTATTTTTAGGGTACAGCGTCTCGCTAAAAACAAAATACGCGTGCGGCAAAATGAAAGCAATCGAGGGTAAAACAGAGACAGGGAAAAGGGGGAATAATTTAAATCATTAAAAAACAACCAATTACAAATAGAAATAAAAATAGCAAGAGCAATTATGTGACTCACATTACAATTTTGGTAATACACAAAATGTCAGTTTTGTGAAGCGGATCGACAATAACCCCTTGCCTGAGTAAAAATAAATACCGTTCCAGATGATAACGGGCCGCCGAAGCGACCCGTTAGAGACTGTTGTAATGATGATTACAGCAGTGCTTTTGCTTTCGCGACAACGTTGTCGACGGTGAAGCCGAACTCTTCGAACAGCAGCTCTGCCGGAGCAGATTCACCGAAGGTGGTCATCCCGACGATCGCGCCGTTCAGACCCACGTACTTGAACCAGTAGTCAGCGATACCGGCTTCCACTGCCACGCGAGCGGTAACCGCTTTCGGCAGTACGGATTCACGGTAAGCCGCATCCTGCTTGTCGAACGCGTCAGTAGACGGCATGGAGACCACGCGCGCTTTCACGCCTTCTGCGGTCAGTTTGTCCCATGCGGCAACCGCCAGCTCAACTTCAGAACCGGTCGCGATGAAGATAAGCTCAGGCTGGCCTGCACAATCTTTCAATACGTAGCCACCGCGCGCGATGTTCGCCAGTTGCTCTTCAGTACGTTCCTGCTGTGCCAGGTTCTGACGGGAGAGGATCAGCGCGGTCGGGCCGTCCTGACGCTCAACGCCGTACTTCCACGCCACGGCGGATTCAACCTGGTCACACGGACGCCAGGTGCTCATGTTCGGCGTGACGCGCAGAGAAGCCACCTGCTCTACCGGCTGGTGAGTCGGGCCATCTTCGCCCAGACCGATGGAGTCGTGGGTGTAAACCATCACCTGACGCTGTTTCATCAGCGCAGCCATGCGTACCGCGTTACGGGCATATTCCACGAACATCAGGAAGGTGGAGGTGTACGGCAGGAAACCACCGTGCAGGGAGATACCGTTGGCAATCGCGGTCATACCGAATTCGCGTACGCCGTAATGGATATAGTTACCGGCAGCATCTTCGTTGATCGCTTTAGAACCCGACCACAGCGTCAGGTTAGACGGCGCCAGGTCAGCAGAGCCGCCGAGGAATTCTGGCAGCAACGGACCAAACGCTTCGATCGCATTCTGAGACGCTTTACGGCTGGCGATTTTCGCCGGATTAGCCTGCAGCTTAGCAATAAACTCGTTCGCTTTTGCGTCGAAATCAGACGGCATTTCACCTTTCATACGACGGGTGAACTCAGCTGCTTCCTGCGGGAAGGCTTTCGCGTAGGCGGCAAATTTCTCGTTCCAGGCAGACTCTTTCGCCTGACCGGCTTCTTTCGCATCCCACTGAGCGTAGATTTCAGACGGGATTTCGAACGGCGCGTATTTCCAGCCCAACTGCTCGCGGGTCAGTGCGATTTCTGCGTCGCCCAGCGGCGCGCCGTGGGAGTCGTGGGTACCCGCTTTGTTCGGGGAACCGAAACCGATGATGGTTTTGCACATCAGCAGGGACGGTTTGTCGGTCACCGCACGCGCTTCTTCTACTGCGCGTTTGATGGCGTCAGCGTCGTGACCATCAACACCTCGTACGACGTGCCAGCCGTACGCTTCGAAACGTTTAGCGGTATCGTCAGTGAACCAACCTTCAACGTGACCGTCGATAGAGATACCGTTGTCATCGTAGAACGCGACCAGTTTGCCCAGCTTCAGCGTACCGGCCAGAGAGCATACCTCGTGAGAGATACCTTCCATCATGCAGCCGTCGCCCATGAACGCATAGGTGTAGTGGTCAACGATGTCATGGCCCGGACGGTTAAACTGTGCAGCCAGTGTTTTTTCAGCGATAGCCATACCGACCGCGTTCGCAATACCCTGACCCAGCGGACCGGTAGTGGTTTCCACACCGGCGGTGTAACCCACTTCCGGGTGGCCCGGAGTTTTGGAATGCAGCTGACGGAAGTTCTGCAGCTCAGACATCGGCAGATCGTAACCGGTGAGGTGCAGCAGGCTGTAAATCAACATGGAGCCGTGGCCGTTAGACAGTACGAAACGGTCACGATCGGCCCAGGACGGGTTGCTCGGGTTGTGGTTCAGGAAATCACGCCACAGGACTTCGGCAATGTCAGCCATACCCATCGGGGCACCCGGATGACCGGATTTGGCTTTCTGTACTGCGTCCATGCTCAGCGCACGAATAGCATTGGCAAGCTCTTTACGTGAGGACATTTTGACTCCAGATCGGATGATGAAGGCCATACCCGCAACGACTTGACGACAGCGCGTTTTGGGCTACGCCGGAAAAAAGTGCCAACAATGTAACCCAAGCCGCGTGTCATGTACATGGAGCATCCTTTTGCCGCTTCAGAAATCTCCGGATCACACTCGCATGTTGCGCAATCTGCTCGCCCGCTTGTTGTTCTTTTCTTTATACTTAGCGAGAGCGCGGATTCATCTGTAAATCGCGCACTTTTGGAACAATCCTCATTTCGTGTGGAAGAAAAAACATGAAGATTCGCGCGTTACTGCTTGCTATGGGCATGGCGACGGTGTTGACCGGCTGCCAGAATATGAATTCCAATGGACTGCTCTCCTCAGGGGCCGAGGCTTTTCAAGCCTACAGTCTGAGCGACACGCAGGTTATCGCATTAAGCAACCAGGCCTGTACGGAAATGGATGGTAAAGCGACTATCGCGCCAGCCGGCAGCGAGTACGCGAAGCGCCTGAACAAAATCGCCACGGCGCTCGGCGATAACATCAACGGACAAGCGGTCAACTACAAGGTCTACATGGCGAAAGACGTGAATGCCTTCGCGATGGCGAACGGCTGTATTCGTGTCTATAGCGGCCTGATGGACATGATGACGGACAACGAAGTCGAAGCAGTGATTGGCCATGAAATGGGTCACGTTGCGCTCGGCCACGTGAAGAAAGGTATGCAGGTGGCGCTGGGCACTAACGCCGTTCGTGCAGCCGCAGCCTCAGCGGGTGGGATCGTCGGCAGCCTGTCGCAATCACAGCTCGGCGATCTGGGGGAAAAACTGGTGAACTCGCAGTTCTCCCAGCGTCAGGAAGCGGAAGCGGACGACTACTCGTACGATTTGTTGCGCAAACGCGGTATCAGCCCGGCGGGTCTTGCCACCAGCTTCGAAAAACTGGCGAAACTGGAAGAAGGTCGTCAAAGCTCAATGTTTGACGATCACCCGGCCTCCGCAGAACGTGCGCAACATATTCGCGATCGTATGAAAGCAGACGGGATTAAGTAACATTCAAGCGTGCCGGATGATGGCGTAAGCGCCTTATCCGGCCTACAGAACTACAAATTTAGTCCGGTGATCGGGCGTTATTGGCGAAGCCAGTTTGAGCCTGGACAGCGCACAGCCACCGGAGCGTACACGGAGTACGTGAGGATGGCGAGCACTGCCCGGGTTCAAAATGGCGAGTAAAATAGCCCGAAACCCGTTACTCGCCTTTCTTCGCTGCCTGAATGTACAGCATCTCCAGCGCCAGCGTTGCCGCCGCCAGGGCGGTGATTTCTGACTGATCGTAAGCCGGCGCCACTTCCACCACGTCCATCCCTACGATGTTCAAATCTTTCAGGCCGCGCACCAGCTTGATGGCGCGATCGGAAGTCAGACCGCCAATCACTGGCGTACCGGTCCCCGGCGCGAATGCCGGATCCAGGCAGTCGATATCAAAGGTCAGATAGACCGGCATGTCGCCGACAATCTGTTTCACCTGAGCGATGATGTCATCAACGCCGCGATCGTTCACCTGGCAGGCGTCCAGCACGGTAAAGCCGTTGTCTTTGTCGAATTCTGTACGAATGCCGATCTGCACGGAGTGATTCGGATCGATCAACCCTTCGTTCGGCGCAGTGTAGAACATGGTGCCATGGTCGAACTCACAGCCATTCGCATAAGTGTCGGTGTGGGCATCGAAATGGACCAGCGCCATTTTGCCAAAGTGTTTCGCGTGCGCGCGCAGCAGCGGCAGCGTCACAAAGTGGTCGCCGCCAAAAGAGAGCATACGCTTACCGGCAGCCAGCAGTTTCTCTGCATGCGCCTGCAGTTTTTCACTCATTTCACGCGCATCGCCAAAGGCATAAACCAGATCGCCGCAGTCCACCACGTTCAGGCGCTCACGCATATCGAAATTCCACGGGAAGCGGTTGTGTTCCCACGCCAGATTCGTTGACACCTGACGGATCGCCGCCGGGCCGTGACGCCCACCCGCGCGACCGGACGTCGCCATGTCAAACGGCACGCCAGTGATCACCCAGTCGGCATCGCTGTCATACGGCTGGAAATTCAGCGGCAGACGCAGGAAGCCAAAGGCGTTAGAAACCAGGGAGTTATCGTACTGATGACCTAAGGTGCTCATGGCAAAAACCTCATATTCGTCAATATAAAAAAACCCTCCCGCGTCGTTAGGCCCGACGAGAAAGGGTTTGATTCGTAAACACAGTAATTGAGTAAATTATCGCTGCTTAATTGCCCAGGTTCAAGTCGCCCGGGCATCAGCCATTATTCATCTTCAAGATACGTATAGCCGTACAGACCCGCTTCGAACTCTTCGAGGAACTGCTGCTGCAGCGCATCGTCCAGGCCGGTTTGTTTCACCTGATCGCGGAAGTGTGTCAGCAGCGTTTTCGGATCCAACTGCACATATTGCAGCATGTCCGCCACGGTATCCCCTTCATCCGACAGCTCAACTTCTACACTACCGTCCGGGAAGACAAACACGTCCACCGCTTCGGTATCGCCAAACAGGTTGTGCATGTTGCCGAGGATCTCCTGATATGCGCCGACCATAAAGAAACCGAGCATCGGCGGGTTATCCGGATCGTACTCTGGCATCGGCATGGTGGTCGCAATGCCATCGCCGTCGATGTAGTGATCGATAGCGCCGTCGGAATCACAAGTGATGTCCAACAGAACCGCACGACGTTCAGGTACCTGATCCAGTCCTTCCAGCGGCAGGACCGGGAACAGCTGATCGATCCCCCACGCATCCGGCATTGACTGGAACAGCGAGAAGTTGACGTACATTTTGTCCGCCATACGCTCTTGCAGTTCATCAATGATCGGACGATGCGCGCGGTTTTGCGGATCCAGCTGTTTCTGCACTTCGTGACACATGCTCAGATAAAGCTGTTCCGCCCACGCACGTTCCTGCAGGCTGAAAGTGCCGGAGGAGTATCCGATGTGGATATCGTGCAAATCCATCTGGCTGTCGTGCAGCCATTCGCGCAGCGAGCGACGGGTGCCCGGCTCGTGCATCTCCTGCCAGGTTTCCCACATGCTTTGCAGCGCGCGCGGCGCGTCGTCAGCCGGAGCAACAGGCACGGTATATTCGTTACGCTCAACGCCGATGATGTTGGACACCAGCACCGTGTGGTGCGCGGTCACCGCACGACCGGACTCGGTGATCACCGTCGGATGCGGCAGACCATTTTCTTCGCAGGCATCGCCAATCGCCCAGATAATGTTGTTGGCGTATTCGTTCAGGCCGTAGTTCACCGAGCAGTCAGACTGCGAGCGGGTTCCTTCGTAGTCAACACCCAAGCCGCCGCCCACATCGAAGCACTGAATGTTGACGCCGAGCTTATGCAGCTCAACATAGAAACGGGCAGACTCACGCACACCGGTGGCGATATCACGGATATTCGCCATCTGCGAACCAAGGTGGAAATGCAGCAGTTGCAAACTATCGAGACGCCCGGCTTCACGCAGCGTTTCCACCAGTTGCAGAACCTGCGTTGCCGCCAGGCCAAATTTGGATTTTTCGCCGCCGGAGGACTGCCATTTGCCAGACCCCTGCGAAGCCAGACGCGCACGCACGCCCAAACGCGGAATGACGTTCAGACGTTCGGCTTCATCCAGCACAATGGCGATTTCCGACATCTTCTCGATGACCAGATAGACTTTATGGCCCATCTTCTCGCCAATCAGCGCCAGGCGAATGTACTCACGGTCTTTATAGCCGTTACACACAATTACCGAACGGGTCATCCCGGCATGCGCCAGGACCGCCATCAGTTCCGCTTTGGAACCGGCTTCCAGACCCAGCGGTTCGCCAGAATGGATTAAGGATTCGATGACGCGACGATGCTGGTTAACCTTGATGGGGTAAACCAGGAAATAGTCACCGTTATAACCGTACGACTCACGCGCGCGTTTGAACGCCGCGTTAATAGAGCGCAGGCGGTGTTGCAGGATCTGCGGGAAGCAAAACAGCGCCGGCAGGCGTTGCCCTTGCGCTTCACGTGCTTTCACCAGCTTAGCGAGATCGACGCGCGCTTCGGGGACGTCAGGGTCCGGGCACACGCTAATGTGACCCAACTCATTGACGTCATAGTAGTTATTGCCCCACCAGGCAATATTGTAAGTACGCAGCATCTTGCTGGCTTCCTGGGAGCTCATTGCAACCTCCTGCATGGAGCGTAGTACACCCTGTTCGCCTGCTGACGAAGGCGAACCCAAAGACATGTCGTCAGACATAGCGAACCTCAAATTTTATTAACAAGTGTAAAACAGTTGACTACTATCGCAATCCGAAGAGGCGATAACAACCCATAAACAGTCGGATTTTCCAGCAGAAAGTGCTGGTACTCCGCCTGCGCGACCGGTTTCTTTTTCATATCATTGTAAAACACGTAACCGAACTTACGTATGACGGTTCGGCGAAACCACGAGAAAACTCTTGTTTCCACAAGAGCGCCCTTGTTCAGTCCTTAGTGCCAGTTACCGGCTCTGGAGTCCTGAGAAGCGCCGAGATGGGTATAACATCGGCAGGTATGCAAAGCAGAGATGCAAATTGTGGAGGACATACGCACACCAGAACGGTGCGACAGATTCAGCAAAATACAACGGTTCATTATCTCTTATCACCTCCATGGTCGCTCCATCAGGAACGCACCCACAAGCCAAAGCTAACGTTTTAACCCGGCTGGAAGTGGCGACACGAAGAAAACGTCGTGTGCTTTTTGTATGAGCCGCGCGCCGCGTTTTATACCGACAACAGAATGAAAAAGCAAAACATAAATGCGCAGATTGTCAGCAGTGTTTGTAAAAATTTCCCCTCATGTTTTCAACATAGTGAGAGCTGATTCAAAAAACAGTGGAAATCGGGTGAAGAAGTGACCTAAAATAGCCATCCAGATGTTAATCCATCCATACCGATTAACACTCAGACTGCCAGTGTCACTAACCTGCAGGCCTTGGTAGAATCTTCTGCTTTGGCTTTTCCGCACAACAGTTTGAGCTAACCAAATTCTCCTTAGGTGAAATAAAACATGGCAAAACACCTTTTTACGTCCGAGTCCGTATCAGAAGGGCATCCTGACAAAATCGCAGACCAAATCTCTGATGCCGTGCTCGATGCTATCCTGGAACAGGATCCGAAAGCGCGCGTCGCGTGTGAGACCTACGTGAAAACCGGCATGGTTTTAGTTGGCGGTGAAATCACCACCAGCGCATGGGTCGATATCGAAGAGATCACACGTAATACCGTGCGCGAGATTGGCTATGTGCATTCCGACATGGGCTTTGATGCCAACTCGTGTGCTGTCCTGAGCGCCATTGGTAAACAGTCTCCGGATATCAACCAGGGCGTTGACCGTGCCGATCCGCTGGAACAGGGCGCTGGCGACCAGGGCCTGATGTTTGGCTATGCCACCAACGAAACCGACGTGCTGATGCCTGCGCCGATCACCTACGCGCACCGTCTGGTGCAGCGTCAGGCTGAAGTGCGTAAAAATGGTACCCTGCCGTGGCTGCGCCCGGATGCGAAAAGCCAGGTGACCTTCCAGTACGACGACGGCAAAATTGTCGGCATCGACGCTGTGGTGCTCTCCACCCAGCATGCGGAAGAGATCGATCAGACGACGCTGAAAGAAGCGGTGATGGAAGAGATCATCAAGCCGGTTCTGCCGACCGAATGGCTGAACTCTGCCACCAAATTCTTCATCAACCCGACCGGCCGTTTTGTTATCGGCGGCCCAATGGGTGACTGCGGTCTGACCGGTCGTAAGATCATCGTTGATACCTACGGCGGCATGGCGCGTCACGGTGGCGGCGCATTCTCCGGTAAAGATCCATCGAAAGTGGACCGTTCTGCAGCTTACGCAGGACGTTATGTCGCGAAAAACATCGTTGCCGCAGGCCTGGCTGACCGTTGTGAAATTCAGGTTTCCTACGCGATCGGCGTGGCTGAACCGACTTCCATCATGGTGGAAACCTTCGGTACCGAGAAAGTGTCTGCTGAGCAGTTGACGCTGCTGGTTCGCGAGTTCTTCGATCTGCGTCCGTACGGTCTGATTCAGATGCTGGATCTGCTGCACCCGATCTACAAAGAGACCGCTGCGTACGGTCACTTTGGTCGCGAACATTTCCCGTGGGAAAAAACCGACAAAGCCGCTCTGCTGCGCGACGCTGCCGGTCTGAAGTAAGCGACCGACATCCATGACGTAAGGCCAGCCTCGCGCTGGCCTTTTTTCTTTACGCCCCGCCAGAAATTCCTCCGCACGCCATTAATTGAAACCGCTTACACCATGGGGTGAAAGTACTCGTTTCAGAATAATCACTTTGCATGTTCTGGCTTTCTCTGCTGTTACATTTTATTTCAGCTAAGTCTTAAATCTACGCAAACGTGATACACCTCAGTTTAATTAATCTATAATTTTCAACTTATTAATGTAAATGACGATAAACGGGTAGTGTAACCGATTACACTTACGTGATAACAATCACATATTTTTGCGGTGTACTCACCTACCCTAATTATCAACAAAACTGATAACCCAAACGGAGGGCATAATGCCTGACAATAAAAAACAGGGGCGTTCCAATAAGGCGATGACATTTTTTGTCTGCTTCCTTGCAGCCCTGGCAGGATTACTTTTTGGCCTGGATATCGGCGTTATTGCTGGCGCATTACCGTTTATCACCGATGAATTTCAGATCTCCGCACATACTCAGGAGTGGGTCGTCAGCTCTATGATGTTCGGTGCAGCAGTCGGTGCGGTCGGCAGCGGCTGGCTCTCTTTCAAACTCGGGCGCAAGAAAAGCCTGATGATCGGCGCGATCCTGTTTGTCGCCGGTTCGCTGTTCTCCGCGGCAGCGCCGAACGTTGAAGTGCTGATCCTGTCCCGCGTCCTGCTGGGTCTGGCCGTTGGCGTGGCGTCTTACACCGCCCCGCTGTACCTGTCTGAGATCGCGCCGGAAAAAATTCGCGGCAGCATGATCTCTATGTACCAGTTGATGATCACCATCGGGATCCTCGGCGCCTATCTGTCGGATACCGCCTTCAGCTACAGCGGCGCATGGCGCTGGATGCTGGGCGTGATTATCATCCCGGCGATTCTGTTGCTGATCGGCGTCTTCTTCCTGCCGGACAGCCCGCGCTGGTTTGCAGCAAAACGGCGCTTTGTCGATGCTGAACGCGTATTGCTACGCCTGCGTGATACCAGCGCAGAAGCCAAACGCGAGCTGGATGAAATCCGCGAAAGCCTACAGGTGAAACAGAGCGGTTGGGCGTTGTTCAAAGAGAACAGCAACTTCCGTCGCGCAGTGTTCCTCGGCGTGCTGTTGCAGGTGATGCAGCAGTTCACCGGGATGAATGTCATCATGTACTACGCGCCAAAAATCTTTGAAATGGCGGGTTACACCAACACCTCAGAGCAGATGTGGGGCACCGTGATTGTCGGTCTGACCAACGTGCTGGCCACCTTTATCGCTATCGGTCTGGTTGACCGCTGGGGTCGTAAACCGACACTGACGCTGGGATTCCTGGTGATGGCGGCCGGAATGGGGATCCTCGGAACGATGATGCATGTTGGCATCCACTCCCCGTCCGCGCAGTACTTCGCTATCGCGATGCTGCTGATGTTCATCATTGGTTTTGCGATGAGCGCCGGTCCGCTGATTTGGGTGCTGTGTTCTGAAATCCAGCCGCTGAAGGGCCGTGATTTTGGTATCACCTGCTCGACGGCAACCAACTGGATTGCCAACATGATCGTCGGCGCGACGTTCCTGACCATGCTGCAAAACCTCGGTAATGCGAATACCTTCTGGGTTTACGCTGGTCTGAATGTGCTGTTTATCCTGTTGACGCTGTGGCTGGTGCCGGAAACCAAACACGTCTCGCTGGAGCACATTGAACGTAACCTGATGAAAGGTCGTAAACTGCGCGAAATCGGCGCACACGATTAATCTGCCCTTTGCGTCCTCCCACACGGGAGGACGCCTTCCTCTTGCAGTCCCATCCCTGTCGCACTATTCTCTGCCGTTATGAAAACCGCCCGTCTCCCTATTGCTGTCCAGCAAGCCGTCATGCGTAGTCTGCGCGATAACCTCGCTCAGGCTAACCTGAAGCTCGGCTGCAGCTATCCCGAACCCACGTTGGTGTATCAACAACGTGGCACCTCTGCCGGCACCGCCTGGCTGGAAAGTTACGAAATTCGCCTAAATCCGGTGCTGCTGATGGAAAACGTCGAAGCGTTTATCAACGAAGTGGTGCCGCACGAACTGGCGCATTTACTGGTGTGGAAGCGATTTGGTCGGGTTGCGCCGCACGGTAAAGAGTGGAAGTGGATGATGGAAAGCGTGCTCGGTGTCCCCGCACGCCGCACGCATCAGTTCGAACTGCAATCGATACGCCGCAACACTTTCCCATACCGCTGCCAGTGTCAGGAGCATCAACTGACCATCCGCCGCCATAATCGCGTGGTGCGCGGCGAAGCCACCTACCGCTGCGTCCACTGCGGCGAACCCTTAGTGCCGCTTAAATAACCAGAACTATCAGGAACTTTCCTGATCTGACTGATTGCATCACACATCAACTTTCGTTACGTTGCGGGCTCGCTTTGATACGGAGTTCATGATGTACCGTCCTCTTTTTTTGGCTACCGCCTTTTTTACGGTAGCCCTTTCGGGCCAGACGTTGGCCGCTGGCATTAACAGTTTCTCACAGGCAAAGACCGCAGGCGTCAAGATTAACGCCGATGTCCCTGGCGACTTCTATTGCGGATGTAAAATCAACTGGCAGGGCAAGAAGGGGGTCGTCGATCTCAACTCCTGCGGCTACAAAGTGCGAAAGAACGAGAATCGCGCCAGCCGAATCGAATGGGAACACGTCGTTCCGGCATGGCAGTTTGGCCACCAACGCCAGTGCTGGCAGGAAGGTGGACGGAAAAACTGCGCCAAAGATCCGGTCTATCGCAAAATGGAAAGCGACATGCATAACCTGCAACCCGCCGTCGGTGAGGTGAATGGCGATCGCGGTAACTTCATGTACAGCCAGTGGAACGGCGGCGAAGGTCAATATGGGCAGTGCGCCATGAAAGTCGATTTCAAAGAAAAGATCGCCGAACCACCCGCGCGCGCGCGCGGTGCGATTGCGCGGACCTACTTTTATATGCGCGACCAGTACAACCTGACGCTATCCCGCCAGCAAACCCAGCTTTTCAATGCCTGGAACAGGCTGTATCCAGTTACCGACTGGGAGTGTGAGCGCGACGAACGGATCGCGAAGATTCAGGGAAACCATAACCCTTACGTGCAACGCGCTTGCCAGGCGCAAAAGAGCTAACCTACACTAGCGGGATATTTGATTAACCCCATACCCCGCGCGGCGAGACTGCGTGGGGGAGATGACGCGGATTTATAACTATGCGCATTCCCCGCATTTATCACCCAGAACCCATCACCGCCGGCAGCCAGATTTCCCTGTGCGAAGATGCTGCCAACCATATCGGACGCGTTTTGCGGATGGGGCCAGGTCAGGAACTGCAGCTGTTTGATGGCAGCAATCAGGTTTTCGCCGCTGAAATCACCCGCGCCAGCAAAAAAAGCGTCGACGTAAAGGTGCTACATGGCGAGATTGACGATCGTGAATCGCCGCTGCACATCCATCTTGGCCAGGTCATGTCGCGCGGCGAGAAGATGGAGTTCACCATTCAGAAATCGATCGAACTGGGTGTAAGCCTCATTACGCCACTTTTTTCTGAACGCTGCGGCGTTAAACTGGACAATGAACGTCTGAACAAGAAGCTCCAGCAGTGGCAGAAAATCGCCATTGCCGCCTGCGAACAGTGTGGTCGTAATCGGGTGCCGGAAATTCGCCCGGCGATGGATCTGGAAGCCTGGTGTGCAGAACAGGACGAGGGGTTGAAACTGAACCTCCATCCCCGCGCCAGCGACAGTATCAACACATTGCCGCTTCCGGTTGAGCGCGTTCGTTTGCTGATTGGCCCGGAAGGCGGGCTGTCAGCAGAGGAAATCGCCATGACCGCACGCTATCAGTTTACTGATATTCTGTTAGGACCTCGCGTTCTGCGTACTGAGACAACTGCGCTCACCGCCATTACCGCGCTTCAGGTGCGATTTGGCGATCTGGGCTAACGGAGAAGAATAATGATCAAGCTCGGCATCGTGATGGACCCCATCGCAAGCATCAATATCAAGAAAGATTCCAGCTTTGCTATGCTGCTGGAAGCGCAACGTCGTGGTTACGAACTTCATTATATGGAGATGGCCGATCTTTATCTGATTAACGGTGAAGCCCGCGCCCGCACGCGTACCCTGAGCGTCGAGCAAAACTACGATAAATGGTATGAGTTTACCGGCGAGCAGGATCTGCCGCTGGACGCCCTCGACGTCATTCTGATGCGTAAAGATCCGCCGTTTGATACCGAGTTCATCTACGCCACCTATATTCTGGAACGCGCGGAAGAAAAAGGGACGCTGATCGTCAACAAGCCGCAGAGCCTGCGTGACTGTAACGAAAAGCTGTTCACCGCCTGGTTCTCTGACCTGACGCCAGAAACGCTGGTCACTCGCAACAAAGCGCAACTGAAGGCGTTCTGGCAGAAGCACAACGATATTATTCTCAAGCCGCTTGACGGCATGGGCGGCGCGTCGATCTTCCGTGTTAAAGAAGGCGATCCGAACCTCGGCGTGATTGCGGAAACCCTGACCGAGCATGGTACCCGCTACTGCATGGCGCAGAACTATTTGCCAGCCATTAAAGATGGCGACAAACGCGTGCTGGTCGTCGATGGCGAACCGGTTCCGTACTGCCTGGCGCGCATTCCGCAGGGTGGCGAGACCCGTGGCAACCTGGCCGCTGGCGGTCGCGGTGAACCACGTCCGTTAACCGAGAGCGACTGGGAAATCGCGCGCCGTATCGGGCCGACGCTGAAAGCCAAAGGACTGATTTTTGTCGGTCTGGATATCATTGGCGATCGTCTGACCGAGATTAACGTCACCAGCCCGACCTGTATCCGCGAGATTGAAGCCGAATTCCCGATCTCCATCACCGGGATGCTGATGGACGCCATCGAAGCACGTTTGCAAAAATAATCAGCCATGAACCAGTGCTGTAGGCCTGATAAGCGTAGCGCCATCAGGCATTAAGACACCGATGCCGGAGGGCGACACAGGCGTCTTATCCGGCCTACAGTAGTGACATCCGTGCGCTTTACCCACATACTGACCCCTGTTGCTTTTTTGAACCAGGAAACAGAACCTCTGACAATGAATTTACAGCATCACTTTCTTATTGCCATGCCTGCTCTCCAGGATCCGATTTTCCGCCGTTCAGTGGTGTACATTTGCGAACATAACGAAGATGGCGCAATGGGGATTATTGTGAATAAACCTCTGGAAAATCTCCAGATTGAAGGGATTCTGGAAAAACTAAAAATCGCGCCAGAACCGCGCGATCCGGCGATCCGTCTGGATAAAGCAGTGATGCTTGGCGGCCCGTTAGCGGAAGATCGCGGGTTTATCCTGCACACGCCGCCGTCGCGTTTTGCCTCCAGTATCCGCATCTCGGATAACACCGTCATCACCACGTCTCGCGACGTGCTTGAAACCTTAGGCACGAATGAGCAACCTGCCGACGTGCTGGTCGCGCTCGGTTACTCCTCCTGGGAGAAAGGCCAGCTTGAACAAGAGCTGCTGGACAACGCCTGGCTGACTGCCCCTGCCGATCTCAATATCCTGTTTAAAACACCGATTGCCGATCGCTGGCGTGAAGCCGCCCGACTGATCGGTATCGACATCCTGACGATGCCCGGCGTGGCGGGGCATGCCTGATGAGTGAAACATTACTGGCCTTTGATTTTGGTACCAAAAGTATTGGCGTGGCGATTGGTCAGCGAGTAACCGGCACAGCGCGCGCCCTGCCCGCGATTAAAGCGCAGGACGGTACACCGGACTGGAACCTGATCGAACGCCTGCTCAAAGAGTGGCAACCGGATGAGATCATCGTTGGCCTGCCGCTGAATATGGACGGCACCGAGCAACCGCTCACCGCGCGCGCGCGCAAGTTCGCCAACCGCATTCACGGGCGTTTCGGCGTTACGGTCACCTTACACGATGAGCGACTCAGCACCGTCGAGGCACGCTCCGGCCTGTTTGAGCAGGGCGGCTATCGCGCGCTGAATAAAGGTAAGATCGATTCCGCCTCCGCCGTCATCATTCTCGAAAGTTATTTCGAGCAGGGCTACTGATCCCATACGTTGCTTAAAGCCGTCCTTGTGCCTGTCGCTGTTGCAGGCTCTGGGCAAAGGTCATCATCCCCATCTGCTGCCCGGTCTGAATGACATGCGGTAACTGATGGGACTTCCCTTCCCGAATCAAATTCCCCGCTGCCGGCGTGTTGATCAGCAGTTCATACAGCGCAACGCGCCCCTCCTGCTTGTCGGGCTCCAGTTTCTGCGACAGTACGGCGCGCAGACTGCCTGCCAGTTGGCTGCGCACCGGGTCTTTTTCCTGCGCCGGAAAAGAATCAATCAGTCGCTCGATCGCCTGCGCGGCACCGCGCGTATGCAGCGTCGCCAGCACCATATGCCCCGTTTCCGCCGCCGTTAGCGCCAGACGAATGGTCTCGCTGTCGCGTAGCTCTCCCAGCAGAATCACATCCGGATCTTCACGCAGCGCCGCGCGTAATCCGATGGCAAATGAGGCGCAGTGCAGTCCTACTTCACGCTGCTGAATCAGGCAGCGCTGGCTGGTGTAGATATACTCGATGGGATCTTCCAGCGTCAGAATATGTCCATCGATATGCTGATTCAGCCACGTGACCATCGCCGCCAAGGTAGTTGATTTTCCGCTGCCTGTCGCCCCTGTCACCAGAATCAAACCATTCTCGCTGCGGAGCAGTTCGGGCAGCACAGAAGGCGTCCCCAGCGTTTCCAGCGTCGGGCACTGCGTCGGCAGCAGCCGTAGCGCCAGCGACGTCCCCTGCCGCTGGTGAAAGGCGCTGGCCCGCAGGCGCTGGTTATCCGCGAGCGAAACCGCGAAATCCAGTTGCCCATTTTGTCGTAACGCCGCCTGTTGCCCCTCATCCAGCCAGTCCGCCAGCAGTCCGGTAATATCGGTTGCGGTAAAGGGTGCACGCTCCATGCGTCCCCGTTTTCGCCAGCGCGCAGGCCACGCATTGCTTAGGTGTAGATCCGAGACGTTATGCTTTACACTAAGGGCCACAATTTCTTCCATATTCATAGACAGATCCTCGGAAAATGAACGATATCGCGCATAACCTGGCACAGGTCCGGGACAAAATCTCAGCCGCCGCATCGCGTTGCGGGCGCGCTTCAGAAGAAGTTACGTTACTTGCAGTGAGTAAAACCAAACCTGCGAGCGCCATCGAAGAAGCCATCGCCGCTGGTCAGTTGGCCTTTGGTGAAAATTACGTGCAGGAAGGGGTGGAGAAAATTCGCCACTTTCGCGAGAAAGGCATTGCCGGCCTGCAATGGCACTTTATCGGCCCGTTACAATCCAACAAAAGCCGTCTGGTGGCCGAGCACTTTGACTGGTGCCATACCCTCGACCGCCTGCGCATTGCTACCCGGCTGAACGAACAGCGTCCGGCAGAACTGGGACCGCTGAACGTGCTGATTCAAATCAACATTAGCGATGAAAACAGCAAGTCCGGTATTCCACTGGAGGAACTGGACGCACTTGCCGCTGAGGTCGTCGAATTACCGAATCTTCGTCTGCGCGGTCTGATGGCGATCCCTGCCCCTGAGTCAGATTATGTAAGGCAGTTTGAAGTTGCCCGCCAAATGGCTGTAGCATTTGCCGGGCTGAAAACGCGCTATCCTGACGTCGATACCCTGTCGCTGGGTATGTCGGATGATATGGAAGCCGCCATTGCGGCGGGTAGCACGATGGTACGTATCGGCACCGCCATTTTTGGTGCACGTGATTACACAAAAAATTAAGGAAATCTGAGGAACGCCATGAATACGTTGACCTTCTTGCTCTCAACGGTAATTGAGCTGTACACCATGGTGCTGTTATTGCGCGTGTGGATGCAATGGGCTCGCTGTGACTTTTATAACCCTTTCTCCCAGTTTGTGGTGAAAGTGACGCAACCGATTATTGGGCCGCTGCGCCGCATTATTCCCCCGATGGGACCGGTCGACAGCGCATCGCTGCTGGTTGCGTTTATCCTCAGCTTTATCAAAGCGATAGTGCTATTTAAAGTGGTGACGTTCCTGCCGATCGTCTGGATCGCCGCTGTGCTGATCGTGCTCAAAACCATCGGCCTGTTGATCTTCTGGGTGCTGCTGGTGATGGCCATCATGAGCTGGGTAAGCCAGGGCCGTAGCCCGATTGAGTATGTGCTGATTCAACTGGCCGATCCGCTGCTGCGCCCGATTCGTCGCATTCTCCCGGGTATGGGCGGCATCGATTTCTCGCCAATGATTCTCGTCCTGCTGTTGTACGTGATCAACATGGGGATTGGCGAGGTTCTGCAGGCAACCGGTAATATGCTACTGCCGGGGCTGTGGATGGCGCTATGAGTGCCGTAACCCGCTGCGATGACGGACTGGTTTTACGGCTCTATATTCAGCCGAAAGCCAGCCGCGACAGCATTGTCGGTTTACATGGCGACGAACTGAAAGTCGCCATTACCGCCCCGCCGGTGGATGGCCAGGCGAACAGTCATCTGGTGAAGTTTCTCGGTAAGCAGTTCCGCGTGGCAAAGAGCCAGGTTGTCATTGAAAAGGGCGAACTTGGCCGCCATAAACAGGTTAAAATCATTCATCCGCAACAGATCCCGCCAGAAGTCGCGGCATTAACTGATTAGGTATCCTATGCAAAAAGTAGTCCTCGCAACCGGCAATGCCGGTAAAGTGCGTGAGCTCGCGTCGCTGCTCAGCGATTTCGGGCTTGATGTGGTAGCGCAAACGGATCTCGGCGTCGATTCTGCCGAAGAGACCGGGCTAACCTTTATTGAAAACGCGATCCTGAAAGCGCGCCATGCCGCACAAATCACCGGTTTACCGGCGATTGCCGACGACTCCGGTCTGGCCGTTGACGCGCTGGGCGGCGCGCCGGGCATCTACTCCGCGCGCTATGCCGGTGAAGACGCGAGCGATCAACAGAACCTGGAAAAGCTGCTGCATACCCTGAAGGATGTGCCGGACGAACAGCGTCAGGCGCGCTTCCACTGCGTGCTGGTCTATCTGCGTCATGCTGACGATCCTACACCGCTGGTGTGTCACGGCAGTTGGCCGGGCGTGATTGCGCGTACGGCATCAGGCAACGGCGGCTTTGGCTATGACCCAATCTTCTTCGTGCCTTCGGCAGGTAAAACCGCTGCCGAACTGACGCGTGAAGAGAAAAGCGCGATTTCCCACCGTGGACAGGCGCTGAAGCTACTGCTGGAAGCCTTACGTAATGGTTAAGTTGCCGCCGCTGAGTCTTTACATTCACATCCCGTGGTGCGTGCAGAAATGCCCGTACTGCGATTTCAACTCGCATGCATTAAAAGGTGAAGTCCCGCACGATGATTACGTCCAGCATTTGCTGAGCGATCTCGACGCTGACGTCACGTATGCGCAGGGCCGCGAAGTGAAGACGATTTTCATCGGTGGCGGTACGCCGAGCCTGCTTTCCGGCCCGGCGATGCAAACGCTGCTCGATGGCGTGCGTGCGCGCCTGAATCTGTCAGCGGATGCGGAAATTACGATGGAAGCGAATCCGGGTACGGTCGAAGCCGATCGCTTTGTCGATTATCAGCATGCCGGGGTAAACCGTATTTCTATCGGCGTGCAGAGCTTTAGCGAAGCAAAACTGAAGCGTCTGGGACGCATTCACGGCCCGCAGGAGGCCTGCCGCGCGGCGAATCTCGCCAGCGGTTTAGGCCTGCGCAGCTTTAATCTCGATTTAATGCACGGCCTGCCGGACCAGTCACTGGACGACGCCCTGGATGACCTGCGCCAGGCAATTGCGCTGAATCCGCCGCATCTCTCGTGGTATCAACTGACGATTGAACCGAATACGCTGTTTGGTTCCCGCCCGCCGGTGTTACCGGACGATGATGCACTGTGGGACATCTTCGAACAGGGCCACCAGTTGTTAACCGCCGCAGGTTATCAGCAGTATGAAACCTCAGCCTATGCCAGACCGGGCTACCAGTGTCAGCACAACCTGAATTACTGGCGCTTTGGCGATTATCTCGGCATCGGCTGCGGCGCACACGGTAAAGTCACGTTCCCCGATGGCCGCATTCTGCGCACCACCAAAACGCGCCATCCGCGTGGCTATATGCAGGGACGTTATCTGGAAAGTCAGCGCGATGTGGAGCAGGTCGATAAACCGTTTGAATTTTTCATGAACCGATTCCGTCTGCTGGAAGCCGCCCCCCGCGCTGAATTTACGCAGTATACGGGACTGAGTGAAGAGGTAATTCGTCAGCAGATCGATGACGCCATAGCCCAGGGGTATCTGACCGAATCCGCTACGCACTGGCAGATCACCCGGCACGGAAAACTGTTTTTAAATTCGCTGCTTGAGCTGTTTCTCCCCGAATGATTCTGGATGCGCCGGTGGCGCATCCCTCCCATTACCGGAGAACTCCGTGGCGTCGTAATTCATCGGTCTCTTTTTTCCAGCGATCATAGCCTTCATTGATATCGTCAATCTTGATATGCAGATCCGTCTGCTGCATACGAAGTTTAGAGGCAGCTATGTTCAGCGGATACTGTCCTTTTTCATACGCGATCCAGTCAGCTAGCGCTTTTCGGCTGAGTTCTTGCGATTTCAGAAAGACCTGCCGTCTTTGCTCTTGTATATCGAAATCTCTCTTTTGCTGAATGGGCGTTTCATAACAATTGTCACTCTTTTTATGACATGCGTCTAACGCTGGCTGATACACTTCTTTTGCATATTTCTCGGCAAACGCACTGCTGTCGTTCGCTTTGACAAAGTCATCGCGCGCTTTAAACATCTTGTGGAATGCCTCTTCCCGGGTCAGTGTTTTACCATCAGACGCTTTACCCCAATAGTCATCGGCCTTTTGTTGAGCAACAGCTATTTGTTTATCCAGCGTTTTTATTTGTTCTTCGAGGTGGGCGATCGACTTTTTCTGCGCGATATATGAAGCATCAATTTGACTGAATCGGTAGTTAAAATCATCTCCATTTACGATGAGATATTTATCGTTGGTTTTAATATCAGTAATAACCCGCCCTTCATTGCTGGCTGCCGCTTGAAAGGAATAGAAATTCACCCTCCAGCCGGAAGCAGGTGTCCCTGTACTGGTTAACATCGCGGAAAATTTAACCGGTCGTTCTTTTATCCAGGTACGTTCCACAAAGTAATAATCCGCAGCCATACCGATGCCGGTATAAAGATCATCACTGGAAGAGACGTCGCCCTCCGCAGACCAGGTGGCCTGATTACCAGTGGAATCAAGATTTTTTAAGGTGACAGAATTCAGTTTAAGCACGCCGTGATACTGCTTACTAAACGCATCTTTCAAGACGCAATCGCCAGGTTGAGCGACTTCCGCCCAGCTATAACCTGAAACCAGCGTAAAAAACGCCGCACCTGCTATCCATTGTCGAAACATTTGCGGACCTCCCGTCCAGAATAATGCTAACCGCCACCATCATAATTAAAATGATCGTTAGCAGATTAATGATTCACTGGTCAGAGAGATATTTCAGAAAACTGCCCCAGCCGCTTGACTGGGGCATCAGCGATTAATACTGATTAAACATCGTCTGGATCTGTTTCGGATCTTTAGTCTGAGTCAGCGCCAGTTGCAGCAGTACGCGTGCCTTCTGTGGGTTCAGAGAACCAGAGGCAACGAAACCGTACTTCGCATCATCGATTTCAGCATCCTGCGTGGTTGAACCAGTCGGTACGCGGGAAGAACGCACTACAACAGTTCCTTTATGCGCTGCGGTTGCCAGCGTATCGAAGACCGTTTTGTACAGGTTGCCGTTACCCACACCAGCGCTCACAATCCCATCATAACCGGCATCCACCAGCGCTTTTGCCGGCAGATCGGAAGCATTCGCGTAGTTATAGACGATACCGACCTTCGGCAGTTCATTCAGCTTAGAAACGTCGAACGGCGTGGAGGTGGTGTGCTTACGCGCAGGCGTACGCTGGTAGTCGATTTTACCGTTATGAATGTAGCCCAGCGGTCCGTAGTTAACGGATTTGAAGGTCGCCACATCGGTGGTGTTGGTTTTGGTCACGTCGCGCCCGTCAAGCACGGTGTCATTCATCACGACCAGCACGCCACGGTTGGCAGAGGCTTTATCCGCCGCTGTCACTACCGCGTTATAGAGGTTGAACGGACCGTCCGCGCTCATTCCGGTAGACGGACGCATTGCGCCAACCAGCACTACCGGCTTGTTGCATTTCACGGTCAGATCGAGGAAGTAAGCGGTCTCTTCCATGGTGTCAGTACCGTGGGTAATCACGAAGCCGTCGGTGCTGTCACACTCGTTATTGATCTTTTTCGCCAGGGTTAACCAGACGTCGTCGTTCATATCCTGCGAACCGATATTGACAACCTGCTCACCCTTAACGTTAGCGATATCCTTAAGTTGAGGAACGGCTTTGACCAGATTCTCTACGCCAACTTTGCCCGCCGTATAGTTAGATTTGGTTGCGGAGTCACCGCCACCGGCAATCGTCCCGCCGGTCGCTAAAATGGTAACGTTCGGTAAGGCGAGTGCTGCACCGCTGAAACCCATTACCAGTGCTGCCAGTGCCGTTTTCCTGAAAAACTCCATGTTATTTCTCCAGTTACGTGAATTTGCCGCATTATCCCAATGCCAGAGCTGAATAATGTGATTTCATCCAATTAACCAGACAAATGTATCTATCAGATTGTTAAATTTAGAGGTGGATATCAAAACGAAGCGGAAAGGCAAAAGAAAATGGCACAGAGGCGATCTGTGCCATTGTTTTATATGAAAAGTTTATTTAAGCGTGCTGACCAGCGCCTTGCGGTTATCTTCCAGCGTCACCACGCGGCTGCAGACATCTTTACCGAACTGCTGGAAATCTTTTTCCTGATTCTTCCATTCGGTCTGGATCGCGGATTGTAATCCGCCGAGGCTGCCCAGCACGCCCTGCAGTGGATTCCCACCGCCTTTCAGAACGGCTTTCGCCCCCATCTCGTTGATGCTGTCCTGCAAAATGCCGCCCATCGCCTGATTCACCAGTTGCTGACCGTCGGCACGCACCTGATCGATAGCTTTATAGTGGAAGGTCAGACCGTCAGTACGATGCTCGATAATCCGGTTCATCTGCTCTTTCAACTGGGCATCCAGTTTCGTCAGACGCCCCCGCATGTTACTGCTCTCGCCCACTTCTTTGGCGATAATTTTATCCAGCGCCACGCGCCCTTTTTCGACACGGTTTCTGGCACCTTCATCAATCCACGGCAGCGCGCTGCGCAGTTCGGCCTGGTAATCTTTCGCCTGCTCGCGTTGTGCGGCGCTCAGCGTGTACTGCTTACCGTTGTACATCACATTGCCGTCCGGCGTGATCACCAGGTTGCCGTTTTCACCCTTCACCTGCACCGTTTGCGGGCTCAGAATCACATCGTCACGCGGCGTGACGCTGCACTGGTAGTCTGCATGAGCGGTCATCGCCGTTACAGAAAGGGCTGCCGCCAGCAGCGTTTTGCGCATCATAACTTTCCCTCAAGACAAATCGGGCCAGCAAATGCTGGCCCCGTATGCGTAGTTAGTCCCACCAAACGTCGAAAAGTTCGCTGATACGCACTTCTTCAAGTTTGTGTTCTTCCAGCCACTTACGCACAATCGCCTGATGTTCTTCAGTGCATTTGCCGATTTCCTGCATGCAGATCAGACCTTCCCAGGCCAGATAACCGCTGCCGTCAAAAGCCAGTTTGTTCGGTTCAATAACGTCATTGATAAAGTCATCAACGGTTTTATCAACCTGCTCTTCAGATGTACCTTCCGGGAAACGCCATGCTACCGAAAATCCTAATTCCTGGAATTCGTCGATATGCATTTTTTTACGCAGACGACGGCTACGGTTCTTTGCCATTATTTCACCCTCTCGAACATTAAGTCCCATACGCCATGACCAAGACGATGGCCACGTTGTTCAAATTTGGTTACCGGGCGCGATGGTGGGCGCGGTACGTAATCGTGACTCTCTGACAGGTTTTTATATCCGTCAATGGAGGACATCACTTCAAGCATGTGCTCGGCATAGGCTTCCCAGTCAGTCGCCATGTGGAACACGCCGCCCAGCTTCAGTTTGCTTTTGACCAGCTCGGCAAACGGTACCTGAACGATACGGCGTTTATTATGACGTGCTTTGTGCCACGGGTCAGGGAAAAAGAGCTGAACCATCGTTAAAGAATTGTCAGGAATCATTTTATGCAGCACTTCGACTGCGTCATGGCACATCACACGCAGGTTCTCAACGCCCTCGTCATGGGCCGACGCCAGACATGCGCCCACACCAGGCGAGTGAACTTCAATACCGAGGAAATTTTGCTCCGGGCGCGCTTTCGCCATTGCCACCAGTGAGGCGCCCATACCGAAGCCAATCTCCAGCGTAACCTGCGCTTCACGGCCAAACAACGTCGCGAAATCCACCGGCTCTTCGCTGAATTCAACGCCCATCACCGGCCAGTAGTTTTCCAGCGCGTGCTCCTGCCCTTTGGTCAGCCGCCCCTGGCGACGAACAAAACTACGAATCCGGCGCAGTGGACGGCCGTTTTCATCAAATTCCGGTGAGATGACGTCGTTTTTCATAAAAGTTAAGTCTGCTTGTGATTAAGGTCTGAAAACGGGCATTATCCAAAGTTAGTTGCCGGATGCAAGTAAAGGAAGCGCTCACGCTGCGGAAAGTTCCGGTTTACACCCTGTTGCCTCTGTGCTGCAATCTTGCCCCCAACAATAATGAATTCGGTGACCATGCAAGCGTCTCAATTTTCAGCCCAGGTTCTGGACTGGTACGATAAATACGGGCGAAAAACCCTGCCCTGGCAAATTGATAAGACGCCTTACAAAGTATGGCTCTCAGAAGTGATGCTGCAACAGACCCAGGTGACGACGGTCATTCCTTACTTTGAACGGTTTATGGCCCATTTCCCGACGGTGACCGATCTCGCCAACGCGCCGCTGGACGAAGTGCTTCACCTGTGGACGGGGCTCGGTTACTACGCCCGGGCTCGTAATCTGCACAAGGCGGCGCAACAGGTAGCCACACGGCATAACGGCGTATTCCCTGAAACCTTTGAAGACGTGGCGGCGCTCCCCGGCGTCGGGCGTTCAACCGCCGGCGCCGTGCTGTCACTCTCGTTGGGTCAACCTTTTCCGATTCTTGACGGCAACGTTAAACGTGTGCTGGCGCGCTGCTATGCTGTTAGCGGCTGGCCGGGTAAAAAAGAGGTTGAGAAAAAACTCTGGGATCTGAGCGAGCACGTTACCCCGGTGAAAGGTGTGGAGCGTTTTAACCAGGCGATGATGGATTTAGGCGCGATGGTGTGTACGCGCTCAAAACCGAAATGCTCGCTGTGCCCGTTGCAGAACAGTTGTGTCGCCTGTGCGAATGACAGTTGGTCACTTTACCCTGGCAAGAAACCGAAACAGACGCTGCCTGAGCGGGCAGGCTATTTTCTGCTGCTGCAACATCAGGACGAGGTCTTACTGGCTCAACGCCCGCCAAGCGGATTGTGGGGTGGGTTATTCTGTTTCCCACAGTTTGCCAGTGAAGAGGAATTACGGGAATGGCTGGCGCAACGGCATGTGAACGCTGATAATTTGACCCAACTTAACGCGTTTCGCCATACCTTCAGCCATTTCCATCTGGATATTGTGCCTATGTGGCTTACTGTGTCTTCATGCGGTTCATGCATGGATGAAGGCAACGCGCTCTGGTATAACTTAGCGCAACCGCCATCTGTTGGCCTGGCGGCTCCGGTGGAGCGTTTATTACAGCAGTTACGTACCGGTGCCCCCGTTTAACGCACCGGACGATGAAGAGGATAAGTTATGAGCAGAACGATTTTTTGCACTTTCCTGCAGCGTGAAGCAGAAGGACAGGATTTCCAGCTGTACCCGGGCGAACTGGGAAAACGCATTTATAACGAGATTTCAAAAGAAGCGTGGGCGCAGTGGCAGCACAAGCAGACTATGCTTATCAACGAAAAGAAACTCAATATGATGAACGTCGAGCATCGCAAGCTGCTGGAACAAGAGATGATCAACTTCCTGTTTGAAGGCAAAGACGTGCATATCGAAGGTTATACGCCGGAAGATAAAAAATAAGCACGTTGCCGGATGGCTCAACGCTGTCCGGCAACACCGCACAACGACAAACACAACACGCACTCCCGGAATGATGAAAAAATTTCTCGCGCTTGCCGTTATTGCGCCGTTGCTTATCTCCTGTTCCAGTTCGACCAAAAAAGGCGATTCTTATAATGAAGCCTGGATCAAGGATACCAACGGTTTTGACATTCTGATGGGGCAGTTTGCCCACAACATTGAAAATCTGTGGGGCTATCAAGAAGTGCTGATCGCCGGTCCAAAGGACTACGTGAAGTACACCGATCAGTACCAGACCCGCAGCCATATTAACTTTGACGACGGGACCATTACCGTTGAGACCATCGCCGGGACTGAACCTGCGGCACATTTGCGTCGCGCCATCATTAAAACCTTGCTGATGGGTGATGATCCCACCTCCGTCGACCTCTACTCTGATGTCGATGACATTCAGATCTCCAGAGAGCCGTTCCTGTACGGCCAGGTGCTCGATAACACAGGTCAGCCGATCCGCTGGGAAGGCCGGGCGACGAAATTCGCCGATTACCTGCTGCAAACGCGGATGAAAAGCCGCAGCAACGGGATCCGCATGATTTTCAGCGTGACAATTAACCTGGTGCCGAATCACCTGGATAAACGTGCGCATAAATACCTCGGCATGGTGCGCAAGGCATCCCATAAATATGGCATTGATGAGTCGCTGATTCTGGCGATTATGCAGACGGAGTCATCCTTCAACCCATACGCAGTAAGCCGTTCCGATGCGCTGGGGCTGATGCAGGTGGTTCAGCATACCGCCGGGAAAGACGTTTATCGTTCCCAGGGCCGCTCCGGTGTCCCGAGTCGCAGTGAACTGTTCGATCCAGCCAGCAACATTGATACCGGCACCGCCTATCTGGCGATGCTCAACAATGTCTATCTGGGCGGCATCGATAACCCAACGTCACGACGCTATGCGGTGATCACCGCTTACAATGGCGGGGCGGGCAGCGTACTGCGCGTCTTCTCCAGTGATAAAGTGCAGGCCGCGAATATCATCAACAGCATGACGCCAGGGGATGTGTACCAGACGTTAACCACGCGTCACCCCTCTTCTGAATCGCGCCGTTATCTGTATAAAGTCAATTCCGCGCAAAAAACCTATCGGCGGAACTGATGCTTCTCTTCCCCGCTCCCGGTAAAACGGCGAGCGGGCGACCCAAAACGTGACAAAAGTCACTTTTTCGCATTGCAAAAAGGTATTGTTTTGCAATTATTTGTCACAGGTAACAAAAAATCACCCATCGTCGTTGATAGAATCACATCATACAGTCACGGCATTTGTGCCAATCGAAACATTCATTCGCCTTCCTGTGTGAGGAAATTAACATGAATCTTAAGCTGCAGCTGAAAATACTCTCCTTTCTGCAGTTCTGCCTGTGGGGAAGTTGGCTGACCACCCTCGGCTCCTATATGTTTGTCACCCTCAAATTTGACGGTGCTTCTATTGGTGCTGTCTATAGCTCGCTGGGGATCGCGGCGGTTCTGATGCCGACCCTGTTGGGGATTGTGGCGGACAAATGGCTCAGTGCAAAGTGGGTTTACGCCATCTGTCACGTGGTGGGTGCAGTGACGCTGTTCATCGCCGCTGAAGTCACGACGCCGGGTGCGATGTTCTTTGTGATCCTGCTTAACTCACTGGCATATATGCCAACGCTTGGGCTTATCAACACCATTTCCTATTACCGCTTGCAGAACGCAGGCATGGACATCGTTACTGACTTCCCGCCGATTCGTATCTGGGGCACCATCGGTTTCATCGCCGCCATGTGGGCCGTGAGCTTCTCCGGTTTCGAACTGAGCCATATGCAGCTGTATATTGGCGCGGCGCTCTCTGTGATGCTGGTGCTGTTTACGTTGACCCTGCCGCACATTCCGGTGGCGAATCAGCAGAAGAATCAAAGCTGGACTTCTATGCTGGGTCTGGATGCCTTCGCGCTGTTTAAAAACAAGCGTATGGCTATCTTCTTCATCTTCTCAATGATGCTCGGCGCAGAACTGCAAATTACCAACATGTTCGGGAACACCTTCCTGCACAGCTTCGACAACAACCCGCTGTTCTCCGGAAGCTTTATCGTTGAGCACGCGTCGGTGATGATGTCGATCTCGCAGATCTCCGAAACCCTGTTCATCCTGACCATTCCGTTCTTCCTCAGCCGTTACGGGATCAAGAACGTCATGCTGATCAGTATCGTGGCGTGGATGTTGCGCTTCGGCCTGTTCGCCTACGGCGATCCGAGCCCGTTTGGTACCGTGCTGCTGGTTCTGTCGATGATTGTTTACGGCTGCGCCTTCGACTTCTTCAACATCTCCGGTTCGGTGTTCGTTGAGAAAGAAGTTCGTCCGGAAATCCGCGCCAGTGCGCAGGGCATGTTCCTGATGATGACCAACGGCTTCGGCTGTATCCTCGGCGGCGTGGTAAGCGGGAAAGTGGTAGAGCATTACACCCTGAACGGCATTACCGACTGGCAGACCGTGTGGCTGATTTTTGCCGGCTACTCACTGGTTCTGGCCTTTGCCTTCGTGGCGCTGTTTAAGTACAAGCACGTTCGCGTCCCGACCGGCACGCAGACCGTCGCACATTAATCTCTCTGCCGGATAAGACGCTTTCGCGTCTTATCCGGCCTACTCCGATACACCTGGCCGGATAAGCGCAAGCGCCATCCGGCATTCTCTTTCGATTATTTCAACACATATCCGTATAACCGTTTAATGCCATCGGCATCGGTTTCACTATAAACGCCCTGCAACTCCGGCGAGAACCCAGGCAGCATATTCACCCCCTCTTCCAGCGCCAGGAAATAACGCTGTACCGCACCGCCCCAGACTTCGCCCGGCACTACGCACAGCACGCCCGGAGGATACGGCAGCGCCCCTTCCGCCGCGATACGGCCTTCAGCATCACGAATGCGCACCAGTTCAACATCACCACGAATAAAGGCGCTGTGGGCATCCTGTGGGTTCAGCGCCACCGTCGGGAAACTCTCCTGACGGAACATCGCTTTTTGCAAATCCTTCACGTCAAAACTGACATACAGATCGTGCATCTCCTGACACAGTTCGCGCAGGGTGTAGTCGCGATAGCGCACCGGATATTTATTGAAGATAGTCGGAAGCACCTGTGCAAGCGGCGTGTCGTCTTCGATATGCTGTTCAAACTGTGCCAGCATCGCCGTTAAATGCGCCATTTTTTCCGGACTCTCGGCGGGCGTCAGCAGGAACAGAATCGAGTTGAGATCGCACTTCTCCGGCACAATACCGTTTTCACGCAGGTAATGGGCCAGAATGGTGGCCGGAATACCAAAATCAGTATAACGTCCGGTCTGCGCATCAATACCCGGCGTGGTGAGCAGCAGCTTGCACGGATCGACAAAATACTGATCGTCGGCATACCCTTCGAAGCCGTGCCATTTTGCGCCCGGCGCAAAGCTGAAGAAACGCCGCTCGCGGGCAATCACCTCGGTGGGATACGACTGCCACGCCTTACCCTCCACAACTGGCGGAATGAACGGCACAAGCAGCTTACAATGGGTCAGGATAGCCTTACGCGCCTCAATCCCCAGCGTCACGCACTCTGCCCACAGACGTCGACCACTCTCCCCTTCGTGGATTTTGGCATTGACATCCAGCGCGGCAAACAGCGGGTAGAACGGACTGGTTGAAGCGTGCAGCATGAACGCATTGTTCAGCCGCTTATGCGGACAGAAACGCGCCTGGCCACGAATGTGATTATCTTTCTTGTGGATCTGCGAGGTCTGTGAGAACCCGGCCTGCTGTTTATGCACCGACTGGGTGACGAAAATACCCGGATCGTTTTCATTCAGCTCCAGCAGCAGCGGCGAACCGTCGGCCATCATCGGGATAAACTGCTCATAGCCGACCCAGGCAGAGTCAAACAGAATGTAGTCACAAAGATGACCGATTTTGTCGATCACCTGACGGGCATTGTAGATCGTGCCGTCGTAGGTTCCCAACTGGATGATTGCAAGCCTGAAGGGACGCGGCAACTCTGCCTTTTCTGCGGCTATGTCGCGGATCTGTTCGCGCAGATACGCTTCATCAAAGCAGTGTTCATCGATCCCGCCGATAAAACCAAACGGGTTACGAGCAGCCTCCAGATATACCGGAGTCGCCCCCGCCTGAATCAGCGCACCGTGGTGATTCGATTTGTGGTTGTTGCGATCGAACAGCACCAGATCGCCCCGCGTCAGCAGCGCATTGGTGACCACTTTATTCGCCGCTGACGTGCCGTTCAGGACAAAATAGGTTTTATCGGCGTGGAAGACTTTGGCGGCAAACTTTTGCGCATCTTTGGCTGACCCCTCGTGAATCAGCAAATCCCCCAATTTCACGTCGGCATTGCACATGTCGGCACGAAAAACATTTTCACCAAAGAAGTCATAGAAATGACGCCCGGCTGGGTGCTTTTTAAAGAATGCGCCGTGCTGATGTCCCGGACAGGCGAACGTGCTGTTTTTCATTTCCACATACTGCGTCAGCGTGTCGTAAAACGGCGGCAGAAGGTCTTCCTCATACAGGCTGGCGGCAGATTCCAGCTCCAGCCACTCCTGCGCAGTACCGCGAATAACGGCGGTCGCGCCTGCGGGTAGAGCTATGTTCTCTTCGGTGAGAATAAAGACCGGCAGATGAAAGCCCGTGCGTTTGAGTAACGCAAGAATGCCGCTACGGCTATCGGTAACGGTCATGACGACGGCAGCGACATCGGTAAAGTCGGTACTGTCCAGCGCCACAACGCCGCGATGAGTAGATAAACGAGAAACCAGTTCACTACTGGCGGCAATGTTCATTGATTTCATAAGCGCAAAAACCCGTTTCGGGAGAATAAGAGTCCCGGACAAGGCTCATTGCCCTGCCCCACGAGATGTTTAGGTCAAACTGGTCACCAGCTCCGACCGCCAGACATCAGTAAAAGCAGACCGTTTCTGATTTTACTGTTGTCCTGCAGTGAGCATACGTTGCCCTCACCGCATGGTGAGTAAGAGGGAAGGAATAACGAGAAGGGGCAGCCATCGCGCTAACCGGCGATGCGAAAGGCGATGTGAAGGTGTTGCGTTCATCCCATGCGGCCCCGAACAGACTGGAGAAAATTCGCGCAATCATGGCACCTTTAACCAGGAGGGGCAAGATTTAATTCTTATGCACACTTGTTGCGGTTAAACAACACTGTAAATGAGAACCAGGTCATAATAATGCACTTTGACAACATAATGAGCAGGAGCTTACGTGGTAATTGGACCTTTTATTAACGCCAGCGCCGTTTTGGTGGGTGGTGTTATTGGCGCCCTTCTTAGCCAACGTTTGCCGGAACGGATTCGTGTCTCCATGACCTCTATTTTCGGTCTCGCATCACTTGGCATTGGTATCTTACTGGTGGTCAAATGCGCCAATCTTCCGGTTATGGTGCTGGCAACGCTGGTCGGCGCGCTAATTGGTGAGTTTTGTTATCTGGAAAAGGGGATCAACACCGCCGTCGCCAAAGCGCAGACACTCTTTATGCGGTCGGGTAAAAAGCAGCCCCATGAATCGTTTATCCAGAATTATGTCGCCATCATTGTCCTTTTCTGCGCCAGCGGGACGGGGATTTTTGGGGCTATGCGCGAAGGAATGACCGGTGATCCGAGCATCCTGATTGCTAAATCCTTCCTCGATTTCTTTACCGCCATGATCTTCGCCTGCTCTCTGGGTATCGCCGTGTCGGCTATCGCGGCTCCGATGCTGCTCATCCAGTTTTCACTGGCAACCTGCGCGGCGCTGATATTGCCGCTCACCACCCCCGCAATGATGGCCGATTTCAGTTCGGTCGGGGGGTTATTGCTGGTCGCCACTGGTTTACGCATCTGCGGGATTAAGATGTTTGCCGTGGTCAATATGCTCCCGGCGCTGCTCCTCGCCATGCCGCTTTCCGCCGCCTGGACCGCGTATTTCGCTTGAGAATGCGTGCAATAACAGCAAAGTGGTGATAGATTGTGCAGTCTGCGTTGAATTGAAGAAATTTCGTTGACGAAACGAGGCGGATCGGTTTTAATGCGCCCCGTTGCCCGGATAGCTCAGTCGGTAGAGCAGGGGATTGAAAATCCCCGTGTCCTTGGTTCGATTCCGAGTCCGGGCACCACTAATTTTGCATCAAAGCACGCTGGTTAAGAGATGAGAACCTTAACGGGCGGTTAATACAGGGGCCGGTCATTACGGAATGTCCTCCGGTGTAGGCGTATCTGCACTGGTTAACGTTTCTGAATCAGTCCCTCAAGTGAGGGAGCCTGTTCGTGCAGGCTCCCTTCTCTCGATCACTGGCAATAATCCCAGTCAATCAGTTTTGTGTCAATAGTTGTAATTCCCTTTCTACACAGAGATCTGTGTGCAGGGACAATTCTTCTTCCAGTGTTTTTCCCACAATGTCCATCTTGAGTTCCACATATTCCATTGTTGTGCTTACGCTACGATGACCCAGTAAATCTTTAACCAGCTGAAGATTCCTTTCCGGTGCTTTCATCAGTTCTGTAGCCAGGGTATGTCTGAAACGGTGCGGCGAAACGGCAAAACCACATTCCTTTGACAGACGGCGAAAAAAGGAGCGGATCTTTTGATGCATCACTGTCACATCATTTCTGTCAAATTTTGCTTTTTTCCCGGCAATGTAAAAACTGACATCGAAGAGGTTATCTTTTGGCCCGGCTCCAGCCTCCGTTGCCCGTGTAAGAAGAAGCTGTAGCCGCAAACGCAGCTGCTTAACAACGGGAACGCGCCATTCCCTGTGCGTTTTACTCCCCTCAAGCCGCAGATCTATATAGCCTTCTGTCAGATTGACGTCCCTGAGCTGAATATGCAGCAGTTGATTTTGCCTCATTCCCGTATATCTGAGCGTATCCAGGACGGTTATCCAGAACCAGGCCGGGTAAAGCGCACTCCGCCCGCCACGTGCGAAAATTTTCCGGTTGGATTCAATTTCAGCCTGCTGCATTATCAGATAAAGGCGGGTTAGCTGAGAGCGGTTTAAAGTCCGTTTTTTCTTTCTGTCCCGCTGTACAGTGCAGTTGTTAAAAGGGTTTTTGCCCGCAGGCCATAAACCACTTTCCATAGCATAGTTATAGAGGGCCCTGAGATGTGCAATTTTATTGTTCCAGGTCTGCGCCGATTGTTGTTTTTCTCTGAGTACATATCGCCGCCATCTTAGAACTTCATGATGAGTAACCATTGATGGGGTTATGTCAGCCCCCGTAAATTTCAGGAACCCCTTTACAACCTTTGCGTAGCTCCATTCTGTTGCAGCGCGCAGGTTTCGGGCGAAGAAGTACTCTTCAAGCAATTCTTCCCATGTCGTATAATGGTTTTTGTCAGACATACAGCATTTCCTTTTTCTAAATCAAGCTGCCCTTAAGGGCCCTCATGGACTGCCCCTCCTTCACAGGAAAGACAGAAGCCCGCTGTCTTCAGGGGAAGACGCTCCTCTGAAAAGGTGTGTAGTCTTGACAAGATATCCACTTACAGGTTTAAACGTGCCTTCTTTGCCAGGAGAGTGGTACAGTTTCGCTTTAATAAAACGCTCTCCCCGGCGCACCTTGTGAATATGCAGCTTCTCAAATTCCATTTGTATGGTATCCCTGCTTAGCTCTGCTCCGCTTTCTCTGATGTAAAGATAAAATATGTCCGGAACCCTGAGAAAGATGAACCCTGCAACTGCATGCGCCCTCGAATCAGGCTGATTAATGTCAATTCGCTTGCTCTTAAGTCCTTCAGAAAGCCACCTGAGAAATTCAGTGCCAGTCTGTTTTTTTATCACTGTTTTTTGTGCATCAATGTTAATGCTGTGTAAAGGGATGTTATCCTCTACAGCGTGTTCAGGGAAAGAGTCTTCTGCTACTGTCTGATTTATCTCAGGCTTATCAGCATCTGGAAGTAGTTCATTAAGGGGGGAAAATTCTGGCTCATTTTCTGTTCTCGTACTGATTGAAGACTCTTCATCACATGCTTCAGTCCCGGTCATATCAGGCTCTTCAATGGCACTGAAAAGGCTTAGCAGCATCTCTGTATCAGCCTTCTCTGTTTCGTTTGGATCACATTCCGTACTCTCGCCTGCCTTTTCATTGCTGACGAGATTGCTGCCATCAGCCATCGGCACCGGTGCAATAGAAGATGCGAGTTGAATTCCCTGCAAATCTGCAGCTTCTGGCGATGTAGTTTTCAGTGTTGTTTCTACTGACGGTTCTAATTCAATCTCTTGATCAGACGGCGTTTGCGGAACTGAAAGAGCCGTCTCTATGAGGGTGTTAACTTTCTCATTTGCCCCGGATACCTCCAGCGAAGGCGATTCCACCTTTTCGGCAGCTTGCTTCATTAAGCTTCTGATAAGTGGCATCGCCGGATGCTGATTCCATAAGGAACCGGCAAGATTACCCAGAGCTTCGGGATTTTCTGCCAGCCATCCTGTAGCCTCTGCTGGCATAAGTTGTCCGGCTGCCAGCGCTGCAAAAGCTGAAGAGTTGTCAGCTTCACGGAAGCGAAATCGATAAGGCGAGTCCGGAACGGTTATTCCCGGAAGCCAGCGTTTACCGTCAAGCAACTCACCCTCCAGAGACGCCAGGAGCGGCAAATGCCAGAACAGTGCAGACCAGAAAATGACCGCATTCCACATCACGTTTTGCTCTGCCTGCTCTTCTGGCGCAGCGCCGGGTGGAAACATGTATCCTTTGGCCAGTCTGACCGCACAGGTTGTGAACTGCAGCGTAAGGTCCCCGAAGCCGTCTGACTGCGACCACTTTCCCTGCTGTGTTGCCGGCACATTCTGTACCCTGGCCAGTAAGCCATGCATTGGCGTTATATAAAGCCGGTGATAAACATCCGCCGGAAGTGAGCTGTTTTCCCATATTTGTTGCAGGCAGGTTTTTCTTAACGGACTACGGCACAGCGTATCGACCGTACGCGGAGTGTGGTAGCCGGCAGGTGTGACAACGGATACATGATGTACTGGTTCCGGTTCACCTTTTGAAAACAGAAACCTCAGGGTCCTGATTCTGTCGCGCATGATTTTCTCCTGGTATAGGGCTGCCCAGTGTTGTGACACTCCCCGCGCTTCACCATAAAAAACCAGTTACTCACTCTCAGAAGTTTTTCCCGTTTCTTCGTGCCTGTCGGCGCTCTCTCCATTTCCGGACGGTACGGTTTCGTGCGTCGTCTCGCGGTTTTTCCCGCCTTCATCGCTCAGCCAGCGCATCAGTTCGTTAAGCACAAGCGTTCTTCTGGCCCGGGTGACAGCAACGTACAGCAGGTTAGTCTCATCCTGCCGCTCATCCTGCGAAAGAAGCGGGTCGGTAATGTCAGTAAAATCCTCACTCAGCATTACCACCGGCCATTCCAGCCCTTTGCTGCGGTGTGCGGTTGAAACCGTGACCTGAGCGTCTTTCTCATGGGTTACCACCTGACGGCGCATGATGGCCAGCTTTTGCGGTAGTGGGAAAAAGTCATCGAGCAGACGAATGGCCTGGTTCATCTCCACGTCCTGTGTGGCTTTTGCTATTGAGCAGTATTCATCAAAATCCCGATAGTCCCGGCTGAGGCGCGGGGACTGCATCTTTTCAGGCATATCGGCGGAGAACCAGTACAGGTCTTCCAGCTCCTCTGTTTTGTAGCCTTCAATCCCCCCGACCCAGAAGACATTTTTCTCCATAAGGCTTGCCGTCAGGGCACTGCCGATCACGCCGGATACCGTCCGGCTCAGTACAGCTACGTGTTCAGCCTCATCCGGGATGTTGCTGACGACGGCGTCCTGCCCCCCGTTCCCCGTCACGCGCTTTTCCTCTCCGGCACGTTCAAGCAGGATGTTGGCCATACGCGCGACCTCAGGGCCGAAACGAAAACTCGCCGTCAGCCATAACCGGTCCGCCTGCGCCAGCTGCGGGGCGCTGAGTGCATTATCTGCCCCGCGAAACCGGTAAATCTGCTGGTAACGGTCGCCGACCAGAATGACCCGGCAGGGCTGATTCAGTACAAATGCACTGGTCACCGGATTGGCGTCCTGTGCCTCGTCGAAGAGGATGGTGTCCCAGCGTTTTGACAGGTCAGGATGAGAGAGCTGGAACAGTTTAAGGTAGGTGTCGTGCGTGACGGGAAAGACTGAATCAGTACGGCTCATTTCATACCAGAGGATTTGGATTGCCCCCAGAATTTTGCCTGCATCGAGACCGTGGCGATCATCCTCAGACGGCAGATGTATCATTCCCGGCTCGGGATCAGCACTGCAGAGGAACATGTTCAGCCCGCTGAGCGCCAGCCGCGCCAGCGGCCAGTGGCGGGTATTGAGCTTTCTGGCCACATCCGTAATGCGCAGACTGGCTGTCAGCCGGTCACGAAAATGCCTGCCGAAACGGGCCCATGCAAGCTGATGCGACGTTTTACACTCTACGTTAAATGGGAATTTGCGTTCAGCCTCATCCCGCACAGCGCGATTATAGGCGAGGTAAAGCATCTTACTTTCCGGGTTGGCTTCAGCGTAGTTCACTAACGTGGAGGTTTTTCCTGTGCCTGCAAACGCATTTACCACAAGATGGTTACCCTTCCATTCGATGATGGCGTTTTGTTCAGCTGTTGTTTTCCAGGTCATAGGGTTCTCCGGAATCTGCATATGAAGATGCCAGACTGACAGTGGCCAGAGTAAACCGATATGAAAAACCAGAAACTGTTTTTAAGAAATTGAATTGCTTAAGTCTAGTGAGGAAATGATTCTGAAAAGAGGGGGGTTACTTCATGCGGGCAAACCAGTTCAGGCGAAATCTAAGTAACCTCCTCTAACATGAATGGTCAATTCCAAGAATAAATGAAATTATGAGTTTCAATCAGCTTTTTCTATCATAAAATTCAATAATTTGCATGGCTACAGCAGCTATTTGTACCATCTCCTCTCGGGCTGTGCCGGCATGCTTACCACCGTAGAAATCATGTAAAATTGACTGGTTAAATTCACCTACTTCCTCACCAAGAATCGCAGCCCATAAAAAGGGATCCAAATCACGGTTAGCACCCCATTTTTCATCCTGGCGATCCATTTCTGCTAAAACCGACATGATCGCTTTTGAAGCTAATCGTTTATTTTTCATGGTCTTAATAAGTTAGGTTCATTTTAGATATAGACTTTACATGATTACCATCAAAGAAGCTAATAATCTATACTCAAAAAAAATTTCAATCTTTTGAGATTATTGGATTTATTTGCTATAAAAAGATTAAAACATACAGTTGAATTGAAAAATGCTCGAAATCTCATTTCAAAGCATACATCTTAGGAATTTATGTGCAAGCGAACACTTTGCTAATACCTTACTAGGTGTAAAAGTTGCAACTAAGTTGAGAGCTCGCCTTTCAGACATATCTGTGTCTGAAAAACTGACTGATCTACCTGTAAGTAGACCTCAGTTTAGCTTTATCGATAACGTTGAGTATATTATAATTAAGATAGACGCTGATATCGAGGCTGGTTTCATCTGCGTCCAAAGCAAGCCCCCGAAAAATCCAGATAATACAATAAATTGGGACTTGGTCAAAAGGATTAAGCTAATGTTTATAGGTACAGAAAAATGATTGTTACTCAGGACTTTAACCCAGACTGGGTCTCCCCGCCCGGAGACACGATCATCGATCTGATGGATGAACACGGTTTGTCTGATGAGCAGCTAAGCAGAAAAATGGGACTTCCTCTGCCTAAAGGTCAAAAGCTGCTTAAGGGTGAAATTTGCCTTGATGAAGTTATTGCCACAAAATTACAGGATATTTTTAACGTCTCCATTTCCTTCTGGTTAAAAAGGGAAATGGCTTATCGGTCCCAAGTAGCTTACATCAATAATGTTAATGATGAATGGTTAGCCTCTCTTCCCGTTAAAGATATGACAAAACTCGGGTGGATTGCTAAATGCAGTTCTAAAGAGTTAAAGTTAAAAAAATGCCTAGAATTTTTTGATATTAACTCTGTCAGAGATTTTTACGATAAGATAAATACTGAAGCTCCACTTGTTGCATTCAGAAAATCCTTAAGCTTCAAGACGGAACCTATGGCTGATTTAGCTTGGCTAACACGAGCTGCACAAATCAGTAAGCAACGGGATCATGTAGCCTGGTCTAAAGAAAAATTAAAATCTCTAATCCCAGAGATAAGAAAACTAACGACAGAACCTAAATTGAGTACGTTTATTCCTGCGTTAGAACAAAAACTTGCAAGTGCGGGTGTATCTTTTGTTGTTTTGCCTACTCCAGCTGGATGCAGAGCAAGCGGGGCAACTTGCTTTTTTGAATACAACAAACCAACTGTCATTGTTAGCTTCAGATATCTGACTGATGACCATTTTTGGTTTACACTCTTCCATGAGCTAGGGCATTTAATCTTACATGATGAACTGAGCGTGCGGCTTGAAGGAGATATCGATGTTTCTAATAAAGATGAACAAGAGGCCAATCGCTTCGCTGCAGACACGCTTATACCTTGCGAATTCCGAAAGCAATTGGAAAATTGTAGTGTAAAGAACTGGAAACCTATATTGCGTATAGCAAGAAAGATCGGAGTCTCTAAAGGGATTTGCTTAGGTTATCTTCAGCATAGAGAAATCATCCCTTATACTCACCTTAATAAGTTTAAGGTGAGATATAAAAAAGAAGATATCATTTAATATTTCAACCACCGAAATATAAATACTCGCTTGGGGATTTTTGCCAGTTACATAAAGAATCCTCAAGCACTTGCATTTTTAAATAAGGAATATCCAATATTTCCGCAAGAGCTTTCAATTTCTCGTCTAATAAATCCACTCTATCCCCATTCAATTTATCTCCGTTAAACAAGAGCCTACAACCTTTTACAGGCCCAGTCGATCCGCGCAAGAATAAATGCCCAGGTTCAACATCGAGTAATGATATTTTTTTTAGCATTGTAAGATAATCAAATTTTGCAGTTCTGCCGAAAGAAAGCACTGAATTCATATTTGAATATAACAGACTGAAGAGATCTTCAGGTGTTTTAGCTATGGTTTTTGCCTCCTCGAATCGTGCTTCATGGCTTTTCGTATTTCCTATAAAGTCCAAATAAGACCTAAATACTTTTGGTATTGAACGTTTTGAATTAGCCTTTAGTGTCTCATACTTTCTATGATTGCCATATTGTCTTAGAGTGCTATTTCTGACTAATTCTTGACTAGCATCGTTATACCATTTTTCAAAACCCACAAAATCATCTGTTATCTTATACCAGCTCCATGTTTCCGTTCCTAACCCGCTATAAATATCACGACACAGCTGCCATTTCGTAGATATATTTTTGCCAAAGTGAGTAGCCAAAAAAACATTCCAGCATGCTTCATCGTACTCCCCCTTATTTAGATGTATGTATGCTGCACGCAATGGGTCAAATATTTCAGAATTCGGATCTGCTCTAAGTTCATGAATTTTTTTATGAGAAGGAGAAATCTTTTCTACATATTCAATCCTTCTAATACTGTCAGCGATTTGTTTTGCAAAAGTAACAAAATGCATTTCACTTTTAAGTCCTTTTAGCAAAAAATCATGTTCAGAGAAATATTCAAGTTTTTTGATAATATCTGGAACAGCAACATGACGCCTCGGATTGGTATTTTCATAGCTCATATTATCTACTCTCAAAGAAAAGTCTATAATTAGTATTAGAAAGCTGCTTTATTTCATAGTCGGCAAAAATTTTATCCACTTGATTTTTTGACTTTAGTAAGAAATAAATCTTTATTATTCTAAATAGATCCTTCCAATAATCATCAATATCCAGTGAAAAAATATCGAGCATCTTGTCTTCCCTTAACAACTTCTCGATGGTCATGATTTTGTCAATAAAATCGAGCCCACTTATATTAGGCATTTCTCTCATGAGCGGCTTTGTACTCATGAAACCTTCATTTTGAAGTTTTTTTATTTTATCAACATCACTCTTGTAAATATGCATGCTCGCAACATAATGGTGATAATTACCGAGTTCGCATTTTAGCAATCTGGCTACAAACTCCTGTAACATAGTGAAGGCAAATACATCATGTGTAAAACCCTTAAAAGCATCATTGGAACGCATATTCACAAATAACTCTAGTTTATTTTCTCTTATAATGAACTGAAGTGAAATTGTGCATGGTATATCCTTATACTCTTCTATATTTTTATCTTCAGGGACCAAATCCTTTGCATCAAAAAGTTGGATTACCGTTCTTCTTGTTGAGTTCTTTTTTTTAAGGGTATTAATGATATTCTTTAACTGGTTAATATTCCCATGCATATTCATTATACGTGGGCCATAACCACCATGTACTTTATCATCAACCTCAGCAAACTCATGATAATTAGGAATATAATGCTTAATAAAACCTAATTCATTTCGTCCAGAAAAATACCATAGCAGCTCACCTAAGCAACTGATTATTTTACTGCGTGACTCAGTTCTACTAATTCTGGATATGGGATTGGTAAGAACAAGGTAAGCCCCTAATATTTCGTAGTTTTCTCCCTTTGTCGGAGAAACTAACGAACCGTTTTCTAAGATTTCCGCATGTAGAGAATGTATCAAATCATCAATGCAATCTTCTTTGATTAAAATAGGCATAGTTTTAGTTTTTCTAATGTATTTTGTTTTTAATATCACCACCCTGCTCATGCGTCAATGAAAATGTATGTCTTTTAAGTTAAACCTTTCCTACGTTAAAAAAATTGTGCAGTACTTTCCATAACTGAGATTAACATGTTAGTCAGGAGTGTGATTCTCAAGTCATCTGGCTTTTACGATAAAAAAGCCACGGCAGAGCCGTGGCTGGGTTAACGGAGGAACAGGCTTTTACCCCCGGACCTCACGATAAGATACTGCTTCCTGAGCCGGTAACGCCGGCTCATCGCTGACGAGATAAAGCACCTGTCCGGGTTGAGGCGCGCCGGACGCGCCTTTGTGTCCGTCAACATGTTCACCGCCGTCATAGCAGTCGTAACCGCTGAGCCCGCTCACGGGCTCGCTGTAGCTGTGACGCACCTCGCAGTCAAATACCGCTGAAATTTCCCCGACAACCTCACCTGACGGTGGGAGCCAGGGCGTATTCATCTGCAGCGTAAGATTGTTTAGCGTATGGCGCTGCCAGTTGACATTGTGCCCGGCCGGCCACTCCATGCCGTACTGCCGGCAGTAGAGGCTGGTTGTGGTCGACACACCGGACATCAGCCCACCGGCACCGTTCAGCTCTGCTGCCAGCCGCGTGGGTATGACGGCCAGCATATCGCAGGGCTGGGAGCGTTCAGGATACTGGCTGAGCCGCTCCCAGGCAGTTGCGGCATCAGACTCATCGCCGGCGCTGACCAGACCAAACCAGTCGGTGTACTGTCTGGCAATCAGCTCCGCCATAACCTCACGTGCCGGGTCGGGAATATTCTCCCATTTCAGCGCACCAAGACCTGACTGGTGATACAGCCGGTCAATGGCCCTGATAGTTTCCGCATCGAGGACAGCATCCTTCAGCAACAATATCAGCCAGCTTTCAAACGCCTGATTGGCCGCAGTGGAAAGCCCTGTGCCTGCACGGACCAGCCCCTGACAGGGCGGATACGACGTGGTGCGCACCGGCTTGAGTATCCCCGCCGCGCCGGCCAGAAACAGCTTTATGCTCTGCTGCACGGCGTGGCGGTGACGCGGTACGTCAGTGCCTTTTATCCACTGCAGCATGACATCGATGCAGACGGATTTACCGGTGATTTCCAGGCGGTTATGACACCATTCGGACATAGTGAATACTCCTCTTTCATAAAAAAAAGAGGACACAGCCCCGTGAGGAGCGGTGTCCTCACGGGACGGCGACAGTTACGGAATAACCGTCACCGGATAAGTTAATTACGCCGCCACAGCCTGACTTTCAGGCAGTGCCAGCAGATATTCCGACGCTTCCCGGGCATGCCGGCAGGCGCGGAACAGGGCCTTTTTGTCAGATTTCAGCACCTTCAGCCAGTGGTCCACATAGCTGTCGTGCTGAACCTCACCGAACACCCCGAGTTGGGCACACAAAAACGCACTGCCCATTTCGGCGATGAGCTCCTCAAAGGCATACACCGGGTCCCCGAACTGCCGGGATGAGGAGGTTATCCCCTCCCGGTTAAGTCGCTTCGCATGACCGGTACTGTGTACCAGCTCATGCAACAGCGTGGACCAGCAGTCCGCCTCCGTAAAAAACTGTTCAGCCATCGGCATCACAATTTCATCCGTCAGCGGGCGGTAATAAGCCCGGTTCTGAGGCAGCATCCGGTGTTTAACCCCAGTGGCGTTAAACATCCGGATCACCCTGTTCATCACGTCCGGGCTGAGTATGCCGTCCTCATCCACCGTCGGGGGCTGTTCAGGAGAAGCCGCAACCTCTGCCGGCAATCCCTCACACTGCTCAGCGTTGAACAGCTGCAGGGGTTTGAGCATCGGCACGGTTTCCATCAGCGGTTTACCGTCACTGTCATAAAGGCGGTTGCCTTCGCGATCCTCCGCCTGCTTCGTCCAGTCCTTATAAACCACCGCCAGGGTGGCTTTCTCACCCTTACGCACCTGCCCGCCAGCCTGCTGCGCCTGCCGGTAAGTCATCCAGCGGTTATTGCGAAAACCCTGCTCTTCCGCTGACATCCAGAGAAGCAGGACATTCACGCCGCTGTAGTGACGTCCGGTTGTGGCATTCAGGGGCAGACCGGCCAGACCGCTGCCGGCGGCCGCGCGCCACGGCTTACGCCAGGGCGCGACGCCGTTTTCCAGCGCGACAACAATGCGGTCGGTGATCTGGCGATAAAGGTCAGTCTGTTTTGCCGGACGGCGGGCCGCCTTGTGTGAAGTCGTTTTTTTCATGAGATATACCTTTAATCAGAGGCATACCCCTGCGCCGGCGGGCGCAGAGATACGCCCGTCGACGGGAAATTCAGAAGTCAGTTACCATGCGGCATAAAACCACAGGTATTCATGTTCAAAGTCAAAATCACTGAGCAGGCTTTCCAGCCTGTCACGCAGGGTGAAAACGTACTGCAGCCGGCGCTGAAGAAGCGGATTATCCTCATTACCCTCTGTAAATGTCGCAATCGCACAGTCCAGCCTCTCTTTCAGTTGCTGAATATGCTCGCGTGACAGTTCCAGACAGGTCGCGTTTTCCACCTCACCGACATGCTTATCCACCCAGGTAATCAGTGAAAAATCGCGGCTCAGTTCACACACCGGATGATACGGTGCCGGTACTGCGACGATCTGCCGGTGCTGGCTGTAGAGAAAAATATCCAGTCCCATACGGGCCTCCTTCGGTTCAGAAAGAGGCAGGAACCTTTCCGGCAGGAAAAGTCCCTGCCGGGGTGAATTAACGTCCGGTTATTCGCAGCGCACCCTGCGGGGTCACCTGCGATAACCTGGCCTGCAGCCTGCCACAGGCGTTCAGAAAGGTTTGATGATCTTCAGGCTTCGCCCGCTTACAGCTGATGAAGGCCGCCTGCGTCAGCAGACGCACGGCGTTTTCACGCCAGCGGCAGAGTTCATCAGGCCCGACACAGGCACTGAAGTGACTGACTGCACTCGCCAGAAGCTGATCGGCCTTCTGGCGATACTGCGCCACTTTCACCCGGTCAGTCGCTGCGGTGAGCACCTGTATCTGTGTGTCGGTAATCAGGATCCTCAGGTCCGTCCTGCCGGACAGTACAGAGGTGGCGATCGCGTCGCTTATCGTCAGTGATTCAATGAAATCATCGCCGCCGGCAAGCAGGCGCGCCGTGTCGTACCAGTCCTCATTTTTCTGAGGGTGACACCCTGCGGCATACGCAATACGCGGCACCGGATCGTTGCCCTGCCAGGCACCGGTGGCCGGCATCAGATAAACACCCTCATCCTTTGCCAGATGAAGCTGGCCTCCCTGCATGCGGGCGGTCAGCAGGACGTTCGTCAGGTCTTTATTGTCGAAAAAAAGCATGGGGCTCTCCTGTAAAAACGGGAGAGCCGCTCCGTCCGGAGTCATCTCTCCCGACGGGGTTAAAGTCATTACTGTTTAAAACGAGTCAGATGTTTCCGCGACCCGCGTCAGTTCGTACAGATGGAATTCCGCCAGCACGAATGCGTTCCAGTCCTCATTGCTCAGCACCCGCTCACCACCGGAGAGCAGCTGCAGCAGCAGGGAATCAAACGCGCCCTCGCCTACCGGTGTTTTCAGTACCGGCTGAGGCGCGCTCAGCGTCGGTTGCTCAGGCAGGCCGAGATGTTGTTCAATCCAGCGTAACGGTAACGCCCAGCTGCGACCCTCGTCTGAAGAATGTATCCGGAAGCTGTCCGGACACAGGTTATGCAGCAGGACCATCACAACACGCGCAAAGAAATCGCAGGGCTGATGCTGAAAATCCAGCTCCTGGATACTCAGCGTATTGTGGCTGCGCTCCCGCTCAATGGTCATGTTGACCGGCCAGAAACAGCCGCCTGAATCGCCACAGAACGCCATGACATCAGCAACCGGAAACAGGTCAGCCGCGCGGTTAAGCGACGGCAGATACATATTTCCCGGACGCAGACGCACCGGCAGTTGCCAGAAGGTTTCTGTTACGGCCAGAACGAAAGCATGCCAGTGACGCAACGGAACCGTGCTGACGTGCTCGATGGTGTAGACAACCGACATGGAAGCCGGGGAAGAAGACAGGCCTTTCATTGATAAATCCTCCGCGAAGAAAAAAAAGGGGGATTTATCCCCCGGACGGGAGTAAATCCCCGTCAGGGTGTGTTCTGTCTGCTGGTTACATCCGTTCGAGAGCCGCTATAGCCCGATCACACCGGGCATCCTGGATACCTTCATCCACGGCCTTCTCCCAGAAGGGCCGGTTAATTTCTTTTCCCAGCTCGTCCAGCGTGAAGAGCAGATTTTTAGACGTATCAGGCAAAGGCGGAATATCGCCTTCCCCGAGTAAAAAGACAAACCAGCCATAAGCTGTGCCGGTCCCAATGATGGAATCTTCCAGAAATGTCAGTTCATTCGGTTCATCCCGGTCCGTATGTAGATCGAGACGCTGGAATGCCCTGATGCTCAGGAGTTCACTCTCAAGCAGGCAAAGCCAGCTGAGCGTGTCCAGTGGAGTTTTAAGCGTATAAACGTCTGTGTGCATGGGTATATCCTCAGGTAAATAACGGGATATTCCCTCCGACGGAGAGATATCCCCGTCAGGGTCCACAACATTTTCGGCCGGCGTTCATCAGCCGATCAGTTCAGTGCCTCTGCTCCTGATACACATATTCAGGATTAAAGCGGAGGCGTTGCAGCACAGCTAACGACAGTGGATCAGCGAAATTTATGCCAGAAACGGCCACACCATCCAGTATGTCGCCGGCCTTAACCCGGGAAGAATATCCGTAATACTGACACCAGACGCAAAGTTCGGGGTCAGCTGGATCACAATCACCGAGCGGTGCGACAAAAACCTGTTCGCCACAGGAGACGTTATCTCTGAGGATTTCGCCCCGGATGAAAACGCCACTTACGGGGCCATACTGAGCGGGACATACATCCCGTCGCGTCTCAGACATCGACAGAATACGAAAAGTGACATCGTGCAGTGCTTCAGTCATGAGAATGCCCTCCGGAAAGAAAACGGTAGCGCAGGTGTGCCAGATGCTGTGCCTGACGGCAGGCATGGCGGTATGCGTTTCGACGACCTGTTATTCCCTCAGGAAAGGAAACCGGCAGGCGGTGAAAAACATACTCGGCGCGGTGGCAACCGGTACGAACGGTAAGAAAGACGTTAACGCCCTGGTCTTTGACAGAAGAGATATGCGCACGGACGGCATAATTGCCCGAGCCGTTGACATACCAGCTGCTGTTGCGATGCAGATAAATGAAAGATTTCAATTTCCGGACAGCTGCGTCAGCAGACTGCTGAAGCTGAGTAAGGATATGTTCAGGGAAAATCGCAGAAGAGATGACAGACATTGTGTTTCTCCATAAAAAAAGGAAACACCTGCCCGAGCGGGAAGTGTTTCCCGTCGGGGAGTCAGAAAAAACAACATTCTGACTGTCTGGTTAGTACAGAAGGAACCTTTATCGTCGCGTCATAGTGCGCTTAAATTGACGATATCTGCTCTCAAAGGTGTGCAGATTTACCAATTTTTTGCCCCTTTTCAGGTTACAGGAGCTTTTGTTGTAGCCACCCGAAGGCGATTCTCACAGGCTACTGAATCATTGGTGGTTGCAAAAGCAACGTATAAGCCTGTTCATTTTCAGAGCAAATGGAGCTTATGTCAATATGGTATCAAATGGGTATACCTATTAAATACCATCAATCACCACGGGTTTAACAGACATACCAGAGACATTTATAGGGCAGGATCGTCTACGGGAGTTAGGACAGTTCAGTCCACATTTTATGGCGAGCACATCACAACATTAATGCATGAATTTACTTAAATATAGCAATCTCTTCTTTCCTTGAGCTTAAAACCTTTCTAGAGAAAAACTCTTCACGCAAAAATATCATGTAACTTTATCTGTTTCTTGTGATAGCCTATCTCATGACTCATATGAAGTTACATGATTTCGCTTTTTGATACCAGCTAGCCAGATCCTTTTGCGCCCTCGTATCAGTGAAGCAACTCAGACAAAAAGTTTGGCGTTAAGCATCGATAAATTTCTTAACGTCCGATTTCATAATCAAATCATTTCTGGACTGATTTATGACTGTATCGTTCAAACGTCGCATGTTGTGCTTAACCAGTACACTGGCTGTCATCGGGCTGTTCCTTTCAAAACAGAGCGTCATACCCGACGCGTATGCACTTGAGACATCAAACCTTAAAACGGTGCGAACTACGTCCGCAGTTGTTCATACGGTAAACGACTGGGCCGAATTCTCGGGAAAACTGGAAGCCACCGATGAGGTCGCTGTACGTTCAAAAGTTACAGGCGAGATTGTGGATGTTAAGTTCAGGGATGGTCAGTTGGTCAGGAAAGGCGATATTTTATTTATTATCGATCCAGCCCCTTATAAGACTGAACTGGCCCGGGCTCGTGCAGCATACGCGCAGGCAAAAGCGAAGCAGGACCTGGCATTGCTGGATCTGTCCCGGGGTAAAAAACTTATCGGGACCCATGCTATCTCACAGCGCGATTATGACGTTCTGAACAATGCCGCCCGGGAATCGAAAGCAGCCAGGGAGATTGCCGAAGCTGAGGTCGAGAGCGCCAGGCTCAGCGAAAGCTATACCAGGATTACCGCACCGATAACTGGCCGTATTTCCAGAGCAGAACTGACAGTCGGTAATCTGGTCGCAGCCGGTATTGACAGTCCGGTTCTTGCATCCATTGTTGCTCTTGATCCCTTGTATGTCGCTTTTAATGCGGATGAACGAACCTATCTTAATTATATCGACAAGCTTTCAAATAAAGACAAACCTGAAGTGCTGGTAGGACTGGCCGATGAAAAAGATTATCCACATAAAGCCATTCTTCATTCTGTGGATAATCATCTCAGTACTGAAACCGGCACTATCAGGATGCGCGCACTTCTTGATAATCCATCATCAAGGTTGCTTCCCGGTTTACAGGCCCGGGTCAGACTCCAGGCAAGCAAATCTTATACAGCAGTATTGATTGACCAGTCACTGATCCGCACCGACCAGGACAGACGCTATGTTCTGGTAGTCGGAAACAATGACAAAGTTGAATATCGCCCCCTCGAACTGGGAAACAGACAGGGGGAACTGATTGTTGTGAAAAAAGGCCTCAATAAGGGTGACAGAGTTATTTCCGGTGGGGCGCAGTTGGTCAGTCCCGGTGAAACAGTCGTTGTCAGCAAAGACGAATCCCCTTCGTCAAAATCCCGGGAAGGAAATAAGTCATCATGAAAGTATCAAAATTCTTTATCGACAGGCCGGTTTTTGCTGGAGTACTGTCTGCGTTGTTCATTCTGGCAGGGATTATCGCCATATTTCGTCTACCGGTATCGGAATACCCACCGGTTGTCCCCCCATCCGTTATCGTTCATGCCCAGTATCCTGGAGCCAATGCCACCACGATTGCACAGACGGTTGCAGCTCCAATAGAGGAAACTGTGAACGGCGTAGAGAATATGCTGTATATGCAGTCACTTTCAAATGAGGATGGCAATCTCTATCTGACAGTGACCTTCAAACTGGGCACAGATCCCGATCAGGCTCAGCAATGGGTGCAGAACCGGGTGTCGCAGGCTCTGCCCCGGTTACCTGAAGATGTCCAGCGACTGGGTGTCACAACGAATAAAAGCTCGCCGAATATCACACTTGCCGTTCATATGATATCGCCTGATGGCAGATATAACGATAATTACATCAGTAATTACGCCATACGTAACATCAAAGACCAGCTCTCGCGTATTGAGGGAGTTGGCCAGGTATCAGTATGGGGCCCCGGTGGTTACGCGATGAGAATCTGGCTTAATCCTGATGCTATGGCTGCTCGCGGACTGACGACATCAGATGTCGCCTCTGCTATCCGTGAACAAAACGCCCAGTCACCAGTGGGAAGCGTTGGCGCAGCCCCTATGGCAGAAGAAACACCGTTACAGTTGTCAGTTAATGCCAGCGGTCGGCTTAAAACGGCTGAAGAATTTGGCAACATTGTGCTCCATGCCCGACAGGATACCAGAACGACATTATTGAAGGATGTCGCCCGTATTGAACTGGCCGCTGAAAATTATGCCATGCGTACTTACCTGGATAAAAAGCCTGCGGTAGCGCTGGCCATACAGGAGTCTCCGGGCGCAAATGCTCTGGAAATTGCCTCACAGGTAAGTCGCACAATGAAAGATCTGAAAAAACAGTTCCCTGAAGGACTGGATTACCAGATAGTTTATAATCCAACCAAATCAGTCAGGGCGGGTATAGAAGCTGTGCTTCATACTCTTTTTGAGGCCATACTCCTCGTGGTACTGGTTGTTTTTCTTTTCCTCCAGACCTGGCGAGCATCAATCATTCCTCTGCTGGCTGTTCCCGTTTCAATAACCGGCACAATGGCATTTCTGTACCTTTTTGGATTTTCAATCAATGCCCTGAGCCTTTTTGGCCTCGTCCTGGCTATTGGCATTGTCGTTGATGATGCCATTGTTGTTGTTGAAAATGTAGAAAGAAACATAGAAAGAGGCATGACGCCATATCATGCCGCCTGCAAGGCTATGCAGGAAGTCAGTAGTCCCATTATTGCGATCGCGCTGACGCTGAGTGCCGTATTTGTTCCGCTGGCTTTTATGAGTGGCCTGACCGGGAGGTTTTATCAGCAGTTTGCAGTGACAATAGCAGTTTCAACGATTATCTCCGCTATTAACTCCCTTACGCTCTCACCGGCTCTCTCTGCCATGCTGCTGAAGTCACGTGATTCAGACAGCGACTGGCTTACGCGCATTATGCATCGTAGTTGTGGACGGTTCTTTACTGTTTTCAACCGCCTGTTCAACAGTAGTGCCAGGCGATATGAAAAAGGTGTTGGCGCGCTTGGCCAGCGCAAGATCCTGATTATGGTGATTTATGGCATTCTGCTGGCAATTACGCTGTTACTGGGCAGGTCTGTACCTGGGGGGTTTATCCCTGCTCAGGATAAAGAATACCTTATCAGTTTTGTGCAGCTTCCTGCTGGCGCATCATTGTCCAGAACAGACCGGGTACTGGAAAAAATGAATGAAATAGCACGAAGTGAGCCAGGAGTATCTTCCACATCTTCTTATGCTGGATTGTCCGTAAACGGCACCACCACAAGCCCTGGTTCCGGCCTGACATTTGTCCTCCTCAAGCCTTTTGAGCAACGGCCTGGCATCAGCGCAGATGATGTTGCCGCCTCTCTGAATGCCAGATATCAGTCACTTCCTGGCGCAGATTTTGCGGCCGTTTTCCCGGCACCACCCGTTATGGGTCTGGGTTCCCTGGGGGGATTCAAATTGCAGCTTGAAGACAGAGGAAATATCGGTTATGACGGAATGGCCGAAGTACTTCGACGCTTTCAGGCAGAAGCAGCTAAATCACCTGTGCTGACGCCACTTTTTTCAACATACCAGAATAATTTTCCACAAATTAATGTCGATATTGACCGTAATCGCGCCAAACAACTTGGGGTGAACATCAGTGATATCACCGAAACATTACAATCCTATCTTGGCTCATATTATATAAATGATTTCAATATAATAGGTCGTGTATATCAGGTAAGAATGCAGGCCGACGCAGAGTTCAGGGCGACCCCGGAGGATATACTGAAACTACAGACCCGAAATGCCGATGGCAATATGGTACCGCTGTCTGCCATAGCCCGTATTGAGCCGACACACGGTCCTGAGCTGGTTACCCGTTATAACGGTTTTACAGCGGTCGATCTTAGTGGCGCTCCTGCTCCAGGCTATTCTTCAAGTCAGGCGATGGAAGAGATTGAACGTATAGCGATGAAAACACTTCCACCCGGCGTAGAGTATGAGTGGACAGACCTGACCTACCAGCAAATTCTTGCAGGCAACAGTGCCGTCTGGATTTTCCCACTCTGTGTATTCCTTGTATTCCTGGTGCTGGCTGCCCAGTATGAAAGCCTTACGCTCCCTTTGGCTGTGATTATGATTGTTCCAATGAGTATCCTTTCTGCACTTACCGGGGTGTGGCTCACTCATGGGGACAATAATATCTTTACGCAAATTGGATTTATCGTCCTGGTCGGGCTGGCATCTAAAAATGCCATTCTTATCGTTGAATTTGCCCGTGAACTTGAACTTTCAGGTAAGTCTGCCTGTAGCGCAGTGAAGGAAGCATGCCGTCTCAGGCTGCGTCCTATTCTGATGACCTCACTGGCTTTCATCATGGGTGTAATCCCCCTGATGATATCGCATGGCGCTGGCGCTGAGATGCGTCAGTCTATCGGGATATCGGTATTTTCTGGAATGCTTGGCGTCACCCTTTTTGGCTTGTTTATGACTCCCGTGTTCTACCTGTTAGCCCGACAAATATCAGGGAAACCACTGCACTCGGCCACTTTACCGGACGCGCCTGAGGAACGGCCGGTAACAGAACAGGCTTCAGACTAAAAATTTATCATGACCTTTCAACAGCCGGACATTATATGATGCCCGGCTGTTGAATTTATTTATGTTTAAGGACTTCCGGCACAAGCTTATCAAGGGTAAGTTCAGCAAAGCGGTTCGTAATCAGACACCTAGCCTCTTCAAGCGTATCACTTATTTCATTGTTAACTGCATCCTCTATCTGGCATTTGTCATGCTCAGTCGCCCAGCCTATTGAAAAAAGTTCAGTGCTGCCAATAGCGTGGAAAACCTGAAGGAGAGTGATGTCTCCGAGAGATTTCTGGAGTGTCCAGCCACCTCCATGCCCTTTTTCAGAATGAATGATACCCGCCTGTTTGAGCCCCTGGAAAAGGCGTCTGACCACGACCGGATTCGTATTGATCATCAATGCTATATCTTCCGAGGTAACGGGATCGCGTATTTTATCCATATGTATCAGCACGTGTAATGCACGGGACAGCCGGTGGTCTTTTCTCATTTTTTATCCTGTTTACTGCGAAGCTTCTTATGAAACTTTCGTTGTTGCATAAGCGGTGCGATATCATGTATCTTATACTATTACATGAAATCCATACAGAGAGTATTTTTTATGTCATTCGATAATGTGTCAGAACAGTTATGGGTCTGCCTCGTCATTGCACTGATGTCCAGTTGCATTTCAATCACCGTCACACAGCAGGAAATGTTTCGCCCGTTGCGTGAATGGATGGTCAAAAAAAATGCCATGGCAGGTTACCTGTTCAGTTGTTTTTATTGTTTCAGTCACTGGGTGGTTTTTGCCGGTGTTGCAATTTACAGGCCCGTTCTTGTTCATTCAGGATTCTGGTTAATTGACCTTGCGGTTACGGCATTCTTTACCATCGGTTTAACGGCCATGTTCAGCGGGATCATTCTGAAAGTGATGAGAAACGCTATTGCCAAGGCGATTGAAGAAAAAGAAATGAAAGACAAGCTGGGTTTGTAACTCGAACGGGCCTGAAAACCTGGTGATGAAAGCAGGACGGTTAGCCCGGCAATCTGCGCATATAAATGGCACGACTGCTTTACGCTTTCGCACCAGGTTTTGCGATGTTTTACGTTCGTCTTCCACGCAGTTCACAGAGGTACAGGTACATACTGGTTCTGGCTGCCGGTGTTGATGTGCCGGCAGGTGTAGCTGACATTTTTGTTACGAACGAAAATCCTACAGGTTATTCAGATAACCTTCATATCAGCATGAACTGTTAGCGTCCTGGCGTCTCAGTCCGGTTTACAGTGAACATTTGCGCATGAATATCGACAGTTGCAGATTAGTGTGTCGACGTCGCTGCTTCGAGTTGCGCAGGTTCCATCAGTGCGAATGCTGTGCGCATTTTACGTGTCTCCTCTCCGGGGCTGCGACCAAACAGTCTTTTGAACTCCCGATTGAACTGCGACGCACTTTCGTAGCCGACCCGCGCTGCTGCCCCTGCTGCAGTAACGTTATCCCGTATCATCATCAGTCGCGCCTGATGAAGACGCACTGACTTGATGTACTGAATGGGAGAAGTCGCCGCCACGGCTTTGAAATGCGCATGAAAAGCCGGAACGCTCAGGCCAGCTTCGTGCGCAAGTGAAGCCACATCCAGTGGACGGGCGTAATCGAGGTGGATACGCCGTAACGTACGTGCAATACGTCCAAAGTTGCCATGACAGGCCAGCGCAGCACGAATGGCTCCACCCTGTTCACCCAGCAGCACACGAAAAATCAGCTCCCGCACAATCCCCGGGCCCAGAACCCGCGCTTCAAGTGGTGAAAATAATACCTTCAGAAGACGAACTGTCGTATCTGCCAGCGTGTCGTCAAGTGGTGTGGAGACAATGCCAACGGGTGAACCTGATGCAGTGGCATGGTGATCGACAGCCATAACCAGGTCTGCCACAGCTGTCATATCCAGACGAATGGACACAGCAAGCAAAGGCTCTGCCGGACTGGCATCTGTCTCGCTTGAAAATGGCAGAGGTACTGACAGCACCAGGTAGTGCAATGGGTCGTAGTGGTAAACCCTGTCGGCCAGGTAACCTCTTTTGTGCCCCTGACAGACAATAACAATGCCTGGTTCGTACAACACGGGGGTACGCCCCAGCGCGCCGTCAGCACGCATCAGACGCACGCCATCCAGCAACGTACGGGTGTGACCTTCATGAGGGGCGAGCTGGCAAATCATAGCCGCCATTTCGGACTGTTGAGATATGGAGGGCAATCTTTCTGGCATACAGCAGACCTGCTAATTGAATTTAATGATTATATTTTCACTCCCTGCATGCTTAAAAATCAATAAAGAAAATAGGATTAGGCAATGATGCAAGAGTGTCAGGCCTGTCGTCGTATGTGCCCTCTCTTTATGATACCTGCCTGTTTGATATTCCAATGACATTCCCTGTCCCGCCCGGTGACAGGCAAGGAGGAGTGATGAAAACAGTGGTATCAGAAACGTCTAAAGTGGTCATTCTTACCGGTGCCAGTAGTGGTATAGGTGAGGCCACAGCCCGTCATCTTTCCCGGAAGGGGCATCATTTGTTTATCGGTGCCAGACGTATTGAAAAACTGACCGCACTGGCGACAGAGTTGCGGGCAACGGGGGGTAGTGTTGATGCCATGGCAATTGACGTCACGCGACAAGAAGATTTGCAACGCATCGCAGCCAGGGCGCTGGAGAAGCACGGACGTATTGACGCGCTCATAAATAACGCTGGCGTTATGCCACTCTCACCGCTGGCAGCGTTGAAGGTCGAAGAGTGGAACCGCATGCTGGATGTCAATGTTCGGGGCGTTCTGCACGGGATAGCCGCCGTCCTGCCGATCATGCAGGAGCAGGGTGATGGTCACATCATTAATATTGCCTCCACAGGCGCGTATACGGTCTCGCCCACAGCCGCTGTCTATTGCGCCAGCAAGTTTGCCGTGCGCGCTATTTCTGACGGGCTTCGGCAGGAGACCGATGCGATCCGGGTGACGCTGGTCAGCCCGGGAGTGGTCGAGTCAGAACTTGCCGATCATATTACGGACGAAACAGCCCGGACTGCCATGCGCGAATTCCGGCGCATCGCCTTACCTCCGGAGCCCGTGGCGCAGGCAATCGCCTATGCCATCGAACAACCCGCTGGCGTTGATATCAGCGAACTCATCGTCCGTCCTGTGGCCAGTCCTCATTAACCGTAAACATGTTTTCATTTATTCAGGAGTGTTCATGTCAGAGTCAGGCTCTTTTTCCAGGGCTATGCCCTTTGCAGGCCGTGTTGCGATCGTCACCGGTGCCGCCAGCGGTATCGGCCTGGCGACCGTCGAACTGTTGCACCGCCAGGGCGCACGTATCGTCGCAGTTGGCCGGGGGGATAATGTCAATGCGCTGGCACGTGAAGGTATTGTCCCCGTTGTCGCCGACGTGACTCAGGAAGCCAGTGCGGAACTGGCCGTGCGGACTGCAACAGAACAGTTCGGTCGCCTCGACGTCTTAATCAACAACGCTGGCATCATCATCAACCAGCCGGTGGCAGAAATGACGCTCAGGGAATGGAACCAGGTCATGGCTGTTAATGCCACGGGCGCATTTCTTTTCTCAAGGGAAGCCATGCGCCCAATGATGGCGGCAAAATCGGGTGCAATCGTTAATATTGGTTCTTACGCCTGTTATCAGTCTTTTCCCGGTATCGCCGCCTATGCAGCTTCCAAGGGGGCGCTGGCACAGTTAACCCGTACACTCGCGCTGGAAGCTATCACTCACGGTATTCGTGTTAATGCAGTCGGCTCCGGAGATGCGGTGACAAACATCACGAATACAATCCAGCCCGACGGGCAGGCATATCTGGCAGAGCATGGTCGTAAAGCGCCGGTTGGCCGTGCAGCCCACCCCGATGAAATCGCAGAAGTCGCCGCCTTTCTGGCTTCAGACAGGGCCAGTTACATTGTCGGCGCAGTAGTTATGGCCGACGGTGGCATGAGTGTCGCCATTCAGTGATGCAATTCATTTTTCAACAACAGGAGTCTTCATCAATGCAACAACAAACCTCCCCTGCAAAAGTCTGGTTTATCACCGGCGCTGCTCGTGGTATTGGCCTTTCGCTGGCACGCCAGTTACTGGCGCGAGGCGATGCCGTAGCCGCAACCTCCCGCACCCTGACCAGTCTGCGTCAGGCATTCGGCGACGATAACGCGCGACTGCTGGCGCTGGAGGTGGACCTGGTGAACGAAGCCAGCGTTCAAAAAGCCATCGACAGCACCATTGCCGCCTTCGGGCGCATTGACTGTGTGGTCAACAACGCAGGCTACGGCCAGCAGGGCACCATTGAAGCATTAACCGACAGCGAATTGCGTCGCAATTTTGATGTTAACGTGTTTGCTCCCCTGCATGTTCTGCGCCATGCCCTGCCGCATATGCGTACGCGGCGCAGCGGACATATCTTCAACGTGGCGTCGATCGTGGGCTTTCAGGGCGGTTACGCGGGCTGGGGCAGCTATGTCGCCAGCAAATTCGCACTGGCCGGTCTGACCGAAACCCTGGCGGCCGAACTGGCCGAGCTGAACATCAGAGCCACAGTGGTTTATCCTGGACCGGTGCGCACCGGGTTTCTGTCGAAAGAGACGCTGGTCGTGGCCCAGCGCACAATCGCTGACTATACCGAAGCTCAGGCCTCGCTGGACCTCCATCTGAACGGTCTGGACGGCAAACAGGCTGGCAATCCTGATAAAGTCGCTTCTCTGATACTGCAGGCGGCCTTTGCTGACGCCCCTCCCGTGCATCTTTTTGCTGGTAAGATTGCCAACACCCTCGCTGAACAAAAAATGCATGCAGTGAGTCAGGACCTTGATGTCTGGCGAAGCGCGTCAGACGCCACGGATTTTGAAGAGTAATAACCCCCGGGGACATGTGAACCACACTGTCCCTGATTTTCTTTCTGGAGGATATCTCATGCATGACAGCCTGCCTGCGGAAAAAGCGTACCGTATTCTTGAAGCTGGTCCCGTTATTCTGGTGTCCACCAGGGGGACAGATGGCCGGACGAATCTGATGACCGCAGGTTTTCACATGATGATGCAGCATGCCCCACCGCTGGTTGGTGTGATTATCGGCCCCTGGGATTACAGCTATCAGGCGCTGTCAGATACCGGGGAATGTGTTCTGGCTGTACCGCCAGCCGGGATGGCAAAGGCCGTTGTGGACATCGGTAATTGCTCGGGAGAAACAGACGACAAATTTGCGCGTTTCGGCCTGACCCCCGTTGCCGCGCAATCGGTCAGAGCGCCTCTGGTAGATAAATGCCTGGCTAACCTGGAGTGCAGAGTGGTGGATGACAGCCAGGTGCGGCGCTATAACCTGTGGGTGCTGGAAGTTCGGCGGATTTGGCTTGACAGCTCATGGCAGGAACTGCGCCTGCTCCACCATCAGGGCGATGGCCGTTTCAGTGTCGACGGAGAGACGCTTGACCTCAGTGACAGAATGGTAAAATGGCGCGACCTGATGGATTGAATGTTCTGCCATGCTAACCAGAATTGGTTAATGGCGATACATTACCGAACATACCGGAAATGTATCGCCATGAATACAGGCGTTCCTCTTCCCCATACCCTGTATGTGGATCATCCGGCAGACTGAGAGAAATTTTTCTTAACTCAATTGGTTAATCAATTAAATCCTTCAAATCCCCGCTTGCATTATGGCTTGAGTAACTGCTGAGCTGCCCGAACAGCGGGTCCCATTGCTGGATATCAAGGTGGGCAATAAGGCCTTCACGTGCAAAAGGGTCCGCACCGATCATGGACTGGACTTCATCGCGCGTCTCAGCCCTGAAAATAAGAAATCCCGCCCGCAGTGGCGTGTTTTTGAGCGGACCGGACGCTAACAGTTTGCCCTGTTCTATCAGACCTTTCAGATAAATCACATGCTCGCGCACAAAGGTATTCCACCCGCTGCCGTCCGGATGGTCCATTCTGACAATATAAATGTGCATCGTTTTCGCTGTCCTGTTCATAAGACAAAAAATAAGCATAATAAGTATTAGCAGTTTTTAAAATTCGCCAATATTGAGTTCTGAAACAACCAGGAGTAGCGAATGCTGGATAAACTTACCGGAATGCGGGCCTTCGTGGTTGTGGTTCAGACAGGCTCTTTTGTCGCGGCCGCAGACAGACTCGGTATGTCGCCTCAGATGGTGGCCCGCCATATCGCCACACTTGAGAAGCAGCTTGAAACGCGCCTGCTTAACCGAACGACGCGCAGGCAAAGCCTGACGCCGGCAGGATCGCTGTACTACAGGCGTTGTGAAACAATTTTACAGGCCATCGACAGCGCTGACCGGGAAGCAAGCAGTACGAGCGGAGTTCTTGCAGGTACGCTGCGGCTGAATGCGCCGGTAACGTTCGGCCGTTATGTCCTGGTAGATTTTTTGAGCACATTTCTTGAGCGCTACCCGAAAATGCGTATTGAACTTGTTCTTACTGATGACGTTATTAATCCTGCTTCAGAGGATTTTGACCTGGTGATACGAATCGGCGAGCTTGATAAGAAACTCCGGCTTGCGGCAAAACCGTTGCCTGCATACCGATTTATTGCATGTGCTGCTCCTCAATACCTGACAAAGTACGGTCATCCAGAACAACCTTCTGATCTGAAACATCATGAGTGTCTGGTTTTTGCACCCTGGTCTGCGGGGTTAACCCATTACTGGCCTTTTGCCAGCACTGAAGGTCCTGCTGAAGTGATGGTAAACTCTCGCCTGGCGATTAACGACTGGGGAGCAATCCTTGAGGCGGCATTAAGAGGCACAGGTGTGCTGATTGGTTATGAAAAAGAGCTCAGGCGACTTATCAACAGGGAAAAACTCGTTCCTATCCTGGAGAACTTCACTATTCCCTCACGGGAAATGCATTTGCTCTACGACCCTTCACGGGTAAATGAAAGCAGGTATCAGGTATTTATTGACGAAATGATTGATTATCTGAGCTAATTACCCTGGAAGTTCTGAAAGAACTATCATCGCTGCCTCAGGTGTCATTGCTTACTGTCAGACTCACACAGTTGATTGAGTTCTAACCCGGTCAGGCATAGCTAAGGTTGTTTTACAGAAGTAACCAGTTAATTATTACCGTCAGTTAATATCCTGAAGACCCACGCAGGTCTCGTTTAATCCTGATAGTCTGTTTCAGAAAAAATGCAAGCATGTCTATCTCTTGTAATCTTACAGCGAACCTGCAATTTTATTCTGGAGCAAAAAATGGAGCTACGCCATTTACGCTATTTTATCACCGTTGCCGAGCATAAAAGCATTCGCCTGGCCTCTCATTATCTTCACGTCACTCAGCCCGCTATTTCCCGGCAAATACAGGACTTAGAAACTGAAGTTGGGGTCAAACTCTTTATTCGTCATCCTCGCGGGCTTACTCTCACCCTGGCGGGTGAAGCGTTTTATCGTGATATCAAAAAAATGCTCGCTGGACTGGATCTTTCTGTTGAACAGGCGCATCGCATCGCCAGCGGTTTTGACGGGCATCTGCGACTTGGATTTGTGGAAAACAGCAGCTGGGATGGGATTGTACCTTCCACGCTGCGTCACTTTAAGCAGGTTGTGCCGCGGGCAACGCTTGAACTGATTCCGCTGAACACGCCGGAGCAGATTGCATTGATTGAAAAGGGCGAGCTCGATGGCGGTTTTGTTTATGGGTTTGGCGCCATGTCTGAACAGTGTCAGTTTAAAACGTTGTATCAGTACGATATTCGCTTAGCGCTGCCAAAAGCATGGCCGGTTGAGGATAATCTCGACGTTATATCGCTACATCGGGTGGCGCACTTACCGTTTATCACCTCCTTCCGCCGGGTCTATCCCGCCTATTACGATCACGTTATGGCCGCCTGCCACAGCATAGGAATTACCCTTAACGTGGTACAGGAAGCGCAAACAGAGTCCGCAATACTGGCGCTGGTCAATGCCGGTATTGGCGTCGCCCTGGTTAATTCCGCCACTATTTCACGTCTTCCGGTAGGGGTGCGACTAGTCCGTTTGTCAGATCTAAGTATTATGATGCCATTAAAATTCGCATTTCTGGCAGAAAATAACTCTCCGCTGGTGAAACGATTTTTAGATTCACTCCATGAGTCATTAAATATCTTACATTATCCTTAGTGATGCTTTTAAAGCATCACCATGGGTACTATTAAGTACTTTTATTGATTCGACGGCTAAATTCATACTGAGGCCCATCCGCAAACGACCTGAATCAGGAGTGTTAGATGACCTCACCACGTTCGCTTATCAGTGCCACCGTCGATTTTGATAAAGAGGGATTTCAAACCGGCGTGCTGATGCTTCCTTATTCGCACAACACCTCCGCCTATGGGCGTATTCCCGTTCCGATCGCCGTCCTGAAACAAGGGGAAGGTCCAACGGTCCTGATGACCGGGGGTAACCATGGCGATGAGCTGGAAGGACCCGTCGCGTTGATGAAAATTATCCAGGAAATGGCAGCCTGGAAAATTAATGGCAGAATTATTGTGATTCCGGGGCTTAATTTCCCCGCATTTCAGCAGGGTACACGCACTTCTCCTATCGATAATGGCAACCTGAACCGAATGTTCCCCGGGAAGCGGAACGGCAGCCTGACGGAAATGATCGCGCATTATGTTGATACGGAATTATTTCCGCTCGCCGACATTATTTTAGATATGCATGCCGGCGGCGCATCATTTAACCATGCGCCGGTGTTATTAGCCGCGCTTCCGAAAAACGCGGCCCAGCATCGCGACTACATCAAGCTCGTTAACGCTTTCAATGCGCCGACGACCATGATCATGGATCTGCTGGGAGAAGATCGTACATACGGCGCTGCTGCGGAACGTCACGGAAAGCTTTTTCTCTGCGGTGAGTTTGGGGGCGGTGCCTCCTGTAACCCGGATAATCTGCAGATTGTCGAGAGTGGGCTGAGACGCGTTTTACAGGCATCAGGGGTCACGAAGCATGCCCCCGTCGCCTCACAAAATGAGACGCGACTGATGAAGGTAGGCGGCGCCGGACATTATCTATTCTCTGCCGGGCGAGGGGTGTTTGAGCCCTGTTTTAAACTTGGCGATCGCGTTAAACAGGATCAGCTTGCCGGGCGACTCTATAACCTCGATGCCCCCTGGGAACCGGCAAAAGAGCACTATTTTTCCGGGACCGGAGAGATTATGGTCACGCGCACGTTTTCTCATGTCGTCGCCGGTGATTGTATTGCGGTGATCGCTTCGCCTGCCACCTGGTATTAATCCGCTACGAGAGCATTCCCGATGAATATTCGATCCGGTGCTAGTCAAGAGGGGACCACGGTGGGCGCATGCGCCTACCCTGTTGGGTTATTCCTCGCCTGCTTTGCCTTTTCCTATCTCGATCGTCAAATAATGAGTATCCTGGTTGAGCCATTAAAAGCTACTTTACACATTTCAGATATTCAGATAGGTATACTTCAGGGGTTCTCTTTTACCCTTTGCTATGCTACCGCCGGGGTGATTATTTCCCGAATGGTGGACAGCGCCAATCGGGTAAGATTAATTGCGGTGTGCGTGGCCATTTGGGCATGTTCAACGATGTTGTGCGCTACCGCCGGTAGCTATACGGAGCTGTTGATCTGGCGCGGTGGAACGGCTATAGCGGAGGCCGCTCTGAGTCCGGCCGTGTTGTCGCTGTTCGCTGATATGTTTATTGCCAGCCGTTTAACTCGCGCTACCGGAATCTTTATGCTGGGCCCCTATATTGGCAGCGGCCTGGCACTCACCGGGGGCGGAATGTTGTTGGGGTGGTTAACCCGCGAAATGGGCCATATGCCCGGTTTGGCGGCAATGCATCCCTGGCAATGGGTCTTTTTAATCGTCGGGTTACCCGGCATATTACTCTCCATATTGGTTTTTTTCACCGTAAGTGAACCCGCCCGGCGGAATCATCAGGCGAGTCAGACATCGGTGGAAAAGGGAACGCCTGCGTTCCGCGACGTACTTAACGAACTGCTGGTGAAGAACCGTTTTTGCTTGCCTTTTTATTTTGCCTACACCTGCCTCATTATGCTGTTTTATTCGCTGACGGCCTGGTTCCCGACGGTCATGATGCGGCACTTTACTCTCACGGCGGGCTATGTTGGGCAAATTACCGGACCGGTATATATGTGTGCGGGGGTTGTCGGGGTTCTGCTGGCCGGGAAATTAGTGCGCGCGGCGCTACCGGCAAACCTGCTACGAGACTCGCTCAAAGTGTCTGCTTGCGCGTGCGGATTGTTGATTATTTTCTCCGTACTCGCCTCTTGTATGCCATTTTCTACGGCGATTATCTTTTATGCCATAACGCTGTTCTGCGCCAGCATCACCATGGCGCTGGCCCCCATTCCGTTACAAATAGCGATCCCCAACAGAATGCGCGGCCGCGCGATTTCCCTGCTGGTTTTTATGACTAACCTGTTGGGCGGGGGCATTGGGCCGTTTCTGGTCGGATATTTAAGCCAGAAATTTCACGGAATTGACAATGCGCTTGGTTTGGGGCTGGCGATAGTGAGCGTCAGCGCGGCAACGGCTGCGACTCTGTTTTATACTCTTGCCATGAAGCGCAGTGCTACAGCTGTCAGCCATGATTAATGATGTGTTTATCAAAAGGATGCCACCGATGTCTACCCCCGCTTCTTATCGTCTCGGAAATGTGGTTATTACCCGAATTACTGAACAGCTTTTTAGCATGCCGCTGGCTAAATTATTGCCGGATGCCGCAGGCGTTCGTTTTCCTGCAGGGATGAACGCGCAAACGCCGATCGAAATGAGCGTGCATAGCTGGTTAATCGACTCGCCGCAGGGCCGGATACTGATTGATACGGCGACCGGCAATGGCAAGAATCGGCCATTTAGCCCCTTGTTTCATCAGCTCTCTTCGCCATGGATGGAAAATTTAAAGCAGACGGGTATTCAACCCGATGATATCGATTATGTATTGCATACCCATTTACACACCGATCATGTCGGCTGGAACACCCTCTGGGATGGGGAAAAATGGCGGCCTGCGTTTACCAACGCGACATGGGTTTGTTCTCAATCTGAGCTCAATTTTGTCTCATCTCCGGCAGCTGCCGCGCGCAAAATGGTATTTGATGACAGCATTTTGCCGATTGTTGAGAGCGGCCGTCTGGTGACGGTAGCGGATTCCCCGACGGAATTTCTCCCGGGGATCCTGTTTTACCCTACTCCGGGGCATAGCGTCGGGCATATGAGCATTGCCGTTGAAACGACAGAGGGAACGGCGATTTTTTGTGGCGACCTGATGCATACCCCGCTGCAGGTGTCTCATCACGCCCTGAGTTCCGTATTTTGCAAGGATAGTTTGCAGGCGAATCAGTCCCGGAAGTGGTTCTTAAACTTTGCCGCCGAACGTCAGGCGACGGTATTCACAAGCCACTTTTCAGCAAGTTCTGTGGGGCGCGTTACCGGCACAGAAGAGGGCTTCGTGTGGGAATTTGAACGGTAAAATAGAAGGGTCTTAAAAATGTGCCTCGCCTTTGCACAGCGCCAGCGGGGCACTACGGCTTTACCTTGAGGAGCGCGTGAGTACGTTTGTTAGCCTACGGGCGAGCGTTCGCCGCCCGTACCTGTGCAGGTTACTTCCCGCTAGCTTCAGCGATCCTCAGCGCGTCGTCGAGGAAACGGACCGCATTACGCAGAGCCTGGTCGGCTTCGGGTAACGTCCCGGCCAACAGATGCCAGACATGAAACATTCCCGGCCAGACCTCAAGCGACGTGCGTACCCGCGCTTCGCCCAGATGGGACGCGAGACGGATCGCGTCGCTGAGCATGACTTCATTTTCACCGATCTGAATCAGGATCGGCGCCAGATCGTGAACATCGGCAAAAACGGGAGACGCATCGGGATGCGTAGGCAGCGCACCCGCGAGGAAGGTGCGCGCGAGGATATTGAGAAACGCCACGCGGCAGAGCGGATCTATTCCATCGCGCACCGTTGCGGAAAAACCGCTGTGCGTGAGGTTTGCCCATGGGGAGATGGCGACTCCCGCCACCGGCAGCGCAATACCTGCGTCACGGGCCTTACGCATCATGGTTACCACCATTGCCCCGCCAGCAGAATCACCGACCAGAACGAGTTTTCGCGGATCGCTACCGCAGGCCAGGAGGGCGCGATAGGCAGAAAAAACATCGTTTATTGGCACCGGGAACGGGAAGTCAGGCGCCTGGCGGTAGGCCGGGGTGTAGACTTTTGCCTTCAGCTGGTTGGCGAGACGTCCCGTAAGGCCGCGGTAGGCTTCTACGCCTCCGTGAACGTAACCGCCGCCGTGGATATAAAGGACTGTACGCTCTGTCTCAACATCATCTGGCGTCGCGCAGAGAGCGGGGGTGGATCCCAACATTGTTGTATTGTAGGAAACGCCGCGGATGGCCGGAAAGAGATTAAGCATGCCATGCATATATTGCCGGCGAACCTCTGGCCATTCGGTTTCCGTCTCGCCATACAGTTTCTTGACCACGGGGGCGGCGGCGGTGATCCAGCCATCAAGTGCGTTTTGTGCCTGTTCCGGGAGCATTCTCTTACCTCTTGGTTTATTATTCGACAATAACGATGTTACGACTCTAATTAGCGAATATGTTTCCCCTATGAGAGCGGCAAAAGTCCCGAAACGAAATCCGTTAACATCCGAACTCGATCTCCGGGCGATCCGGATATTTGTCGCCGTAGCTGAGGCTGGCAGTTTCGTCGCGGGAGGGGCATCAGTGGGATTGACGCGTTCTGCGGCGGGAAAAGCGCTGTCTCGTCTTGAAGACTACCTGGGGACCCGGTTGTTTCATCGCACAACAAGAAGGCTTTCCCTCACAACGGAAGGCCATGAATTTTATTCCCGCTGCTTACAGATAATCGAAGATGTGCAGGAAGCCGAAGCCAGTATCCGGCATGACCATCCGCTTCCCCGCGGCACGCTTCGGCTAACGGTTTCCGAAGGATATGGCAAAGCGATAGTGATTCCGTTTCTGGGCTCGTTGCTGGCCGCATCGCCCGAACTGAGCGTTGAGGCCAATTTTACGGACCGGATTGTCGATCTTGTGGAAGAGGGGTTTGATCTGGCTATCAGGGTGGGCGAAGGGGTGACCAGCACTGAATATGTGACGCAGGTGATAGCGCGCGCCAGGCCGCGTCTTTATGCTGCGCCGGGCTACCTGGAAAAGCAGGGCGTTCCTCTCAGCACCTCCGGGCTGGAAAAACATCAACGCCTCATCTACGGGCTTGGCACCACTACCACCGCGTGGAACTTCATCGATAAAGAAGGTCAGTCGGTCAGCGTCAACGGCAGGATTTACGCCCGATTCGATAGTGGCGATGCCATCCGGGTCGCTGCGACAGAGGGTATGGGAATCGGACTTCTGCCTCCCTTTGTCGTGGCACGGGAACTGAACGAAGGCAAGCTGGTTGAAGTTTTGCCGTCAATAAGCGCGGCAGAGCTTGCCGTCCATGTCATATATCCCAGCCGCAGGTATCTACCGGCACGAATTCGCACATTTATTGATGAGTTCCGAAAATACCTGAACGATAAGGAAAGTGAATTCTAACTCCATCAGGAATGGTGCGGATTTAATTTTCTGAATAAAACCTATATTCATTTTAAGTATCAATGACACACTCATTCTTACAATGGCAGCGATTTTAATGGTTTAAACGGTATCGTAAGATATGGGATTGTAAAACACTAACAACCACAGACTCTGAGTTTAAAATAAAAAACACCACCATTTCGAATACAAAAACCAAAAAGAACCAAACGATCTGACATCGGAATTATTATCTACAATGAAAAATTTATGGTAACCAACCACAAAATAAAGAAATGACATTCTTTACATGTCAAAAAATTATTATATTAAAAATAAAGCCAACAAGTAAAAAGAGACAATCAATACTTTCCGGAACGGAAACTCAATAAATGAAACAGTAAGACTTGCTGGCGTAACAAGCATGAAAGCCATTCGAATATGTAAATTTACTGATTGGAAATTTAAAAAAGCCACAGCCCTGAATGAGCTGTGGCTCTACATCCTGAAAATTCAGTAGCGATACAATCTATTCTGTTTCCTTACGAAAATAAACTTGTTTGATATAACGCCCCCGGCCATCTCCATGGCCCAGATCCATTGAAACTAATGCCTCGGCTTCATCGCGACTCATTCCATTTTTAATATGATGATTTACAGCATCTCGTGAATAAGCATAACGTAAACTGTGCGGCGCATTTTTACCATTCATCCCTGCCTCTCTTACAATATTTCGGTAGCGATCAATTGCGGTATGCAGAGAGGGTTTATCAATCAGCTTCCCGTTATGTTCACTGATATATTGAATTGCTTTATCAAGAATTGATAAAACTTTTTCACGATTGTAAACTGTTGTTTCTCTCGGCCTCCCGCCTTTCGTCCCAAATACAATACGGACACGTTCATGATTATTAATCAATGCTTGTCTCCATGTTTTTAAAGACTTTGCAGACTGAACGGTTTCTTCTGTTCTCAACCCAAGATATCGGGAAAGTTGCACAGCAAGAGCTACGCCTTCGTCTTTTCTTTGAGCAAAATTGACTACAGCGTTGAGTTTTTCGTCTGTAATAGGTAGTTTCGTACCATCTCTGTTTGCTCCGGAAATTCCGAGCGCATGATTGCTCAAACTAATATGATTAGGGTCAGCAAGCTTATTTCTTCCGGCTGATAGCAAGATAGATCTGATTGCGGACATTTCATTCTGAAGGGTTCTGAGAGAAAGGTTTTCCGTCTTCCTGCTTTCCATATATTTTTCAACATGTGAAGTTTTAATGTGTTTCACGTCCCTAATCTGAATATTCAGATCTGACAGTCTCTCAGAAAATCGTTCTGCAATTCTTGAGCGATCAGCCACAGTTTTATAACTTCCCCGTCCCTGACGAGCAAGTGTGACAAGTTGTTTGCACAGCTGTTTACTGAATCTGGACATTCCTATATCTCCACAGGGATACACGTCCCTCGGCTTGTAAATAAGCGGACGGATCTGTACCCCAGTAATTCATCCCCGACGACACGGTTGCTTTTGCGCTTCCTGCGTCTCAACTGGTATCTGTGCATCGGGGCGGCGAATTGTTGAGTTCTTGCGAGGCACCCCAGATCTCTGATCTGTTTGCTGCTTATGCAGAGCTGACTTACGTCAAGCTGCCTCCAACACTACTGTTCGTAGTGTCGCCATCGATACCGAGTCGATTTCCTCCTTACTGATAGTTGAACGTTCAGACGGCCTTCCGTCGTGCTTACGTTGATGTAAAAGTGAGTTTAATACCGTACTGATACGGACTACATGTTGGTCAGATGGTAGTAAAACGTTGAAAACCACGTCGTACGTGGGTTGAGACGTTATGCGCTGCGCGCGTCACTTGGTAGTGTCTTCGCCACTTCACAAGTGACGCCGCGCAGCTTCGTGCTCCTAATGCAACTCCGTAAGCGGCCAAATGTACCAAATGGCCTTATCCGTCGATGCAAAAGTCGTACGAAACTCAGGGCGTATCACTGCAAATGAGAAGACGTTGAACTGATGCCGTTCACAGAACGGAAGTGAATTGAAACTGGCAGATTTGCTACACAGTAAACCTTCATCGCCGCGTCATAGTGCGCTTTCATAGACGATATCTGCTTTCAAAGGTGAGCAGATTTGCCACATTTTTCATGTACTCCCTTTCAGGCTTAGAGAGTTTTATTGTGCAGTCACCCGAAGGCGCTCCTCACAGACTGCCGGAACATTGGTGGTCGCAGCTTAAGTGCGACTGTAGCCACCCGAAGGCGCTCATCACAGGCTACAAGAGCATTGGTGGTCGCCAGTGCGACAGTACAACAGTTTGATAGTACCAACAGGGAAATACGACGTCAAATGGATGTAGACATCGTTTTTTGGGTGAGTAATATGTAGTTTTCTCCGATGAAAGTGGTTGATATGGATATTTTAAAACAACGCCTTATGATTCTGACTTTCGGATTATCTAACTTTTTATTCTTTTATTTATTATTAACCTCTATTGATCTAAATATATTCTTAATGACCAGGCTTAATTTCTCAATATTACATTTGCAGATAATTAAGCCTCTGATGATGCTTTTAATTTTTTTATCCATAACTCACTTATTAAATAACACCTCAATTTACCAAGGATTAACCTGGGGGAAACCTAACAAGCAGTCATTTGTTTTTTTCTTGCTCATAATTATTGCTTACACTGCTTCATACTACCTTACGCCGAAAGAACCCTTCGTTACAGAATTTACTAAAGGTTTGTCACATGAAATGGCAGCTGTAAAAATCGCAGCCACAATTATTATTTTCCCTCTACTGGAGGAACTGGTTTTCAGAGGAATTATCCTGAGTTCTTTTTTAAACGCCCTTGGTGAAAAGGCGGGCTATATCATCGGTGGGCTGACAGTTTCTGTTTTGTTTGCAGTTATACACACACAGTATTCATTGCCCACCAAAATCCAAATGTTTTCACTTTCATTAATTTTCTGTGGAGCAAGATATCAAAGCAGAGGGCTTCTTTTACCAATTCTACTGCATGCTTTTTGTATCGCGCTTGGCCTATATATTGAGTTAAAATAAACCAACTACAAAAGGTAGTTATCATTAACACATAATGATAACTACCTTGTCCCGATAAAATATCACTCACCTATAGCCACGGAATGAATTTCCTTCATCAACTTCTGTACGCCAGATCCCGATAGCCTTTCTGCAGATGCCGAAGAATATGTTATATAGAGTTTACTCCCACTCCCGTTTTTTTCAATTTCTACATCTAAATGATCGTTATCATTCCAGTCAGATCCCATTTTATAATAGCTACCAGGTATTGCCTCCCAAACTGGATGTGCATCATCTTCAGCGGCCGCTTTCCATGCCCCGTCATTAGAGCTATTCCGTAAACTATCCAGCTCCTGACTTGACATAAACTTGTAATGTCTTTTTATTCTGGCAGCAGCAGTATCTACATCAACAGCTACAGTATAATTTTTAGACTTGGATTCTTTTTTTTATGACTGAGGTAAATGCATTGGTGTTGTAACATCAGTTGATGGGTTAGAGTTTCCCCTCAAAGAGTTCATTATACCTGAAGCACCATCACTGATTTTCTTATTTGTATCTGCTATTTCCTGCATGCTACAGGCTGTGACAAGAGCAGGAATTATTAAAATGGCGGTAAGACTCCTCACGATCCATATCCTCCAAACATATTTACTAAAAAAGCGGTCAATGAAAAGTACGCTTGACTTATTCACCATGTAACAGACTGTAAACCCTGCCGTATAGAGTTTGTAATGTCAATGGTGCGGTTTCGAGCAAATATAAAAAAGATGATTACCTTACTCTGACAATATCATCCAATCTGGTTGTAAAAGCGGGCGAAAGTCTTTCTCTTCGCATCTTCCAGCCTGTGGCATCACTTTTAATGCCCTGCCCTGCAAACCAGACTGAACCCTTACCAGAGCTGTTAATGCTGTCTATGAGTGTCATTAATTCATCGCTATTACGATGAGGCTGAAGGTCATCGAACAGGGTAAGTTGTGATACTGCCGCGCTGCGAAAATCGGTGAGAATTACACCTGCGCGTTGATAACGATGCCCCGGGATGAATATTGTTTCAAGAGCTCTTACAGCCGCCTTGATGATATCCCGGGAATCACGGGCCGGAACAGCAAGCTCCGTTACAGCCTGATTTTTATAGAACGATTCATTCTCTGCAAAGGGACTGGTACTGATGAATACCGCTACTCGTTTACAAAACTGGTGCTCTGCGCGTAACTTTTCTGCTGCACGTTCGGCATGAGCGCAGACGGCCTGATGGATGCTGAATTCATCTGTAGGTTTTTCTCCAAAGGAGCGGGAGCATATGATTTGCTCCTTTGGAGCTGTAAACTCTTCAAGGCCCAGGCAGGGCGTGCCGTTGAGTTCTCTTACTGTTCGTTCAACAACCACTGAAAATTGCTTACGAATAAATGAAGGAGACAGCTCAGACAGCTGGAGTGCATTGTTAATCCCCATCAACTGCAATTTTTTACCGAGCCGACGGCCAATACCCCAGACCTCTTCGACTGGCACCAAGGCCATTAACTTTCGCTGTCGCCCTATATTGCTCAGGTCAACTACTCCTCGCGTAGCTGGCCAGCGTTTACTTGCATATTGGGCCAGTTTAGCCAGAGTTTTCGTTGGGCCTATCCCCACCCCCACGGTAAGGTGTGTCCTGCGCCTGATCTGCTCACGTATCTGATGGCCAAAAACCTCAAGTGATAAAAGACCACTTACTCCCGTAAGATCGCAAAAGGCTTCATCAATACTGTATATTTCTACGCGGGGAGCTAACATCTGCAAAATAGTCATCACTCTGTCAGACATGTCAGCATAAAGGCTGTAATTACTGGAAAAGGCAACAACGCCTCTTCTTTCCGCCTCGCGGCCAACCTTGAACCAGGGGTCACCCATTTTTAGCCCAAGTGACTTCGCAGCTGCTGAACGGGCTATTATGCATCCATCATTATTGGATAGTACAACCACAGGTTTGCCACGGAGGTCTGGCCTGAAAACGGTTTCGCATGAAGCATAAAAAGAATTCACATCGACCAGCGCAAACATGCTCAGGCATCCCGGAATTTGAAGGAGTGAACGAGATGACGTACCACACCAAAGACCACTGTTTCTATATCCTCAGTAAGGGGGATTGAAGAATAAGCTGGATTAGCCGGGACCAGAGCTGGTGATGGCAATAGCTGAAGCCTCTTACAGGTAAACTCCCCATCTACGGCTGCAATGACAATGTCACCGTGCTTTGCCTCACGAATACACTCCACTATTAGTAAATCACCGTCTTTAATCCCGGCATTAAGCATCGAATCCCCCTCTGCTCGCACCAGATAGGTACTTTCCGGATAGCGGATGCAAAGGTCATCGAGGGAAAGACGTTTTTCGACATAATCCTGTGCTGGAGAAGGGAAACCACATGAAACCCCATCACCAAACAACGGAACGCATGCCAGTGATGGATTGCTACCTGTAAGTCTGGCGATAGCCGCCATCATCAAAACCGGTGTGTTTGCTGAATTTTTCTGCGAACTTTTATCCCAACACATCGTCTGTTCTAAAGGAATTGGCATAACTCGCCCCTCAAATTATACTGTATATAAGCACAGTATAATGATGCTTTTTTAATGATGACAAGTCGTAACGCATTGAAAAAAATTAACCCGATGATATTAGAGAATTTATTAGTAACTCTGAGTACTGAAGCAGTAATTAGTAATTGCTCAAAAAATCCGCTATAGTCCCTTTAGAACTCACCTAATTCGGAGGGGGAGATGTATCAGTCTCAAGAAAAACGCGCCTGGGAACGTGGTGTTCGTCTCGCTGCAATATGGAAGGGTATCAAAAAAATTTTTACACGTTTAGATCAGCGCTGCGTCATACTGGCTAAACAATACAAACTGCCGAAGTGGTTAGGCCACATACCGCTGCTTTTAGCTGTCCTTTGTTCGTTAGTTGCACTTATAGCAGGCGGTTTCTTGATAAGCTGCAGCGCAGTTTTATTATGGACTTTTATTGCTGCCATAACACATATAGGATCTAGCTCTAAAGATGCTTCAATAAATAGTTTTAATGAAAAGAAAGATGAAAATAATTTTCATGATGAATTTGTAATGAATAGCGCCATCAATAATGAATATGATGGCGCTCCTTACAAATCCCCGAGTGAAGATTAGGCCCAATTAACTCGGCCAGTAAAACTACCCTTTGGTTGCTTTACTGCCGATAGCATTACCAGCAGCTTCTCCAAGTTTCCCGCCTGTATTCTGAGCAGTTTCAGTACCCTTTTGAAAGGCAGCGCTAACAGCGACACCCACGCTGGCCCCTGCCCACGAAAGAGCTCCCAGCCAAACGGCAGGCAGTACAATAAACATCGCTCCCATCACCAGATTCATAATGAGGTCATCTGAACTGTTCTGCAGTCCCGCCATATTGAAGCGGCTGTGTGTATCCGAACTGTACAACGCGGTTAACAGCCAGCTGTCGAGCCAGCGCGCCAGTTCCCACCAGAACGTCAGGAAGTTCAGGGCGAATATTACAAAGGTCAGCGTAATAACGGTCTTGAACTCGTAAGCCGCAAACGCCAGAATCAGCGGCAGCATGACATATATTGCCATCAGCAGGATAGCCTGCACCATTGGCAGCGCCTGTCGCATCGCATCGAACGCCGGGAATGCCGCCAGACTGCCGAGAGATGTCCCGCCAATAGCCGCCACGCGTGCCGCTGCATTATCCAGGGTAAAATCGGCGTTGCCGCCATAGCCGGCATACACATGGCCACTCTGTGAGACCGTCAGGCTCTCCGGGCTGACCAGGCGCCGTATGACAGCTTCCTGATAGTCACTGTCGTTAAAGCCTGACATTTTCATGGCGGCCGAGATACGCAGCCACATATCCGGGTCAGCCTGGTCCTTCACGCGGGCTTTCAGACCGGTATCCGCACTGCTCCACCATTCGCTGCAGGTGGGATAGCCTCCTCTTCCGGTATTGGGTCGGCCGCTGTCCCGGCTGTCAGACCATGGGAACGCAGCCCGGGGCAGTTTGGACTGCAACGAAGGATAATACCGGCTCAGGAATGTACTGCTGCCAATCCATTCGATATCACGCAGCGTGGTTTTGTCCTTAGTCTGGCCCTGATCCTGTTGCTTCCACAGATACAACGCAACCGAATAGCAGTCGTTGGTGAAGTCCTGCAGCTCCTGCGCCAGCGCTTTGTTGTCGATACGCGTATGCTGCACTTCAAAGCGGATCTGGCGCATGTCAGGGCGGCAGGGAATGGTCGCCACGGCCGCCTGGGTTACCCCTTTTGAGAGTTTATGAATCAGCACCCACCATACCGGTGCTGCAGCCGTCTGGTCGTTGAGACTGGTGACCACGCCGGCATAGCCGCTTTCATCCGGCGCTTTGGGCGTCCACACACCACAGCTCTTTGCCCGGGTTGTGTCGTACTGCATCGTACTGAGGCTGACATTAATCAGCGGTACGCAGCAGGCAATCATCACCAGGAAGCCGGCATACAGCGCGTTCTCGATACGGGGCAGCGACAGCATCCCCTTGTTGCCTTCATCCTCCCCCTCTTCACGGACCCTGAGCCAGATACCCACCACCTTAAACGCCAGCGGAAGGACAAAAAGGCCGGTGCTCAGCAGGACATTCCACAGACCGTTATTGATCACCCAGCCGAGCAGCGTGAGAAAATACTCAAGATAGCTGTTTGTCGTCATCTTCAGACTCCCGGACCGGTAAACATCGCGTACTCACACAACGCGATAAAAAGCACACTGACCACACTGATGCGCAGCAGCGGCCGCCGGTATGCCTCCCGGAAGCCCGGCGCATGCCGGATTTTCCAGAGGCCCCACGCAACCAGCGCATACAGCGCCAGTCGCCACATCAGCCAGCCGTAACGCGTCGACTGCATCCAGCTCCGGAATGCAGCAGCTTCAGTCGGATGTTTCATGGCGGTGTCAGCCATCATCAGTGAGACCACCATGAACAGCGCCATGCAGGCGAGGAAGATGCCGGCACGGGTCAGGACTTTCCTGACAGTCGTTTTATTACGCATCCTTATTCCCTCATTCAGCCGACTGCGGCGCTGCCATCTGGTTGAAGCGACTGTCGGTATTGTCATCTGACTGGGTCTGCGGGTTGGTTTCGACGCGCTGATTCTCCCTGTCGATAATGGTCAGCACTGAATTACGTGACAGTTCACGCTTCATCTCCATCTCGTTTTTCAGCGCCGCGATTTCCCGATCCAGCGCCTCGATACGCTGACCGGCGGTATCAATGGCCTTTGGCTGGGCAGCGGCATTCGGCTCCGACATACCGGTAACCATCATGCGACGCATCAGCAGCGCCGTTTCCACCGTGTCAGACATGGCCAGCTCGCCGGCAAGACGGGCGGTCAGGGCCGCGTTATCCGGATCACGCTGCAGGGCTTTAATCACGCCGGCCGTCACCGGCAGTCCGCCGGTTTTCAGCTTAGCCAGATTCGCGGCCGTGGGCTTTTCCGTACCGTTGACGAGCCTGACCAGCTGCTCAGCGTTGGCTTTAGTTGCCTCTTCCAACAGTGGGGCAAAGCCGGTGCCGGCAACGGTCGTACCGGGCTGGTCATCCGCATCACCGCTGGTACATTCGCTCGCGTTGGCACAGGTGCGCATCGAGCGATCGCCCAGTACCTTCACGGTCATGGCCGCCGCCTCCTCAGCGCTGCCGAATTTAGAGCATGCGCCACCGTTACAGCTGCTTTCGCCGACAGTCGAATTAGCGGTGACAGGTAAACCGTTCATCATGTTGTAGCCGGCAGCGACAAGGTCATGGGTGACACGGATGGCGGGCTGCCCCGCCCCCCCACGTTTCTGACCACCAATCCAGTTGTTGCCCGACGTGCCGGTGACTTTCCGCCCCGCCTCATCTGCACGAACCGCGTCAGTATCTCCGCTGTTCACAACAGACTTGTATTCATCCATCATGGCCTGCTGCGTCCAGTTACTGCTGTCGCTGAAGTCCATCATCTTTTTCGCCATGTTCTGGCAGTTAAGCTGCGCCTTGTCGAATGACACATTGGCCTGAAGAACGCCGTTGGTGAGCATGTCGTACAGACCGGGGTTGGCCCGCTGAATGACCATCGCCGGCAGACTGGCCACCGCGCCGGTGGCCCCCTGAATCACGTCGCCCATCAGGTTTTTAAAGCCGGATGTGACGCCGTTGAGCTGGTTGCCGACGGTGGTTTTCAGGTCGAAATTGCCGCACATCAGGTCACTGCTCCAGCCGGTATTCAGCCCCAGCTTCTGCATATTGCCGCGCGTGGCCGGCTGGGAAATGACCGACCCGCCCCCGAGGGTGTAGAACAGTTTGTCCGACACCGCACCATCGACGGACTTGCCGTAACCGATGGCGCTGTTGTTCACCTGCGGCAGGGACATGCCCAGGATGGTATTGTCATCATCGGCCGCGTGCGCGGCCGGGAGAACGGTCAGCAGGGAGCCGGTCAGCAGCAGGCTTACGCGAACGGCTGAAAATGAAGGTGTTTTTTTCACGGTTTTCCTCATCAGATATCTGTGCTGCCCAGAAATTTCTGCCCGCGCTTTTTGCAGCAGCTGTAGGGCTGCCAGAGCGCAAAGGCTTCGTTGTTATCGCTCGCGGCGGTATAGCTCCCGTCCGGGAATACGGCACATGACTGTGTCATGTGGGGAGCCAGCCGCTGCCATTTGTGATTGCGCGTGCCGGTGTTTTCCGTGACCTCGCCCGGTGGCCAGTACCCGTCATGGCGGTTGCCCCGGAGCACCTGATAAACATGGGGCTGCCCGGCGCGGGTGATAATGTCTGCCACACGCTGCGCCACCACGGCAGAGGCTTTGTCATCATCGGTCTGGCTGATAAACCCCGAACGGGGATAGATGTTGCCCCACATGTTGGCTGCTGCCTGACTGCCGATTTCCCGCTGGCCGGGTACAAGCGCTTCCGGATACAGGGATTCCGGTACGCCCGTGCGCCAGGCCGCCGAATCCAGCGTACTCAGGAAGTAAGGCATTAACGAGGTGGCTGCGGTATCACAGGAATAGCCCGGAATACTGCCGCCAATCAGGGAGGTGGCCGGGTGGCCAATCGCATCGGCATACTTGAAACGCACGGCGGACTTGCGTTGGCCGGGATTTTTCATGTCGGCCGGATTGGCTCCTCCGGCAGAAACACCGGAAAGCCCGCGGGTCACGGCACTCTCCAGCCCGCCGGCGGTCTGGCTGACAAACGCCATTTCCTGCCACGGGTTGCCGCCCGGCGCGACATAGGTTGAAACGACTGCCTGAGGAATAAAGTGGGTGACTTTGACCGACGTGCGCACCTTGCAGCCAAAGGGGGTGCAGAACAGCCAGTAACAGATGCCACTGACACGCCAGCTGATACAGTTTTGCGACACGGCGCTGGCAATAATCTGCGCCGTGTTAAGTGCTGCAACAGCAGCTGGCGCGGTTGCCGTACCCAGTAAAGTGGCAACCGCCAGCGAGCACACCGTGGTTCTGATGCGGGAAGGTGTTGTATTCACTGACCACCTCCCCGGTTACGCAGGGATGTGGCCACGGCCACATCCGTGGTGCCGTACACCACATCGCGGTCATCAAACACCACGGCCGGCACTTTTTTAATGCCCAGTTCCCAGGCCCGGACCACCTGGCGATAGGAATCGTTTAGTTGCAGCTGTTTTTGTTGCCAGGCAGGAGACGTCATAGCCTGCCTGACCTGTGCCTCGGCCTGCTGCGGGTCTGCAGGCAATTCCCCGAACATGTCGGCCTGCAGCCGGTCAGGACCATCAAGAAGAACCACCGGCACGTCCGGCGGCAGATTTGCCGGCAGATGCTGACTGTCGGTGAAGACGACCGTGCCGGCCAGTACGGATGCCGGCAGCAGAGCCGGCAGGAAAACAAGAGAGGTCAGTTTCATGAATCGGAACTCCGTCAGACTGAATCGTCTGACAGCGTGCCCGCAACGGCTCAGAAAGGCCGCAATAAATTGATAACGCAGTTCTAATAATTTAGAGGTTAGCTACAGCTAAGTTTCAGGAAGTTAGTTAAAGTTATTATTTCAAAGCGATGATTAATTAGGAAGTGGGTGTTTTTTAGCCCGCTTTAGATTCGAAAGGAGAAAAAGTTTGGAACTATACACAGCCAACTCTCTGAATGAACTAGAGAATATACTTTCCAAGCATGGTACTGATGTCTTATTCCGTGGTCAAAATACTAGATACGGAGATCCAGGGTTGCCTTCGGTCAAAACTTCTTTTGACCGACATGGATGTATACCTAGTGAAATGCTCAAGTGGAGTCGTTACGCAAAAAATGTTCTTAGCACGACTATCGGGCATCACGTTAACGACTTTAAATTTATACAGGCACTCCTTCAACATTATGGTTGGCGCTCTTTTTATATTGATTGCTCGTCGAACGCAGCTGTTGGGGCGTGGTTCGCCAGCCATCAGTATGATCAACAGCATACATTAGAAATGAGTGAAGACTTTGCAGAGCGACCCGTCTGGTTACGAAAGCTAAAGGCGCGATATACTCATAGCGAGGGTGTGGGTTATCTTTATATCCTAGATAAGAAAGCAGCCGAACAGGTTGGTTTAGTCGATTTAGCTTCTTTAAAGTTAGAGGGTTTCCATCCCAGGATGGAGGCTCAGGCGGCATGGTTAGTGGGACCTCTACAGCAAACTGATCTCCCTCAAAATTGTTTTCTCTCTGAAATTAAATGCAGTAGTGAGATTTTGCGTAAGTACTCTTCAAAGAATGGCTTTGATACAACAAGTGACCTTTTCCCTCCTATAACGGACGATCCTATTCTAAGGATGTTACTCGGATTACCTTGGAGAGAATTAGCTGACGTAAAAGATAAATCATTCCCCACCCCTGCGTTTCATAGGGCCCTTGAATTACCAGAGTATCATGAGAGCTATGTTAAGATTGCATGGCCTCAAGCTGCATTTTTTCGGGGTGCCAAAATATCACAAACCTTTAATTCAATTGATGGCGACCCTAATGGCTGTGTCATAATTAACGTACCTGAGGAGGCTCTATATGGTGAGTCTGATGAAAACGCTACATTACACTTTTCTAGAATTGAAGATCTGATAAATATTAAAGGTTCAGTTGCATTCGAGATAGACGATCTTATCCAACACGTAAATATGGGACACTTATCTCTTTATCAAAAAGGAATTGGTGTTATATCCCGTGGTGCCAATTTATTTGAGGTAAGCGAACTTATGGTTGAACATCCAGGTATGGATATGACCCGAGTTGGGTTTGTTAGAGGATGGTTTTACCGAAAGGATGAAAATGGTTTATGGGCAAGGGAACAGCATACAATGGAGTGTGGTTGTGGGGATTCAAGAGTCCACAAAGCGCACATCTCAGCACTTCAAATCATAGAATTTTACTTGCAAGAGCAAACTAACATTGTTGGTGAGCTGAAAATATAGCCAAGTTCAGATGCGAAAAACCCCAGCAGAGCCGGGGTCTTTCAATACTTTTGCCTAATGTGCTTTCACTAGAACCCATGAAACATGGGGGAAGATTCGACACTGGCTAACGTTGTGCTTATAGATTAGCTTATGATGACGGAGTCGTCAACTAGCTTGTGAAGCATGAAAAATGCCCAGTAATAATGGCTAAAGCATCAGGAGATACTATGCCTAAAAGCATACAGGATTATACGCCAATCCTTTCCTTGCTCTCAACAGCAAGGCTAGGGGCTGTTCAAGGTACTTTCAACGTCCAGCCCGGATTAGAAACGTATGGGTTTAGCCTCTGGCTACAGAATGCAGCAGCTTCCCTGTACCCCTTAATGCAACAACTTGAATTGGTTTTGAGAAACTCAATTGATAAAGCGGCCAGGCAGCGATTCCAAGATAAGTGGTGGGATAAGATTAAATATGACACTACAAAAGATAATCACAGCAAGTTTATAAACTGCATTAGAGAGGCGGAATCCACTCTCAAAAAAAGATGGAAAGAAAAAGAAGCTGCGCGTCTAGGACTGGCTAGCTCAAACTTGGTAACCACACAACCTCCGGCATTTGATCATGATGATATTATTGCCACAACAACATTCTCAACATGGGAGTCAGTCCTGTTAGAGGCACTTCATACAGATGATAATTCTGAAAAAAATGATTATCTTTGGCCCCTTTCTCTTTCAAAAGCCTTCAGGCGATTAAATTTAATCGATAACAAACCTATTGAAGCACGCCGCAAACTAATTAACATGCTAAAAGAAATTCGTGATTATAGAAACAGACTTTTTCATCATGATTGCATCTGGATAAAATCTAAAACAGTCGACACTCAAACGGCCATCGAGTCAATAAGGGAAAAAATTAACCTTATAGAAAAAATAATAAGAGCGATAAGCCCGATAACTTGCAACGCGTTAAACGCATGGGGAATGTTTGAAAATGCCCGACGCATATGCTCAACGTCTGAATTAGCTATATATACGAATCTCGATTATGAAACTATTAAGGACGAAGATCTAAAGGTACTAAACAAGATATTTGAGCGGACAAATGGTGGAAGATCATCTGTACCGATGTACGTAGGTGATAACTCGTGTGTTTTCTATAAAATAAGATGATAAAAAAACCGGCCCCAGCGGCCGGTATCAAAAAAGCATTAAGTAATTTTTATTATCATGCCCCTGGTGAAGGCAAGTCTGGAGTTACACTTCAAGCCCGTTAATCCACAGCATCAGATACACCAGGTCAGCCGAATCCGGCACCGTGATATACCAGCGGGGATGCGCATACTCCTCTTCCTGCGGCCAGCTTGTCTGCCCCGTCACGGTGATAAGGATGTTCACCGCCTGCTTCAGCTTTCCCTCAAGATAGATGGCCACGCTGCTGCTGAGTCCCACCCGGTGCGGGTGACACGTCATTTTGACCGGCCCGGTCAGGCGCTGCCTGAGCATCGCCCGCAGCCTCACCAGGTGCTGATGTGTCGCCGGGAGCACGCCGGGCTCCCCCTGAGGCGACAGGGTGAAAAGCGCACCGCCACTGTGCTCATGAATGGCGGGTTCAGGGTACTTCAGTGTCATCATACCGTGGCAGGCTCCTGTTGTTTTTCCGTCAGACCGCGCAGACGGTCCAGATTCTGCGCGACGCGTTTTGCCGCCTCCAGTTCGCTGCAGTGAAATTCATTCATCAGCGCCCGGCGTTCGGCTTTCTCTTCTTTTTCCGTCATGCCCAGTGCCAGGAAGAGGCTGGGCGGCACGGCACGAAACAGCGCTTCGATCCGTTTCGCCAGCACCACGCCTTCCGTATAACACCCCGACAGTTTACTGGCGGAAAGCAGCACCGATTCCTGCTCCGGCGTGAGCGCGCGGAAACGGCTGATATCTTTGACCTCCTCCGGGGGCATGGTCAGACAAATCCACCATTCCGCCATGTTCAGCATTTTTTCGGCAATATCCGGGTAGTCCTTAAGGTTCTGGGTGGCCAGCCACAGCCAGGCACCGAGCTTACGCCACATCTTGACCACCTTCGTCATGTAGGGCGACAGCAGCGGGTTGACCGTCACGATATGCGCCTCATCCACCGTGAAGACAATATCCCGGCCCAGGAACTGGTCACGCTCCGCGATGTTGTTGATCATGTTGGTCATCGAGACCATGGTCAGGGCCATCTGCGCCTCGTAGCCCTCCCGCGCCAGATGCCCCAGGTCGACCAGCGTCACGTCCGCTTCCGGCCACAGCTCCCCTTCGCGGTTGAACAGCTCCGCTTCAAAGCTCCCGGCCTGGGTAAACATGCCCAGGGATTCCGCCATTTCCGCCGCTTTCGCCTTGCGCTGGGCATTGCGGACATTGATGACGCCCTCATCGTTGTCAGAGGCAATGTCATACAGCGCCTGCTGCAGGTCAGACGGCAGCATCTGCCGCCCTTCCTTATACGTGGCATGCGCCGCCATCAGCAGCGCCTCACGTATCATCGCCCTGTCGGCACGCTTAAGGTCAGCCTCTTCTTTCGGGTCGCCGCCGGTGATCATCATGCGCGCGGAGATTTCCATTTCACCGAGAACGTCACGCTTGTCATCCTCGCCATCGTCGTCCGTGTCGATATCCGGCAGGTCGCTCTCATCCACGGCCTGGGCGGCCAGGCCTTCTTCCACCAGTTTGTGAGCATCAGCAAACGGCGGCAGACTGACGCCGCTTCCGGGTTTGACGCTGATTTTATTCACCGTCAGCCCGAGGCTGTCAAAGAAGTCGGCCAGCAGGCCGAACGAGTTGCCGGCCTCCGCAATAAACAGCCGCGGACGGTGGACGGCCATCAGCTGGGAGAGCGCGGCACACAGCGTGGCCGACTTGCCCGCCCCGGTCGGGCCGAACAACAGCAGATGCGCGTTCTGGGTGCGGTCGAGCTTGTTGAGCGGATCGAATGTAAGGGTATCCCCGCCGCGGTTGAAAAAGCTGAAGCCGGGATGCCCCGTGCCGGTTTCCCGCCCGGTTACCGGCAAAAGTCCTGCCAGGTGCTGAACCCATGTCAGACGGGTATACCAGTGTTTTTTGTCGCTGTCCGGGTTAAAGCACATCGGCAGCGCCCGCAGCCAGCTGTTCAGCGGACCTTCTTCAAACTCCGGCCGTACCGGCTGCAGACCGGCCCCTAGCAATACGGTGGACAGCTCCAGCCGCTTGCGCTTCAGGCTGGTCATGTCGTCGCCGCGCAGCAGGAAGGTGATCCCCGCCCGGTACAGCTTGTGCCGGTTGCCCAGATACTCTTTGACCGTCTTCACATCCTGGCGGACGCGGCCCGACTCGGTATTCTCACCGACCGCATTTTTCGACAGCCGGTTAAACTGCTCTTCAAGCCGGTCCTGGGGCTGTACCACCACGGTCATGCACACCATGGTCCCTTCCGGAAACATATCCATCAGGGCATTAATTTTCTTTTCACCCCGGCTTTTCTCGCCGGTCAGGGTGCCCGGCTCCGGCGGTGTACGCAGTTTTTCCACCGCCACCGCGCAGTGCGGCTTGTTGTCAATCCACCACACGCCATTTTCCGGGTCTGAAACCGGCGGCGTGAACCACAGGGTTTCGGCAAAATCATTGCTGACCGGCACGGTGCCTTCAGGTGTCTCCCGCGGGTCTGCGTAAGCAGCCTGCCGATAGAGCGTGGTTTTCTCCACCCAGTCCGGTGACGGATTGAACAGCCGCAGCAGCCAGCCATGCACCTGCAGGCCGTTCTGCCGGGTGCAGCGGATCCCCGCCCCGCCCAGGGCATTAACGACCCGGTCGCACACCTGATTGAGCATCGCCACAGGCGGCATCGGATCCCGGCTTTTACCAAGCCAGCGATAAACAACCATCCGGGTGCGGCGCTGCTGCCCGCGCCACGGCTGGCCGGTAATCAGCGAGTCAGTAAAAAGTCCCTCAGGCCGGGAGATACTGCGGATATGGCGCTCCATTTCACCCAGCCAGGCGTCGGTAAACGCCGTGCGCTGTGCATGTGGTTTGACATACCCGCGCAGCCTGTCCAGGTACGCGTCAGTGTCGTCCTCGTCCTGGCAGAAGAACTGCACGACCCAGGGATTCACGTCATGTTCATCAAAGCTGTCCTGAAGTGCATCCTCAACCGAGTCCCGGATCTGCTCCAGGCGCTCTTCGGTTCGCCCTTCGGTCGCCACCGGTGTCACATCATAAACGGCACCCACCGACACGCCGTCATCAAGCAGGAGACACTGCTCTTCATCGAGAAATTCTGCCCAGGGCAAAAAGTCAATGATGGACGGATTGGCGTGATAAACCTTCTCCTCATCCTGGCGCTTCATTTTCCCGGGGCGCTTCAGGGGTTGCCGGCCCTTCACGGCCGCGGTCAGGGTTTCATCTGCCTGAACGGCCTGGCCGTCATCAACCGGCGTCTGCCGGTCGGTGGATTTATTACGCGTAAACAGTGAAAGCATTACAGGGCCTCCGTGCGTTCGCCAGGCATGGCATACTGCGTCTGGCTGTAGAACGGGAACACGGTGCTGTAACCCGGCACCGGCGTGTTACCGTCGGCCAGATGGGGATACAGGTACATCACCATGTCGGGGTTGGGCAGCCGGGGAAACTGCTGGGTGATTTCGCTTTCCTGAGTACGGCTGTAGCTGCGGTCGGCCTGCGCGTCAGCCTGCGTTTCGCTGCCCGTCAGCGGGCGTCGCAGCGTGTCGCGGGCCGCCGCAGACTGGCGGGAAGTACTGCCGCCACCGTCCGCCCCGTTCCACAGTTCAAGCATGGTGTTATCGCCCGCCGGCAGCATTTCCTCTTTGGAGGTTGAGCAGCCGCTGAGCATTACACAGCTCAGGGCCAGAATGAAAACCGTTCTGTACATTACCGGTATCTCCTTTGTGAGGCGGCCGGATCGTAACCGCCGCAGATAAAAACGAACGCACTGACATTCAGCAGGTGCCCCAGCTCCCGTAATGTCATTCGCGGGCAGTAAAGCCGGCGCGGGATTTTCGGGCTGCGCCACGAAACGGTACACTCCCGGGCACTGAGCGGCAGGGAGAACCTGCCGATATCCAGTAAAAGCTGGCCATCGCGCCAGCGCAGTAAAGGTGCGCCGGCAGGCAACAGCGCTACGGGTCGCAGCAACAGAACCGCAGAAGACGCAGGGATCACGTCAATATGCCAGCCTGCCCCGTCGCTGAACGTCCAGCACACGGATGAAAGAGGGAAAAACGTTATCTGTCCCGCCATGGCCGTGTACTCAGTCCAGTCCGCCGTTGTCACTGACGCCACCCGGCAGGGTGAAGTCGTAGCGCACCTTACGGCCCTTATCTTCATAATCAATGGCCAGCTGACGGGTGATATGCACGGCGAGACGGGCACCGGGCGGCACATAAATGGCATCAAACGTCATCCCGTAACGCTGTTTGATCCAGTCGGTGGTTTCAGACATGCCGCCGGAAATAGCTTTCCCCAGCGCCGCCTGTCCGGCGTCGCCGGTCATGGTGGCGGAAATGCCATTTACGTTGTTCTGCGTCGTGTACTGCCCCTGGCTCATCGCTTCACCCGCCGCACCGGCCGCCGACAGGCCAAAAATGGTGGGCAGATAGGTGGAGGCATTGGACTTACGTTCGCCGCCAATGCACGGGATCCCGTTTTCATCTGAAATCCAGCCGATACCGCCACTGGTGCCGGTATCCTGTTTAGCCTGAGCGTTATTATTTTGCCCGCCGGCGTTGTTACTGGTGTCGGGTCTTGGGAGGGTGCGTACCGTACCGTCGGAAAAGACAAAGGTGACGCTGTTAACCTGCCCGCGCACGCAGGACAGCGTCCAGTCTCCGCTGGCCGTACCGGAAACAATCGCCCCTTCGACGTCCGGCAGCTCGATGCCGTTCGCCGTCAGGTTATCCTTACCGATAAGCACCTTGAACGGATAAGGATCGGTCACGGTGCCGTTGATGGGCACACGGCCAAGCAGTGCCGTCATGGCGCGGCTGCCGACCAGCGTGGAATTTTCCGGCAGCGTGTAAACCGGCTCGGCGCTCTCTTCCGCCCCTTTTTCATTGGTCCGTCCCTTCACTTTCTCCTCATAAGCGGCTTTCTGGCGGGTCAGCTCATTTTCCCCCAGAAAAGAGGTCGGGAACTGAGGTGAGGCTTTGCCGCTGGCCGCATCCCGCGGATCCGTCTCTTTCTGGTCCGTCGGCGCGACCCACATCATGCCGTCGCTGCCCTGAGAAGCGCTCCCCCCGGTGCTGCTGCCCATGCCGTCCAGGCCCAGCCCCAGCGGGATATCGCTGTCCGCCGTTTTTTTCTCGCTGTCAGGCTTTTTGAGTTTGTCGGTCAGCTCCTGGATTTTCGCCGTCAGGCTCAGTTGTTCGTTCTGAAGCTGCGCCTGCCGCTTGTCGTACTGCTCGCGCAGGCCATTAACGGCCTCATTCACCTGTCCTGAAACGTCCTGATTGCGCCGGCGCAACCGCTCGTTTTCTTTCACCAAATCCGCGTTCTGCTTATCCAGCGTTTTCTGGCGGTCACGCACATCGTTCAGCCGGCCGATGAGCGTGCGCAGGGTGTCCTCCGGCGTGTCGCCTTCCACCCCCAGCGCCTTCAGTTCATCCGGCGAGAGGTTTTTCAGGGAGCCGCTTTGTTTTGCCTGAGGTTGTTCTGCCGGTTCGTTTTTGCAGCTTTTGAGCCCCACGGCCAGCCCGGCAATCACCACGGCCGGCACGATAAACTTCACCAGGGCATTAGATTTAATCTGCATGGCGGGCCTCCTGTTTTACCGTGCGGGCCGCTTTACGCAGTGCAGACGGCTCAGCAATAAATGCGCTCTCCGGACGACCGGCGGTCACCACATACACCGTGGTGGTGTCTTCCGGCGTGCCGGCCGGACCGACCCAGCGGTGCTGGAAGGTGGCGGACACAAACTGTCCCTGCAGCGCACGCGGATCCAGAACGACTTTACGGCTGCCGGTGTTCGTGAGCCTGAGTGCCACCACGCTGCGGTTTGCCACGCCCCAGCCAGCCAGCGGCGTGACCGTTAATGGTTCAGAGGGATACAGCGTGCTGACACGTCGGGGCAGATGCGGGTTGACCGGATGAATACCCGGGACCGCCTCGACCGTACGGGCTGGCGCATAAAGGCTCTGCGCGGCATAGCGGGTCAGCAGCACCGGGATGGGGGCGCTGTAGCGGATTTTTTTACGCTTTGCCTGGGTGCCGTCATCGCTGCCGGTGGGAGCAGATGAGCCTGATCCGGAAGCAGCCCGATCTGCACCACCTGGCTGACCGGCCGCATCGCCGGCGTGACTCAGCGTGCTGACATCACCGCTGTAGACCAGACGGACCGGCTCAGTCGGCCCTTTTTCACCGGCGGCGATATCAAACAGCAGAACCTCGCCGCTTTCCACATCCTGCAGCTGCACCCGCGTCTGCGGAAAGGCGCTGTCGGCTTTCAGGTAGACGGCACCCCCGGTGCTCTGCACCCGAAGTTTGCCGTTAAGCGCCGGCGGAAAACCAACGCGGACGTTTTTGTCCACAAAGACCACTCGCTCCTGCCCCACCTTCAGGGGGATCTGCAGCGGAATACGCTCCCATTTCATCAGCTCATCTGCGCTGGCAGGACGTGATACCAGCATTGCCAGGGGCAGCAGGGCGAAGGACAGCGCCATCAGCCCGGCGCGGGCGTGGGGGTTTTTACTCATCACTGAAACACTCCTGACTTCTCCGGTTTGGGTGCAGGCGGTGCCGCCTCCAGACGCTGGGGCACACCGGCATAACAGTCCAGCGCCAGACCGAACGGGTTGCGCTCCGCATCGCCTTCCCAGCGCACCACTTTCAGCGGGTAACGCACCAGGGCGCGTTTGACCGGCTCGGCATGGAAATATTCATCGGCCACCACGTCCAGGCGGGCAATCCAGTGATCGCGATCCTGTACGGTCACGCTCTGTGACTGGTAACCGCGACCGGGCACTTCATACACCACGCGCACGCGGTCGGTGAGTTCCCCGGCGTCACCGCGTTTCTTTGCATCCGCTTTCAGGAAATCCTGACAGGACGGCGTCAGATACGGCGACAGCGCATTGATTTTGGCGGAATAGTCCACCTCGCCATTTTTCGGCCAGGCATTGAGCTGCTGAAAAATGTAGAACGCAAAGGAGTAGACCGTCGGGGGCGGCACTTCCCACCAGGGCCGCGTGCTGCCGGTACGTAAATCCGGCGGGTTATGCACGGTCAGCTTGCTGGGCGCCAGCATCCAGCCGGCACAGGTGAATAAAAGGAAAAAGGCGAGTACGGCGCAGGCGATGCGCAGCGTCTGAATATGCTGGTCACGGTCTTTTACCGCATGGCGAAAACGGCTCATGAGGCTCTCCTGTTACGTTTTACTGACCAGCCCCGGGCATCCACAATCAGTTTCGGATTGCCCATCCCCAGCCGGCGTTTTTTCGTCTCCAGTCGCTGCCAGAGCCAGTTCTCGGGCTTACCGCGCTTGAGCCTGGCCATCCAGCGGCCGCCGAACCAGACGAGCAGCAGCGGCATGACCAGCAGGCCGGTGGGAACGACAACCCAGCCGGCAAGCGGGATAAACGGCAGTGACAGGAGCAGACCCGCACCCGCGCCGGCAAGGGCTGCCAGCCCCATCTCATGGGTGGTAAACCCGCGAAACACCACGGGCTCACTGTTGAGACGGTCAGGTAAAAAACGAATGGTCTGCATCGTCGCAGGCTCCTACAACAGAATGTCGGCAGACTTGCCGAGCAGCCAGATAACGGCAACCAGCAGCACCACACCCACCACCACAATGGCCCCGAATTTGGTCCAGGTGGCTTTCTCATTGCGGACTTCGGTGAAGGTGTGCAGGGCGGCAATGGCAACGTTGATAAAGGCAACGGCCGCCACGACCAGCCCCCCGATAACAATGCCGTCCTGCAGGTAGCCCTTGATTTGTCCGGACAGCCCGCTTCCGCCTCCGGATTCAGGCGCTTCAACGCTTGGCAAGTCCGCAAAGGCCGGTTTGCAGGTGAGCCAGCCCAGGAGGGCAAGCGTACCGGCGCGGGTCAGCGTACGACTGGCGAGACGGCGCAGGCGGGCAACAACAGACTCAGAATGGTGCATGGAATTCATCTCCTGACTTAACGTTCATAATCGGGTTAACTGGCAAACATCCAGATACACACAAGCAACAGCAGCACGGTGCGGACGGCAAAACGCCCCAGGGCCGCGTCCCGCACTTTGGTGTTACTCCAGCCGGTCCAGACATCCGACAGCGCCCACGCGGCCCATAAAAAAAGAAATGCCAGCAGTGCCCCGATGCAGAGCAGATGAAGGATGTTCACATCAAGACTGCCGGAGCCGGCTTTAAACGCGTTCGTTTGTTCGGATGTCATGGGCATCAGGGCCGCTCCCGCCGGTAATTACCGGCCACATAAGACGGGTCACGCGGTTGCGCGCGGGAGGGCTCCAGATAGCGGTCAATGCCGCTGCGGATGGTGTTGAGATCGGATGTGGCCTGACGGTAATCAAAGAAAAAGCGGCCACGGTCAGCCGGGTCGGCCTGTGCAGCCGCCACGCGGGCCCGTTCAAGCGACGCCTGAACCTGGTCCAGCTGACGCTGAACAGACGCAAGCTCGTCTTTCTCGGATGCCTGTGCAGCAGCTGATGCCAGAATGGTCAGCAATACCAGGCCAGTGATGCCCGGGACACGACGGTTGCGCCGCATGGCCGGACGATTTGAGTTCATACGCACCTCCAGAAGGATTAAGGGGTGCGGACAGGATGCGGAAGAGGGAGCGTCGGGTCAGCGATAAACCCTAAACAGGAATTTCAAAATTAATTGCAGGTCAGTGCCGGTGGCAGGTTTAGCTGTAAATAAAGGTTCATTGTGATATTAAGAAAACTCAACGGTAAACAGAGGGAAAATGAAAATGATGAATACTGTTCTGAAGGCCACGTTAATCACTGCACTGATTACCGGCCCTGTTCTTGCGGCCGACGGTACTGGCAAAGTCCAACTTTCAGACCTGCATTTCGCCACAGCAGCAAATGGTTTGCAGCAAATTGAAGGCACGGGAACAAACGTGTCAGGTGGGCCTGTGAAGACTGTAATTGTCAAATTCAACTTGCTTCAGAATGGGGCAGTAATAGGAAATACGGCAGCGATGGCTGAAAATCTGGAGCCGGGTCAGCAATGGAAGCTACAGGCCCCCTACGACAGCATAACCAACAAGCCAGACAGCTTTAAAGTGACAGAACTGACGGTATTTAATAACTGACACTGACGCGCCAGTAACGGTCGTTTCATGGCTTGTCTGCTGACGGCAGGCGCGCAAAACAAGTTTTGCACGCCTCCGTCCAGCCCTGATTTAAAGATACTTCTTGAACGACGCAGTGGTCACCGTTACGGCGATCCCCAGCAGAACAGCCGCCGGCAACAACAGCAGATTGGGGTAGACTGCCGTGGGCCAGGAAAGGTACAGCATGGCGGGCACCACAGCGGCCGGTTTGACCAGCTTCTTGGCATGATGATAGACAAACGAACTTTCATACCCCGCGCCGTACCGCCGCAGATCACGCCGCCCCAGCCCCTCAACCAGCGCCACCACCACGACCAGCACAAACAGCGGCACGGACAGCACCAGGATGGTGACGCGTACCAGGGTGATAATGCTGATCCATACCGTGGCCAGCAGGTATTCACGCAGGTAGCCGGCAAGCCAGCCGCTCCAGCTGTTGATTTCCCGGGTGACGGCATTGTCACTGTGCATCTGGTGTGCATACTGCTGCCGGACCCAGTCCAGGAAGCCACTGTCCACAAAGGCCCACTGATAGGCGATGTTCACCCAGCGCACAACCGTCACCGATGGCTCAGACAGCAGCAGGCTGCGGGTGAACTCTGTGGACAGCCACCCCAGCTCGGTGTTCATGACCGCTTCACTGTGCGCCGCCCCGGCTTCCGGCCAGAAGAAGGCGATGCCGATATATTCAATCAGCAGGCTCAGCAGCAGCGAGGACAGCACCACGCCCACCAGGGCCCATGGCCAGCCCCAGAGCAGATTATACAGAATGCCGTGCTTGCGTTCCGGCAGCGTCTGCTGCTGTGGGGGACGTTTTACCTCAGCCATTCGCCCCTCCTGTGACCGGCACGTTCAGGGCCGGACCGTCCCGCCACCAGGATTCGCCGCTGTGATAGCTGCGCCGCATCTCCTCCGCTATTTTCTCAATACTTTCCGGCATCAGCACATCATCAGCATCCCCGGCAGGCAGCGGCATGCGGATTTTCCACAGTTGCCCGCCTTCCAGCAGGGCAAACGCCTGCCCTTTTGGCAGCGTCACGATATCGGCCGGCTCCAGTAGCGGGACTTTTACCGTCCCGACGCGGTCCTGGGTGCTTGAGGTGAAGTCCTGGTCTGCATTGACATCTGCCGTGTCCTGGTGCCCGGAGACCAGCGTTTTGGTGTAAATCTCCACCTGCGGCAGCTGCGTGGTCAGCAGCTCGGCGGTGCGGTTCTCCCTGACGCGCAGCATAATCAGGTTGTTAAAGTTACCCTGTACCTGGGCCGTCTTGGCCGCATTCCCGATGCGTGCCTCAATATCAGAAGACGTCTGGGTATAGGCCGTTACCTGCATGCCGGCACCGCCCCCTTTGTTGATAAGAGGAATAAACTCATCCCCCATCAGCTCGTTAAACTCATCGCAGTGCAGGTTAATCAGGGACTTCCCTTCTTTCCCGCCCGGCAGGCCCGCATTGATACCGTGTTTATAAATGTGCCCGGCCACACTCACCAGATCGGCGAACATGGAGTTACCGACCGCGCTCGCCACTTCACTGTCACTGAGCGCATCGAGCCCCACATACACCACGGCTTTTTTACGGATGATCTGTTCCCAGTCAAAAATCGGCCGCGTGTCGTCAATATCCTGATAATCCGGCGACAGCAGCTCGGCGGTCTTGCCGGTGGTCAGTTTTTCCAGCAGCGGCAGCAGCGATGCCACGATTTTGTCAAAGTAAGTACGGTCATAACGTACCGCTGAACGCAGCCCGTCAAGGATGGGATCATAGAGTTTTTTACCCTCTTCTGAACTCAGGGCAACCTCAATGGCCCAGATACGTAAGGCATCCGGCTGCCCCTGCATGTTACGGGGCACGTCGTCCTCTCCCAGCACCTGCTGATTATTCTCAATCTGCGTCTGCAGAGCCGGCAGCTGCGCCTGGATGATTTTTTCCGCATAGCGGATATAGAGATCGGCGATATTGTTCACGTAGCGCATAATCAGCGTGTAGTCAGGGCGTTCCCCCAGGGCGACCAGCGCACGGGCGATGATGTTGACGAACCGCCAGGCAAATTCGCGGAATGCCGCGCTGTTCCCCTCACCCGACAGCTGACCGGCCACGCGGGACGCCACCTCTGACACGCGACCAAAACGCCCGACGGCATTATAACGGGCTGAAATTTCAGGCCAGCCAAGATGAAAAATATACAGCTCGTCCCCGCGTCCGGCCCGGTGGGCCTCTGCCCAGACGCGTTTCATCAGGTCTGCGTCGCCTTTCGGATCAAACACGATGGTGACTTCACCCCGCCGGATATCCTGGGTGACCAGCAGCTCTGCCAGCCGGGTCTTCCCGACGCGCGTGGTGCCGTACACCACCGTATGGCCAACGCGCTCCCCCAGAGCCAGGGTGACGTCTTTTTCGTCGGGCTCGATGCCGTGCAGCGCCGGGTTTCCGCCCACCGGCGGTAACGGCCGCACCGGGTTCAGCGGCGTATCAGCACTCAGCAGCTTGCCCAGCCAGGGCAGACGGTGCTCTGTCATCATTTCGAGCTGACGCGCCCCCAGGTAAAAGCGGTTTGGCTGCAGGTAACGGGCCACTTCAGGGCGCAGCGTATCCTGCAGGCGCTGGGTGTGTTTCTGGGTCCAGCGGAACCCCCGGCCGAGAAACAGGCGATGATGACTGACGGGGATCTGCTTAGTGCTCATGACATAGCGCGGCAGGCGGCGGAGATTCCGGCGGTAACGAATAATCTTCATCCCCTGATGCGTGCGGGTGACGGCCAGCGCCGCAAACCCGGCTGCGGTGACATAGCTGACAGACGGAGCCAGGGCGACAGCCCAGGGTGCCTGCACACAGACATACGCCGCCATGCCCGATACCACGGCGGTATTCAGCTCAACGGCCGGACGCAGCAGGGCCTCAATGACGTAACGGTTACTCATCGTCTGCCTCCTTTATAATTTTACCGTCGGCCATACGGATATACGTTCCCCTCCCGGCACCGGCTTCCCTGCAGGAAAGGGAGTGGTAACGCAGGGCATCCGCCAGTAAGCGCCAGAGCACATACAGAACATTCGACAGGATGAAAAAAATGATCCATACGGCCCGCAATGACAGCAGGTAATTGTTCGCCGCGGTTTCTGTGGAGACGGCAGTGACGGTACAGGCTGCCGGCTTTGCCTCAGGCGGAGCCGCATTATCAGGCACCGGGCATTCCTCCCACATGTAATGTCCGGGCGGCGCGGTGCGCCATGCCGTTGCCTCCTTCTGCAACTGGTCGTTCAGGTCACTGACCGGATGGCCGAAAACAAGCCAGGCGAGCAGGTAGACACCGCCGAAAGCGGCAGGCACGAAAACGGCATGACGGAATAAACAGAACACAAGCCACAAAGCGTAGCGCAGGCTGTTCAGGATGATGTGCATAAAAGATTCCTCAGAGATACTGCCGGACGTCCTGACCGGCGAGAATGGCCAGCAGGCGTTGCCCGCTAATGATGCGCAGACGCGGTGACGCCGTGCGAATGGTGCGGCTCATTTTTCCGGTACGGCCCGTGTGGATAAACAGCCCCCGGCGGCCGGACTGCAGGAGAAGCCGGTCGAAGTCCTCAACATGTGCGGGGGAAACAGCACGACTGTACCGTTTGGCCTGGATAAGCCAGTGCTCGCCGTCGATGATGACCTGGCCATCAAGGCCGCCGTCACCGCTATAGGAGGCATTGCGCACTACGGTCAGTCCCTGACGTTCAAAGGCAGACAGCAACAGCTCTTCAAAGACATAGGGGCTGATTTTGCGCAGATAGGTCAGACGCTGCCCGTCTCCCGGCAGGCTGTTAAGCTTATTCAGTACCCGCCCCGCCGTTGCCCGGTATCGCCGGTGACGGCGGGTGCTGGCTTTCTCACGCCAGCGCAGGTTCAGAAAGGCCATCACCAACAGGAAAAGGACGATCAGTATGACCGCCCCATAAGGGTGTGCCATCAGCAGACCGTTGATATCTGGCGCGCTCATTACGGCTTAACCTGTTGCGTCAGGCCGGTATCGGTGATGAGTACCGGATAATGCTCAATCTGCAGGCGACGGGCCAGCTCGCTCCCGGAAGCCGGGGCCAGGCTGACACCGGGTGCCAGTTCGCGCAGCTCGCGCACGGTATCCATGTCTGTGACGTTGACTATCATCCCGGCCGCATGCTGTTCAGCCAGCGCGCCGGCATTGGCCTTCAGCCATTCACGGGACAGAGCATCATCCCCAATCAGAAACAACGCCCCAATACCGGGCAACTGCAGCGGCCGGTCTGCTGTATTCCCCGGGCTCAGTTCAGGTGTGTTAACGGGTAACATACCCGCCATCCCGTCAGCCAGCGGAACACCGTGGCCCGGCTGGCGTGAAGGCTGTACGTCACTGACGCCGGGCATACCGGGCTGTTTATTAACGGCCTCAAAATACGGCGCAGCATCTTCACCGCCCAGATCAGCAATCACGTTCAGTTCAGCATGGCCGGTCAGGGGAAGGAGGGTAAACAGCAGTAAGGACAGCGTTTTCATCAGGGTTATCTCCCGGGTTCAGTCCAGACGAAGCCTGGATCGGGGGTGAGCGCAGCAACCGAACGGGGCGCTTCAGCTGCCGGCGCAGAAATGCGGGGTGCAGGGCTGATTTTTGCCAGATGCCCTCTCACAATGGCGCGGTAACGTGCAGCAGGCTGACCACCTGCGGGATGGTGGTAGCAGCCGGCCGCATCCAGCCAGCTGCCTGGCTTACGCGCCCAGCACTCACGCAGAATGGTGGCGGCGGCGTTCAGGTTGGTGTAAGGGTCAAACGCATCCCACGTCGAGGCAAAATGATGACCGTTCCAGCCCAGATTGACCTGGGCAATACCGACATCGATGCGCTTAAGCGGGTGACGCTTCATAAAGACCTGCAGCGCCTGCCAGGCCTGCAGGCGCGTCTCATAGCGATACCCTTTGCCTGCCACATTGATGGTCCAGGGCCATGGCCGCACGCCGCGGGGAAGTTTGCGCGAAGACTCGCTCAGTGAGACCGAGTAAAGCGCTTCCGGGGGCACGCCGTGCGCCATGGCCACGCGGACGTAACCCTCCGGCACCGTCTGGTCAGCATGGCCGTCAGGGACGGCCGCCATCAGTAAGCCCAGCGCCAGCGCGCCGGTCAGAATGCTGCGATTGCCCATTTACCGTCTCCCGCCTGCTGCAGTAAAACCGGCATCAGGCCGTTACCAAAGCGCATCCACCGGCCGCCGTCGTGGTTAAGCGTGATCTGGCGCTTGCGGACCTTTTCCACGGGAATGTGATGGTCCCGCGCCCAGCTGCGAAGCGCATCATCATTGCCCTGGCTGTCGACCAGATAGATGTCCACCGGCCGGTTGTCAGCCAGCACGGCAGACAGTTTCGCGTCGCAGGTTGCGCAGTCTTTTGACCTGACGAACAGCGCCAGCCGGCCGCCACTGTCGTGCGCCACGCCGGAGGCGTTCCCCATATTGACCGGCAGTGTGCCCGGATACAGGCGCTGCCAGGCCGCGTTCACCTCACGCTGGAAATCAAGCTCTTTCTGGGTGCGGGCAAACTCTTCCTTCACCCACTTTTCAGCAAACTTACGGCGCTCTGCCGGCGTCTGCGCCTCGATACCGAGGGTGGAAAGCGGATCGAGACCCGGCGACTGGGTACCCCGGGGTCCCTTCATCAACTGCTGATAACGCTGATAATCGTCGGCACTGAGTCCCCACTGACCGGCCTGCTGCTGCAGGTTTTGCTGTGCGGAGTCCGCCCGTTGTGTTGATTCCTGTCGGCTGACATCCGTCTGTCCTGATGTGGTCGCGGCCAGGGTCAGGGGACTCAGCAGCATGGCGGCTAAAAAGGTATGTTTCAGTTTCATCATTCGCTCCGTTATTCTGCTCTGAGCACGGTCAGGCGGCCGTTAACCCGAAACGTCGCCTCACCATAACCGGCACTGACCAGCGTCCAGCCGGCAACGGTTTCGCCCTCTCCGACCAGGGCCACCTGCGACAGGCTGCTGTAGCCCCGGGGCGCGATGGCAGCCCAGGACTCTGCCCCCCGCTTCTCCACGCCCGTCAGCACAAAAGGCGCATTGCGGGCCACGCGAAGGGACGGAGCAGCACGACGTGTGTCAGCGGGACGGGGCTTTTTTGCAGCAGGCGCGTTTTTTTTGACCGGTGCGGCGACAGGTGCGGCGGGTGCGGGTGCCGGCTGTGATTTCAGCGCTGTCAGCTGCTCAGTCAGCGCACTCAGGCGGGTTTCCAGCCCCTGCTGGGCGTCCTGAAGAGCTCGCAATGACTGACGCACGGCGTCGTCGCTGCCGGCCTGTTTCGCAGCAGCGCTCAGCTCCTGCTGCATCTCACCAAGTTTTTTCCGGGTGTCCTGCAGACCGGCTCTGAGCGTGGCCACATCTGACTGCAGGGCCGCGACTGTCTCAACATTGGCCGCTGTACTGCCCTGAGATTCAAGGCGTGCAAGACGCTCATCAAGGTTCGATATGCCCAGACTGAAGGCGGTGTAGCCCAGCGCCAGAATGCCGGCCAGCGCCACGCCGCCGGCAGCGCCCCAGATGAGGCGGCGGCGGGGACGCCAGCTGAATCTTTTACGGGCCGGAGCGGGGTCAGTATGGAATGGTTGCTGTTCGCTCATTTTCTCAGAAACCCTCCGCTGACAGGTTTAACGGGGACGGACTGAGGGGCGCTGATGGCCGGTTGTGACACGGCTGACGGCGCAGGCGTGGACCAGGTGCTGACCGGCGGCGGAAGCTGGGAGACCGGCAGCTGGTAGCCGTCGCGCAGGCTGTGGCAGACCACACGCTGTACATCATCCACCTCAAGCTGCCAGGCCGGACCGGCCAGGACCTGCAGGGCAGTACGCAGGCGCATCGGGCCCAGCTGGTACTGAACCGCCGGCAATGCCTGGCGGTAAAGCACGCCGTTGGCGGAGCCTGTCGCGCACAGGGAATAACCGGACTGGCGCAGGGCGTAACGCAGCGCATCCGCCACGGTAGGATGCAGGGATGACGGGATACGGATATCAATAATCTGCGAGAGAGGGTCACGCTGGGCCGCCTGCGGATCGGTGCTGACCAGCAGATAACGATCGTAGCGCACCACTTCCGGCGTCCGCGCATACTCGTCCGGAGAGACCGGCTGAACGTTGCGGGTGACGGTGGTGCCGGGTGTCGGGTCGGCAGGCGCACGCTGTTGCAACTTTTGCGGCTGGGAAACACAGCCCGCAAGGAGCAGCAGGGGAAGAACAGTGGCAAGCCTGCCTGGTGAAAATACGTTGTGAGAGGTGTTACGTTTCATCCGGAATTTTCCTGTACAGTGATAAAACAGCCCTCACTGTGCGGAATCGGTCCGGTTTCACTCAATTAACAACTGATTTTCCGTTGATGAAAAAAAACGCCGGCAAAAGCCAGCGTTTTTAACTAATAGCGCGCTGTCAGGCTACTTTATGGGGACGATGGGTCACATCGCCGCGGCCTTCAAGCAAACCCGCAACAGAAATGTCTTCGTCCAGCGCGTCCCAGTGAATACCACGGGGACTCAGTTCATAGCTGTTAAGCTGTTCAGTTGAAGCATGCAACAGGCGTGGAAACCATGCCAGCGGCACACCGATGGTACGGGCGTCGTTGAGTTCAACCCACATCGTGGCCTCATCGAAGCTGACCCGTTTAGCTGAAATAGTCATTCCAGGCCTCCAGAAACAATGCTTGGTTATCTTCAACGATCCCCGTCAGTTCTTTCAATACCCGTGAATTAAACCCATCGTTACTGGCCAGTGCCACTGATGGCGTTAATCAGAATTTGGCTTCACTACCTGCTTTCATTACGTGAATGTGTGCAGGTTCGAGCGGGTTACCTTCATTAGAATAAAAAAAGAACCGGAAACCGTTGATCCTCAGTATAACAGGCATGTCAGTTATCCTTAAATGCTGACCGGATTATGTGTAAGTTCAGAGCAACTGCCATAAAGGCTGTTCAGAGTGCATGGATTGCCGATTTTGGTACTCCATACCCGAATCCAATGAACGGTATATCGTCATCGAAGTCCATCGGTGGCGCACCGGCACTGCTGCCGGAAGCCTGGCCACTGTGAGTCGGTCCGGAAGGTTGATGAGGCTGGCCCCAGTCATTCCGGGAAGACGTATTCTGACCGCTGCCGGACTGCCGGCCGCCAAGCATCTGCATGGTGCCACCAATATTGACCACCACCTCTGTGGTGTATTTATCCTGGCCGGCCTGATCGGTCCATTTGCGTGTGCGCAGCTGGCCCTCGATATAAACCTGGGAGCCTTTACGCAGATATTCACCCGCAATTTCTGCCAGCTTGCCGAAAATAACCACCCGGTGCCATTCGGTCACTTCTTTCTGTTCTCCGGACTGCTTATCGCGCCAGCTCTCAGACGTGGCCAGAGAAAGGGTGGCAACTGCACTGCCGTTGGGAATATAACGCACTTCAGGATCCTGGCCGAGATTTCCGACAAGGATAACCTTGTTAACGCCGCGTGAGGACATAATCATTTCTCCTGTAGGGAATAAAAGAAACACCCCGCGAACGGGGTGTGTCAGGTGCGCATCAGAATGAGTTTTCTGCGTAGTTTTGTTGTGCGGCAGAGCCATTCTGCGGCGGCACGGAGTCAGATTTTTCAGTCTTGTAAACCATTTCCTGGCCTATTTTTATCCAGTCCACCTTTATCAGGCGGGCTTTCAGACTGACGCGCTGTTCGCCGGCATGGTCGCCTTTGTTCAGCGTAAATATGTCCGTGGACGGGTTACTCAGGTTAAAGCCCAACAGGACTTTCTTGTCTTCATCGACGGCTTTCTGGCAGCGGGCGATAAGGCTGGTTGCCTCTTTACCTGCGACAGAAATGTCAAAACGGACGTAGGCCGGATTATCAGTCGGACCACTCAGTGCATTGATTACGCAGCTGAGGAACGAGCCATTCTGATGGTTAACCTGGCGAATGTTGCTGAGATACCCGATGCCTTTGATAGTCAGGTTGAAGTACTCAGATTTTGCAGATGCAGAAGTGTTGTTTGCAGACATGATGTTTTCTCCATGGAGGTAAAAATAGGTACGACGGAGAAACCATCTGCCCTGACGGGAGTGGTTTCCCGTCGGGGGTCAGGATCGGTTGAATCCTGAGAGTCTGGTATGTTGAAGGAACCTTCATCGCCGCGTCGTAATGCGCTTGTACAGGCGATATCTGCTTTCAAAGGTGCGCAGATGTACCAAAGTTTGCTCCCTTTCAGGTTACAGGAGCTTTCGCTGTAGCCACCCGAAGGCGATTCTCACAGGCTACTGAATCATTGGTGGTCGTATGAACGACGGTTTAGCACTTTTATAATTAAACCGTCCTCCCGGAATGTCAACGGTCAAAATGGAAAACGTGATCCGTAAAAATAAAAGGGCACCGTTTCCGGTGCCCTGGGGTCAGTGCCTTAACCTGCGGTCGTCTCATCTGTCTCCGGGGAATAATCCCGACGCGGTTTTCACGGAGTGCATGCGTCTTACAGGTCAGTTAGTGTGCAATAACTTCCTGCCAGGCCTGCTGCGGGTAAATCCCGTTAAAGTTTACCTTACAGCACCGTGGCCAGCGGGGCACCTATGCATCAAAGCCTGGCAACAATAGCAGAACCCGCCCCGGGGTTGTACAGTGAAATAGTTCAATACTGCGCGGATTATTCTGTTTTAGCCTTAACCGATGTTTTTTTACGCTTCGCTGCTTTCTTCTTACCTGTACTGATAATTCCCTCACAGTCCGGATAGCGTATGCACCCCCAGAAATCACCATTTTTACCTTTACGTTTACGTGTGGGGCCTTTACATAACGGGCAGGGAGGCGTGACGGGAGCGGTGATTTTCACACTGTCCTGGCGGCCTTTTTCGACAAGGTGACGGGTCCACTGCAGCTGCTTTTGCATAAAGACCGCAAGCGACATTTTCCCCTGCGAAATATCATCCAGTGCCTGCTCCCATAATGCGGTCATGCCCGGGCTCGTCAGCGTTTCCGGCAGGGCCGCAATCAGCTCCCGGGCCATCTGCGTTGAGTGGATGTGCTTCCCTTTTTTCTCCAGATAGTGTCGTTTGAAGAGGGTTTCAAGCACAGCCGCACGCGTCGCCTCTGTGCCCAGACCGGCGTTATCACGCAGCACTTTCTTCAGCTTCGGGTCACTGACGAAACTGGCCGCGTTCTTCATGGCAGCAATCAGCGTCCCCTCCGTGAACGGTTTGGGCGGACTGGTTTTCATATCCTTAACCTCAGAACCGGTGACAGCGCAAACATCCCCTTTTGCCAGCGCCGGCAGCGCCATACTGTCACCGTCGACGTCCTCTTCATCGTCATCTTTTTCAGCCTGAAACAATGACTTCCAGCCCGTCACCACACCGACTTTCCCGCGTGTACGGAACAGCTGGCCACCGATATTGAAAGACGCCTCCGTCACGTCAGATTCCTGCAGCGGAAGGAACTGGGCGAAATAATGCTGGCGAATCAGATGGTAGACCTTCAGCTCATCGGCGCTGAGGCGCGACAAATCAAATGCCTGTCGGGTGGGAATGATGGCATGGTGCGCGGTGATTTTCTTGTCATTCCAGACACGCGAGACAAACTGCCTGTCCAGCTGATTCAGTACCGGGGCCACAGCGGGATCGGATTTTGCCACTGCCGCCAGAACGTCGGGTATTTCCTGCTGCATCGAAGTTGGAAGGAAACCGCAGTCTGTCCGGGGGTAGGTGGTCGCTTTATGGGTTTCGTAAAGTGCCTGAGCAATGGCGAGCACATCATTTGCGCCCATGCCGAATTTTCGGGAACAGACCTGCTGAAGGGTGCCCAGGTCAAAACAGAGCGGCGCAGCCGTTTTCTCCCGCTTCTGGGTCACCTCCAGTACCGTAGCCCTGCCCTGCTGCTGACAAAGCTGTCCCACCGCCCGGGCTGCCTGAGGATTGATGCAACGCTTTTCCTCGTCACAGTACTGCTCAACGGGCACCCAGCCAGCCCGGAACCGGACGCCCTCTTTTTCAATAAGCGCATGTACCTGCCACCAGGGCTTTGGCACGAAGGACGTGATTTCATTATCCCGGTTAACCACCATGGCAAGCGTCGGCGTCTGTACCCGCCCGACGGACAGCACTTCTGACACCCCTGAGTCACGGGCTTTGAGAGTATAAAGGCGGGTCAGGTTCATACCGATGAGCCAGTCAGCCTGGCTCCGGCCCTTGCCGGCATCGTACAGCAGGGCTGTTTTTTCTCCGGGAAGAATATTGCCCAGTGCTTCCTTCACACTGGCCTCATCCAGGGCTGACAACCAGAGCCGGCGTACCGCGCCACTGTAGCGGCAGTATTCCAGCAGCTCACGCGCGATCACCTCGCCCTCGCGGTCGGCATCGGTGGCGATGACCACCTCAGAGGCCTTTTTGAGCAGCTTACTGATAACAGTGAACTGCGATTTTGTCTGCTCCTTGACGACCATTTCCCAGGTCTCAGGCAGCACAGGCAGGACATCGGCACGCCATGGCCTGCCATACTGCTCACCATAGGCTTCAGGGCTGGCAGTTTCGAGTAAATGGCCGACCGCCCAGGTCACAACGATGTTACCGCCGCTGATAAATCCCTGCTCACGCTTGCTGATACCCAGCACGCGGGCAATATCCTTTGCCTGTGATGGTTTTTCACACAGAAAGAGTTGCATGTGTTGCCTCCCGCATCAGCGTTTTTCACCCGCCGCAACAGCGCGGACATCATTCATCAGCTTCGTGACGCCGGACCCGGCCAGACGCTGTGATGATGATGAGCGATAGACAACATAGAGCCTGCTGCCGGACCCGTTTTTCTCGATTTCGATATCCAGGTGATCACGTTCGTTCCAGTCGGAGCCCATTTTGTAGTAGCTGCCCGGCATGGCGTCCCAGACGGGATGCGCATCATCTTCAGCCGCCGCTTTCCAGTCCCCGTCATTTGCGGCCTGCCGCAGTGCCTCAAGCTCCTGCGTGGAGATAAATTTGTAATGGCGCTTCAGGCGGGCCGCCGCGGTATCCACATCGACCGGCACGGAGAACGTTTTATCGACGGACTTCATGGCCTGTTGCCCCGCCGGACTCATCAGCGGCATCCCGCCACTTTCTCCGCTGCTGTTGCCGCCCAACGTTTTTGTCAGGTTTGCGGCTGTGTCACTGACCTGTTTATTAATCGCAGCCCAGTCCGTTGTTGCGCATCCGCTCAGTAAAAAGAAGGAGGTGAGGAGGAACACAGGGCGAATCATATTATTCCTCCTCTGCTATGTTGTTTTTAAGCGGAGGTGAGAACGAAGAGCGTTTTTTACCGCTTAACACATTCGGATCAGGTTCGCCATTTCGCTCAATGGCAACAAGCCCTTGCGTGGTTTTTTCTGCAATATCACGGCGAGTCACTGCAAGTGTTCGGTAAGGCTGAATCACGCCATAGACCTGACGAACAGCATGGCCACCATTGTCCAGGATAGTGTCACGTTGCGAACGCGAAATCAGTCCGTAATGAAAAGCCTGGAAAGCTTTCATTGCTAACTGATCATATCCAACCAGAAGCCATACGCACCGGTATCCTAACGGTGAACGGCTGAAAACGCTGACATTTAACGGATCGGCTGATTCAACTTCCGAGAGCGTTACCCCTTTGGGTACGGCTGACAATATGGCATCCAGTGAACTGACGTTTTCATTAATTTTAAGTGTTGCTCGTTGCAGGGCTTCTTCGAGCCGTACCAGAGCCATATCGGCATAGGGATTATCTGCCGCTGAGTCTCGGGAAGCATTACCAGCTCGCGCAATGGCTTGCGGCATGCTGATTATTTCAGGCCTCTTTTTTTTCACCCCTGTCTCGTCCGGAGCATCACGTTTCCTGCCCTCCCAAAGCCGGATTGCATAATGTGTATGGAGCAGGATATTAACAGAGGACTGTAGGGCCCCCGCTCGTGAAGCGGTTGTTCCGCCCTTTGTTTTACCATCAGACATGTCTAACGCCTCTCTTTAGTGGGTAATGAGTTTTGACACGCTTGAGATAGTCCGGGCGAGAGGGGTATATGAACAACTTAAAACCAGATCGTCACCATTACAAATTTGCAGGACCTTCATCTCTTTTATGGCGAAGAAATATTGCCTGGCTTTTAACCACTGTTGCCACTGGCAACAGTGCTCGCTTTTTAGCCAGTGTTGCCACTGGCAACAGTGCTTACTTTTTAGTCAGTGTTGCCACTGGCAACAGCGCTCACTTTTTAGCCAGCATTTTTGCTGACAAAAGTGCAAGACTTCATGCGCCGCTGCCTGTAAAAATCTGCAATCTCATGAATTTATGATTTTTTCCCGAATTTTCTTCACCAGATCCCTGATATTTTCCTCCGATACCGGGCGGGCAGAGGCGCGTGGTTCGGGTTTCCATTGTTGCTGTTCGGGACGCTGAACTGTTTTTTGCCCGACACTGTCAGATATATCGCCACCCTGACGGGGCGCGTATAACCTGCCCTCACGCGCCTTCTTCATCACGGCCAGCAACCAGCCTACCGGGTTGCTGAGCTGCTGGCGTGCCATCACCTTTTGCAGGCTGAGCAGCACAAGTTGTGCCTGCTCCTCAGGCAACGCCTGCAGCTGTGCGGTCAGCATGGCAATATCTTCTGCCGGAACAAGTTCATGCAGACTGTCGGGAAGCACAGGTTTACCCGGTACGTACGTATTTTTATTCACACTGTGTGTGATACTACGTACGTAATGGTTCGGTTTCCGAACCCGGCCATAACTGCCTGTTTTTACTGGCAGTACGGATTCCGAACTCAGTGAATTGTTGTATCTTTCTGGGCTGAGTTCGGTATCCGAACCCTGTTTTTTAGCGACGATTCCTGGCCGTTTATGACTGAGTTCGGTTTCCGAACCCGGTGCGGGACAGGGTATTCGGTGATGATGTTTCGCCATCTGGCTGGGCGTCTGTGGGCGGTCCAGACGCGATTCGATCAGCGCAAGATGGCTGCGATAATGGCGCATGGTGGGGTCGTTTTTTATATCGTCGAGCACTTCGCGGGCGGTCTGGCTGATAGTCCGGTTTTTACTCAGGCAGGCATCCGCTACCGTATCAAGGAAGCGGGGGTCGAGCATTTCCGCATCGCTGAACGTCAGGGGCTCATCGTGCTGAGCATAGATATTCCCCCGCACCCGCCCTTTATCATCCCGCACGCGTTTACAGAGGCTGAGCCAGCCGGTTATTCGCAGCATAAGCAGGACGCGGCTTACCGTTTCCCTTGAGGCTTTCCCCTTTCCGGGTGAGGCAAGCTGCAGCTGCAGTTCGTCATAGCTGGGGAAAACCGCCCCCTCATTATTTTGTGCATACAGCCGGATCATCATCCAGCCCATCTTGTCCAGTGGTGACAACCGCGTGTCGAGCAACAGCCGGCGGGGAATGGAATCATGCACATTTCCGGTAAACAGCAGGCCGTTACGTATCCTGCCATCATCCCGCCGGGGACTGGCCGCAAGGCGGGCATTCATTTTATCCAGCGTATAAGCAATCAGGCTTTCTGCAGGCAGACTCATTATTTTTCCTTTTCGGCCGCCATCACGGCCGTTCTGAACTGTCAGTATGCTTAGTACTGCACCCGCGTACGGGTGCAGGGTAAACAGGCTGTCATGCTGCTATTTCCGTATGGCGCTGTTATAGCGTTCGTGGCTGAGAAGAAGCCATGTCCGGCCTTCGTTGCGACTCAGCAGACGCCAGAACGGGCCGAGATCGATTTTGTAGTAACCGCAGCCTTTCTCATCGAGCCGGGTGTAATTACGCGCCCCCTGCCGGAAACGGCGAACCTGACGTAACGCCTTCTGACAGCATTGCGGCGGCGTACCATGGGGAGCCCGCAGGCCCGGCGCAACCATCCTGTATTTCATGCCGTCTTCCTTACCGGCGTTCGTGCCGGAGAAGGCTGCCGGGTCTTGTGCCAGCCACGGACCGCATGCCAGACCGACGTCAGCGAGACGTTCATCTGTTCTGCAGCCAGCATCATCACGTCCAGCCCGTCAGCACTTTCCGCATCTTCAACGCCGGACTTTTGCCACTGACGCCACAGGGCGGCGTTTTCCTCATCACCCAGTGCGTTACCGCGCCCCGGCCGGACATCGATACCGGCAATACGACGGCGGGCCGCCACGTCCGTACTGGAGAGCCCGAAGTAATTAGCCATCAGTTCAATGGAGCCGCCCAGCGCCAGCGCCCGATCGATACGCTGGAGTCGTTTCTGTTCAGTCCGGGCCTGCTGCAGCATGCGCACCAGATTGCCGTGATTGATGCCTACACTGATGATCGACACCTCACTGCCGGAAAGGTAGTGAAGCTCTTCGAGCGAGAGCCCCTGCAGCATCTGCATTTCCTCGCGGTTCAGTCCCAGCGATTCGCAGCGGCGCAGATAGCCACTTCTGAGATCCATAACCAGCTGCATCAATAATCCGTTTGCAGCCTGAGATAAACTGTTCATCATTCCCCCTTAATCCTGACGGTAACCAATGGCTGCCGGACCCCGGCCGCTGACACCCTGATGAAGACGGGCATTTTGTCCGGCTTCATACCCCTGATAACGTGCTGTATCCGCCCCGCGGCAGGCTTTCAGTTCACGGGTTGTGACTGTTTTCATACTGCGGCTTTCCAGCCAGTGGCTCATCACCTGCTGCTCCTCGCTGCTGATGTCAGTTGCCGATATCACCTCACGCACCCCACATACCCAGCCGTCACGGAACTGCTCCGCTCTCGCCCGGCGTGTGGCCAGTTTCAGCCGCTTACTCTGGGTTTTGAGATAAGAATTTGTGGCATCTTTCAGCTGGCGCGTCAGCACATCAAAGGCATAGGCTGCTATCTCAGGTTTTTCACTGAATCCGTAAAAGGTTACCGAACGGCGATACCCGGCAGAGGTCTGACGCCATGAGTAATAAGCCTGGCAGCCAAAGGCATGACAGACGCCCCGGACAAGGGTCACCATCCATTCCGGAACTTTTTCAGCATCCGAAGGGGCCGTGCGGGAAGACGCTTCGCGCACGGATGTAAGGCCGGCGTCAAGCTCGCTGATACCGTATCTGGCCATCAGCTTCTGGGCACGCTGCAGAGCCAGTCCTGCCTCATGGGCATTACTGTTGCTGCGGCCCAGCTTCAGCAGTTTCCTGACAAGATTCAGCAGTCGCAACTGTCGCTGTGAGTTACTCATCACTATTATCCTCCCCGTACGTCAGACCGCGTTGCAGCTCCCGGAGACGGCGCATAACGCGCATCAGGCGGAGCAGTTTCAGAGCATCTTCATCTGTCAGGACAGGTGCTTCCCCCTCACCCGGGCCACCGGTGAAAAGCTCCGGCAGACCACACACCCCTGCCGCCGGATGCAGCACAGGCGCTTCGCCGGTCAGGCCCAGCAGAAATGCGGCGGCTTCAGAACACACCTCACCTGCCCCGACGTAACCGGCAGACGTGTCCTTGTCGCGTTGAGGAAGAATTTCATCTTCGCAGCCAAGGACCTCACCCAGCTCCCATGCCAGACGAAAAGCGGTATTCTGCAGGTGTTCGATATCGTCCTGATGGGCCGGCACATGCCAGATGCTGTCATTACTCACCGGCGCGTCATCCTGCAGGACAACTTCAGGTTCTGGTGTTAAAAGAGAAAGCAGGCCATCCTCCCCATTGTCCTCTTCTCCGCCATTCTCTTCTCCGTACCCATTGGAGAGGGTAACCAGCCCGCTAACATCCCCGCTCTCACCTGAAATAACCGGCGCGGCACCGTACATATCTGGCTGAACCTCATGCCGGGGGGGCTCATTAATCGGTGTTTCAGAAGGAGAAGACGCATTACCCGGAACGGGCGTTACAGCCCCTCCTGAGACCTCAGGACGTGAACTGGAGACAGGTAGCGGGACGCCTTCACTCTCATCTGAGCCTGTGGTATGCAGGGCGTGATCAGCATTAACAGGCTTGTTTGCGGCGGGAAAGGCAACCGTCTCCGGCTCGCCAAAGTGATGTCTGCGGTTGCGTTCTTTAGGATCGAGTTCCATCATCCAGCGGTCATAGTCCAGTTCCGGATGGGGTAACGCCTGCAGTAAATCACCAATAAATTCATCGCGAAACATCTCCAGAGACCACAGTTCCGGGGAGTTGAAACGGCCACAACACTGGCCAAAAACGTCGCTGAAGGATTTGTCGCCTGTGTCTGAAATCAGGCAAAATTCATCCCACACGCGTTCCGCATCATGCCGGAGCGCCAGCAGTGACGTTATTTGTGGCCTGCCAAGCCCGGACTCAAGCAGGTCTGGGATCCACGGATAAAGATATTTCAGCGCATCTTCCATACGGCTGACTGTTGAGTAATGGACTGGCAAACCTTCATGGGTCAGTAGCTCTGACAACTGACGCAACGAAACCGTCTTTCCCATCTGCTCTTCATATATAGAGCGGGCTTTGTGGATCCCCTGCGCTTTTTCAATAAAACTCAGCTCCCCGCGCACTTCATTCTCTGCCAGATGGCCAATAACACACTGCAGCCGTCCCGGCCACGGCTTGAACAACACATGGACGCGGAAAAACCGGTCTTCTCCGGTTTCCTGCCACAGTTCTGACAGGATCTGATAACGTGTATTACCCCCGTCGCTGAAGATGTACATATCGGGCTCACCATCCGGGTCACGGGTGACTTTGGGCACGGTGTCCAGCCCGCGCGAACGGATGGAAGCCTTGATATCGTCATAACGCGGATTGCGTGATGTTCGCGGATTATCAGGATTCGGGCTTAACTGGTCGAGCGTCAGGACCATGGGCATTTCAGCCGCCGGCATGACGCTGATATTGCCGGCCGCCTGCGACTGGCGTCCGGGCTGCAGCATGGCAGCCCCCACATTAGAACTTTTACGGCTCATGCCTGTTTCCTCCCGCTGCGGTAACCGAAGTCATAGCTGCCTTCCTGAAACTCCGAAAAGAGGGTGTAACGCCCGTCAAATTTGACTTTTACCGTGCCGGTTGGCCCCTGCCGCTGCTTGCCGACAATGATCTCAGCCACCCCGGCATCAGGGGTGCCGGGGTTATAAACCTCATCCCGGTAAATAAACATGATGAGGTCCGCATCCTGCTCCAGCGCACCGGAGTCACGCAGGTCACCATTATTGGGGCGTTTATCGGCCCGCTGCTCCACCAGGCGGTTGAGCTGGGAAAGCGCCAGTACCGGACAGCCCAGCTCTTTACCGAGCGCCTTAAGCGAGCGGGAAATTTCCGCTATTTCCTGCGTGCGGTTTTCCTGCTCGGGGGAGCGGACAAGCTGCAGATAGTCCAGCATGATGAGAGAGGGTCTGCCGTATTTGCGGACATAGCGTCGGGCGCGGGCGCGCAGTGTGGCCGGGGTCTGGTAACTGGTATCATCAATGATCAGACGGTTTTTCCACTCAATAATGCGACCGGTTGCCTCGGACACGCGAGCCCAGTCTTCATCATCCATGTTGCCGCTGCGAAGCCGGGACAGTTCCACCCGGCCTTCCATCGCCAGCAGGCGCATCATCAGCTGCTCTGAGGGCATTTCAAGACTGAACACAAAGACGTTATCGTCAGGTTTTGCGCTCACGGCCGCTGTGCAGGCGGCCATGGCCAGCGACGTTTTCCCCATGGAAGGACGGGCGGCCAGCAGGGCCAGATCGCCGGGCTGGAGACCACAGGTCATCGCGTCCAGTTCACTGAACCCTGTCGGTGTCCCGGTGAGGCCGTCACTGGCGGACATGCTTTCCAGCTGCGTCAGCAGTTTATCCAGCGCCTCGTTAACGCCGGTCTCACTGTTGAGCTGCATGGCTCCCTGTTCGGCAATGTTAAACAACTTACCTTCGGCCGACTCAAGAATGCCCGCCGAGCTGGCTTTCGGGGCCTGCACATCGGAAAGAAGACTGTTACCCACAGTCATCAGCTGCCGCAGGCGGCTTTTCTCCGCCACCACCCCGGCGTAAGCCAGGATATTGGCTGCAGACGGCGTGTTTTTACTCATTTCAGCCAGATAAGCAAAGCCGCCACACTGTTCAAGGTCGCCTCTGTTCTCCAGCCGTTCCGTAATAGTGATGAGATCGAGCGGTAGCCCTTCTCCGGCCAGCTCGGCCATCACGCGAAAGACCATACGGTGCGGCCGGGAAAACAAATCTTCCGGGGAGATTTGCAGTGTCACCTCATCCCACCGGTCGTTATCAAGCATCAGTCCGCCCAGTACAGCCTGCTCAGCCTCATAAGAGCAGGGCATCATCATCTCAGACATGACGCACCTCCCGGGTCAGAACGTCACTGAAATGGCTCTGCCACTCGGGGAACAGTTCAGACGCGAGGTCGTGCATGGTGACGGCTGCGGCCGGACCTTTGCGGCGTGTTTTGTATTCCAGACGATGCACGGGCTGCTGCTTGACGTGCCCCAGTTTAAAAATATCCAGCGCCTCGATACGGGTATCGAGTAAACGATAAACGTCACGGTTGCCCAGCGCAGAGGCGTCGTAATGTTTTTCGTTAATGATGGCGGCAAGACCGTCCATTGCTTCACGGTCAAGCAGAGTGTTTTCGATACAGTTGACGAGAATGGAAATATCAGGAAGGCGAATACCGTAATTTTCATAGGTTTTCAGGCGGGTAAGCATATGAAGGGAGCCGCGGATAAATTCACGGACATCCGGAAGGATGGGTTTAACAACGCCCATCACATTACCGGTAGAGGAAAGGAGGGAAAGCTCGGTCATGACGCCTGTTGCGCCTTTCGAATCCACAATAATGACGTCATAACGGTTAAAGAAAGAATGCTGAAGTATGTTACGCAGGCGCAGACGGCCGTCTGCAGCGTGGAGCATCGCGGTCGGCAACAGTTCGTCCGGGTCGTTAGAGTAGATGACATCGAGATTTTTTATGGCGGTCTGCGAAATGCATTGCGTATGGTCACTGACCATCTGCATCAGCAATTCATAGAGACCGAAAGGTGATTCATGCTCCAGCGCGAAGATACTGCTGGCTGTGGGCTGGGAATAGTCTGCATCCACAAGAAGGGTGTTCAGGCCGGCATCGGCAAGAAAACCGGCAAGGTAAGCAGCAAACGTGGATTTGCCTTCTCCACCTTTGGGAGAGATAACGGGAAGTATTTTCATTTTGCACACTCTTTACAGTATGCAAATACGCCTGTTTACAAACTATTAACTTTGACTCAGGGATTGAAAATCCCCGTGTCCTTGGTTCGATTCCGAGTCCGGGCACCACTTTTCTTTTTTTATGCTTCCTTATAGGTTCCTGTAGCTAAGTAATTCAGTAAGTTAGCGTAAAAATTCTTCCGGATACATTTTGATTTATCCCTTCGTATTCGGAAATTTCGGGGTCAGACTTCGGGTCGTTCAGTTCGATAAACTGGAGAGACCCAAAATGTTAAACGACAGTAAAATCCGTTCTGCCAGAATCCTCGACAAATCCTACAAACTCGCCGATGCTCAGGGCCTGTATTTGCTGGTATCAACCAGCGGTTCACGTCTGTGGTATTTTCGCTACCGTCTCGATGGTAAGGAAAACCGTTTAGCCCTCGGTGCCTATCCTCTGGTCAGCCTGGCAAAAGCCCGCGAGGCACGCGATGCGGCCCGTAAGTTGCTGGCCGAAGGAATAAGCCCCTCGCAAATCCGTAACCCCTCCGTTCGCGGTGTTGATGAATCACGAACCTTTAAATATATCGCCACCTCATGGCACACCAGCAACCTGAAACTCTGGTCAGAAGGCCATGCGGATAAAATCCTCACCTGCCTGAACCGGTATGTCTTTCCGGTGGTCGGTGCAATGGATATTGCCCGAATTGAAACCCGCCATCTGGCGCAGCTCATCCGTGATATTGATGAAAAAGGCGTCCATGATGTCGCCGGACGAGTACGCCAGTACCTGACCAAAATTATGCGCCATGCAGTACAGCAGGGAACGCTGAGGTATAATCCCGCTTATGACCTGGATGGCGTAGTAACACAGGTCATCACACGGCACCACCCTGCTCTTCCTCTCAGACAGCTCCCCGAGCTGCTGGAAAAGATAGATAACTATAAAGGGAGGACGCTGACGCGTCTGGCACTGGAACTTAATATCCATGTATTCCTTCGTTCGAGTGAGCTGCGGCTTGCCCGCTGGGATGAATTTAATCTGAAAGCACAAATCTGGACACTCCCCGCACAGCGTAAGGTAGTGAAAGGCGTTAAATTCTCAGAGCGCGGCGCAAAAATGAAAGATGAACATCTGGTTCCGCTTTCACAACAGGCCGTTGCATTGTTAAAACACATTAAATCACTGACCGGCGATTCACCGTTTGTCTTCCACGGCGCACATTCACTGGACAAACCAATGAGCGAAAACACCATAAATAAGGCTCTGCGCGTAATTGGCTATGATACCAAAACCGACATTTGCGGCCACGGATTCAGGGCGATGGCCTGTAGCGCCCTGAATGAGTCAGGTCGCTGGTCAAAAGATGCCATTGAACGACAGATGAGCCACCGGGAACGTAATAATGTGCGTGCCGCCTATATCCATAAAGCTGAGCATCTTGATGAACGCATGGAAATGATGCAGTGGTGGTCTGATTATCTAGATACAAACCGTGACGGATTTATCGCACCTTATATTTATGTTCGCCAGCAGTTAGCATTATAACATTACCTGAACTTTCCGTTTCGTCTCAGGAAACCAGCATCCCGGCAGTTTACTACCGGGATCTCATTCCGGCATAAGACAGACCAGATATGGTAGCCCCCGTGTTCACATTAAGTGAGAACAGGTATGTTATTTCATTCTGGTCCGGATATTGTTGCTGTCCCCGCTCCGTCAAAGCCTGTCCAGGTAAACCCGGGTAGCAACCGCCTATTCCATTATTCTTTCTGTAGCAAACCAAAGATGAATCGTTAAAGCTAAAAGTTATTGAATTCACATCTTTATGTAACACACAAAAATAATCACTTAAAAAAATGAGATTTAAATCTCTTTTATAAACATAAAAACGTGCATTTTATAATCAAGCGAGACACTTCACATTTTCTTAATCCACTTAAAACTAAATTTCCAACACCAGAAACACAATCGATTCAGCAAAGGAAATAAAAAATGAAAAAAAACACTAGTTTTGACAGTAATTTCCATGCTTTTTTCCGGGCCAGTAGTGGCAAAAACGTGGGTGCTGACGAGCGCTGACGGTAGCATGGATAAAGGAAACTGGCAGATAACCAGCGACCAACTGAAGATTAAAGATCATAACTTCAGCATAGAGCAAAAAATCCTTCACGGCGGTAAACAAGAAGGCAGTAAAATCTTAGTGATCCACAGCAAAGACGGCCTGACTATCACACTAAGTCCGACCCGTGGCATGAACCTGCTGAAAATTGAAGGCTTTGGTTCACAAATGGGCTGGGACTCGCCGGTAAAAGAGGTCGTTAACCCGGCCTTTATTAATCTGGAAAGCCGCAACGGACTAGGTTGGCTGGAAGGTTTCAATGAGATGATGGTGCGCTGCGGCTATGAATGGACTGGCCATCCGGTGACCGCTGATGGGCAGATATATACTCTGCACGGCAAAGCCGGTAATACACCAGCCTCACAGGTGGAAGTTGAAGTGGCGGATACTGCACCGTATGAAATTCACGTTCGCGGGCTGGTGAAAGAGAGCACCTTCAAGAAAGCGGATTTGCAGACTATGACCGAGTTGCGCTATGTGCCTAGCAGCAATAGCTTCAGCCTGCACGATGTCTTAACCAACCATGCTGACTATCCGCATGACTATAAAATTATCTATCACAGCAACTTCGGCAAGCCAATCTTGGAAGAGGGGGCCCGTTTCCTGGCACCGATATCCAACATCAGTCCGTTCAATGATTATGCCAAAGCCGGTTTAAAAACCTGGCAAACCTACACTGGCCCAACTAAAGATTTCGATGAGATGGTCTTTAATATGCAGCCTCTGGCGGATGAAAATCATCAGACGCTGGCTGCGATAGTCAACAGAGCCGGGGATAAAGGGGCATCCATTCAGTTTGATACCCGTCAGTTGCCGGTGCTGACGCTGTGGAAAAACACTGATACCGAGAAGCAGGGCTACATCACCGGTATTGAGCCTGGTACCAGCTACGCCTATCCGGTGACCATCGAGCGAGAACAAAAACGCGTGAAACAGCTTCAACCTGGAGCCAGCACTCAATTTGATCTGAGCTATACGCTGCTTCACAATAGCGAACAAGTTACCGATGTTGAGAAGAAAATCGCTGCTATTCAGGGTGATACCAAAGTGACGGAAAACGAAACGCCTTTCGCAAAGGAATAATTAAACGCGTTGAGACATCTCCCGGGTTATGGTGTAAATGCCTGACCCGTATTAGACGTCAACTACCTTGACCGGCGTGTTGCCTCACCAGTTAATGTTACTTTCTTGCTTCAGCTAAAATGTTACCATCGGCACGAGTTCCGTAGACCAGTTCTCTTACCACCCTGACCCGCCATTCCTGCAATCTGCGTTGACCTTCAGTAAATTGACTCGGATGCGCGTCTTCAAGTTTGAGAAGTAATTCGGTACTGCCCAGTTGCGGTTCATCCTTCAGCCAGCATTCTATTTCGTTCCAGACGTCAGCGAAGGGATCTGCACGGGTTCGCCGGTGGCGAGGTTTTGATGGTACTGGATGATGTAAAGGATTCACTACGCCTTCCTGCCAGGCTACGGAGAGGCCCTGCAAAAATGCGGTTAAATCGCTGTTTTTGTCTCCAACAGGATCTCTGACAGCTATTCGCGCCAACTGGTGTTGATAAAGTCGAATGGTTTCCAGCAACTTCAAAGGATCCAGTACGTGGATGATATCGTCAAAATGGCACCGGAGCTCAGAATGCGAAGTATGCAGTTCTATCAGGCGATTAGAAGGCGTTTTGGGAGCATCATGCCTGCGAACCGTTTTCCCGCCAATGCGTTGCGTATCCAGAAGCTTGAACGATGGCTGAAAAAAGTTAATAAATAGCCGATTAGCCATGTACATCTGGTTCATTGCTTTTACCGCCGGTTCACCGTCAAGACGGCCGTATCCCGCCAGCTTTCTGACCACAGAACCATTTTTTTGCTCTATCCAGGCCTGATCGTTTTTCCGGTATGGCCTGGAGCGGGTCAGTGCGATACACCTAGCAGAACAGTATTCAAACAAGGCTTCGTTGATAAATTCGGACCCGTTATCAACATCAAGGCCGAGAAGTGGGAATGGCAGACTTTTTTGAACCTTATCAACAGCCCGGATGATCAACTCAGCGTTACGCGCCGGTAATGCCACACACTCTGTCCATCCACTGGCGATATCGGTCAGTGACAGCGTCCACAAAAAGGTACCAGAGAGATGCCGACCACAGTGCACCACAAGATCCATTTCCATAAATCCCGGAGAATGCCGCTCATGCTCGGTGAACATTCTGACCGGGATACTTTTACTGACGCGGTTAACCGTCCGGTTACGCTTTTTACCGGCGGTGGTATGTGCTTCTTTCAACAGGCGATCGATGGACGATGCACTGACTTTCTGAAGCTGCTCGCGCAGTGCCGGATTCAGACTGAGATGCCCGTGTTTCTCTATTGCCGGAATAAGCTGGGGCAGTAACGCCCTGAGACGCTTACCGCACAACCGATCTGAAGCTTCCCACAGCACGATCAGAGCCTGCTGAACAGCTGCGCCATAAACTGAACGAGCCGCGGCTGATCGACGCCGTTGGTTATCGCTGGTGACGGCACCATTCAGTAACCGGATTGCTGATTTACAATGGTACCCACTGATCAGTATGAACTCTTCGAGGATCCGGGTTTTCTCGGCTTTACTGGCGTGTTTTCAGCGCCCGCAGAAGCTGACGACGGGTATCTATAGGCAACAATGCATTGCTCATAGGTGCACCTCTGACTGATTGTTTATCACACAGCCAAAGTAACAATTTTGGTGAGGCAACAGTGCGCGTTGGGTAACAAAAATGCCGAGTCAATGCGGCGGACGGGGTAATTGTCGCCTAATACTATTACAAGATTATTCTGAATGAAAAGCCTAGAACATTCGAAACAGAGACTGTAAACAGAATCTCAATTAAACTGTTCTTCGGTTGCCGGGCATGAACACTTAGCAACCAGCTACCGCCAGTTCCTGCATACGACTGGCGGTGGCATCTCTCTTCTGTTTGAGAAATTGATCATCGTGTTACAGGTGAAATCATGAGCATCCAAAATCCATGTATCACTTGCGGTGCCTGTTGCGCTTTTTTCTGGGTATCTTTCTACTGGGCCGAAGGCGATGATGCCGGAGGGACGGTACCGGCTGATTTAACAGAGCAGGTTACACCTTTTTTACGCTGTATGACCGGAACCAACAACGCAAAACCAGATGCGTTGCCCTGTCTGGCGCGCCGGGTCAGTCCACCCGATGTGAAATATATAGCGACAGGCCTGCCACGTGCAGGGATTTTCCTGCGTCTGGTGAAAATGGCATAACTAATGAAGCCTGTAACCGTGCCAGGATAAAATATGGCTACCTGCGATATGATAAGAGGTCGCAGAAATATGACCTTTTTACGTGCATAAATAAGGATGATGACTGCAATGTTAGGTTTCCCTGCCCACTGGAAAGTGGAATACTCTCCATGTGCAGCGGATCCCCCTGAGCGGCGGGGCAATACTGACATGTTTATATATTGTTATGATATATACCACTGCGGGATGCTTTGTCTGTAGGGCATCTCACCGGGAGGCACCCGGCGCTGCACATCATTTTCTGGTCTCTGACATCATTCCAGCTTTATATTTTTCGTCATTATTACTGTCTTTCCCACCTTTCCCGCCACCAGACTGAATGAGGCCACCAGCCCGCTGCTGTTCAGTGTCCAGTTAATATTCTCAATCTGCCAGCGCCGATCTTCGCTTTTACCAAATCCCTGAGTGGTGACCCGGTTTTCTGCTGTCAGTCTCAACATAGCCTGAGTGCAGGGGATCGTGAGTGACTTTTTTACCGGCTTTTTTAACCTTTTTGGCTTTGGTTTCCGCACTTCCCTTGCGCTGTCCCTGTCAGGCTGAACATGTGGATTATCCATATCAGGACCATCATGAAGCACTTCGTGCGTCTCTGTTTCGTCCGTTTTTTCGTTATGCCAAGGCACCCTCACACTGCCGCGGGTCTTTTGATCTGTAAACTGCCAGACCTTCCACTTTTCATCGTTAGTGCCTTTGCTTTTTTATCACCACCAGACGAATCACTGCCGCGATCTCCCTCCAGGTAACTCCAGTCCGATACCATGTCCTGGGTAATAGTGTAATCAGGCAGAAACTCACCACCCGCCGACTGCGCTGCGCCGTACTCCAGAAACAACCAGAATCCGTTAGAGGGTTTACCGTGGGACATCCACTTACTGAACGTCTCCGCCTTCTTAAGCTGACTGTTGAGCCTGCCCTGGTCTTTTTTCGCATCCCCGATTTTTTTGCCCAGCGTTTCATATTCGCTGCGCAGCTTCGTGATGTCTTTGCCTTCCAGAACTGCTTTCTTCATCTGCTGCGCAAGCTTTGCCTGGCGGTTTTTCAGGGCAGTGGTTTCTTTTGTAATCCCCAGCAACCCTTCTTTTATCTGCCCGACACTATTACGCCAGTTGGCATCAATGGTTCCGCCAATCAGGATGTTAGCCTTCAGCCCTTCACCAACCGTTGCCATTATCTTCTCCTGCTCCGGATGCGCTCATCATTTTCGTCCAGCATCATATCCATAAAATCACGCAGCGGCAGCGCCATCACTTCTGACGGCTGCCAGCCAAACCAGGCACCTGCCCGGCGAAGCGCCAGTTTCAGACTGTCGTCTTCCGCTTCGCCGGCGGCAGCAAAAAATTGTTGAACTGTTTCTCCAGGCGCAGGTAATCGCAGGCTTCCATGTTCATCAGGTCATCAAGCGTCATTCCGCACAGCGAAGCCATAAGCTCAATATCAGCCTGATAATCCGGCGCCGGATTGCGGTTACGCATCAGACGGTCGCGTACCGTCGGGGCACGCATGGTAACGGATTCAATATGCTGCCCGCTGAGGGTGGTATAGGGTACCGCTAGCTGAATGACACCCTTTTCAGCGGGAAAACTCTGAATTTCTTTCTCGTTCATGGCATGGTCTCTTCATTTGTGTCAGATTGATGGGGCATTATTCGCATTCTGCATAAAACAAAACCCGGAGTTACCCCAATTCTCCGGGTTTTTCTTTTCTGGTCAGATGCGGATGATGTTTCTGATCCCCGCAAGACGATCTACGCCATGAATACGACGCACAAACTCTGCCGGAATAATGCAGGCCAGCTCTTCGTTGTTCCAGGTGGAGCGGTAATAGCTGAGCGTCATTTCTGCCACCAGTGCCGCCTCACCCGGTGAGGTGACTGGACGGGCGTCCAGTGTGATCGCGGTGATCATGCCTTCAAGCTCTTCCACCAGTTCTGTCCAGCACAGGTGGCATAAGCCTGGCGGGCGATAATGCGCGGGGAAGTACTCCCCTCCTGCATACCAAACAGGGAAAGCAGCGCCGGATCGTAACCGTAAATCTTAAAGCTGCAGGTCATCTCTTCCATGGCGTCATCCAGTCTGACAGGCATATCCATCCTGCCTGTTTTTACCGACGTTTTGGTGATGGTCAGCGCAGGCGGCGTGTACTCACCGCCAACGCGGGCGCAACAGTTCAACACGACCGCCATAGAGGTTGCGGCGTGCTGACACCTCCTGCGGTGTGGGCAGTGGTGGTGAGTCCAGATAAGCCACAGCCCGGAATGTGGCCGCCACGCTTTCCAGTTTTTTACCGACCCTGTCATCCTCACTGAATCCTGTTGCAATCAGGATACGCGGCTGGTAGTTGACGGTACTTCTTGGTCAGAGGCAACTTACCGATGGCCGCAATGACGTTTGCCCGCGTGGCGGAGACATTCGCCCCTTCTTCTGCCCTCACGACCACCACTAGGGCACCAGTCTGGTCAAAAATATCGGTCAGTGCCGGATAAAGTGTGCCTGCTGTCCCGAGCTGACCAGGACGAAGCAGTGCGACCACCACCACCACCGGCGTGTAAAGCTGGAATGGCTCATCCTCACCACCGGATAAGGTGACGCTGAACGGACTGACAACTGAATCTGGCAGAGCCGCTGACAGCGGTGATACTCACCGGCGGATTTTCAATGGTCGCCACGCATCCACCACTTCCTGTACCGTTGACGTTGCCACCCCAGCAGCATCTGTGGTCAGCGTGACGATGATAACCCCGTCAAGCTGCGCAGCCTCTGTCACCTCCGATGGTACGTCTGACGCTACCGCATCAATGACAATACCGTTTCCGACGCGTCCGGCCTCAGTGGCAGTAAACAGCAGTTGCGTGTTCAGCAGCACACTACCGGCAAGCGCGGTCGCATGTGTTACCGCCAACGCATCCGGTGCTGTCCCCGCAAGGCCAATCACCGCTGTTTCGACAGTCTGGACCGATATTGTGCCGTTTGTGAGTTCGATGGACTCGACACCATGTAATTCAGCCATTATTGACTCCATAAAAAAGCCGCTATCGGTGCCAGTTGTTATACTCAACTGATATCAGGACAGCCTGACCAGGCTATCGCGTTATACGTCGGTTCGTCGCTGACATTACTGAGATCCAGCGCCTTCATGGTACTGATACAGGTCATCCACAGGATAAGGGACGCCCGGTTTTCGTCGCTGATGATTCCGAGGGCAAGCTCCGTCCGCCAGTCACGGATGACGTCGTCAGCTTCTTTCAGCCTGCGCGATCGCTCTTTTTCTGCCTGCATCGCGTAATTCACCGGTACCGCAGACACCATGCCGTCCCTGTGCTGCCAGCCATCGTTGATATCGCACCTCTCAGGCAGAGTGTCGGTTTCAACCACCGTGCACCTGCCAGGGTACAGCCTGGAGGCATCTTCGGCTATGGATCGGATGATCCCGCTGTCCGGCTCAATACACAGCGCATATTTCAGGGTGAATTCCGGCAGTGATACATAGAAATCCTGCCCGTCTTCGCTCTGAAAATAGATGGCATCATCGCCGTATGTTCTCTCTTTCGGCTGATACAGCCTGACATTCTTCAGTTCCATTATCTGTTACCCTGAAATAGTGAACCATGACCGCAGGTTTTTCGCCCGCGTCACTGCGTGTTTCAGATCCTGATGATCAAGCGCAGAGACCGGCAAATCCTTCTGCATCACATTCAGTCTGAAGGTGTACGGATCGCTGGGCGGCTGCTGCTCAAACCACTGAATAATGTCGGTTCCGAAGGAGCTGACAACCAGGGCACGACGCACGGCAGCGACCGTCCCACGGTGGCGGTGGATAAATGGCGCCCGCTTAATGGCATCGTGCCTCTCCTGCTCCGTTCAGTTTGTGTTCCTGGTGTCCACGCTACGCTGCCATGCCAGCCATGGCAGCAGTTCAACCAGGCACAGTTCAGGATTTTTTACCCAGCGGATGAGATGGACAGGCAGTGCGGCCAGTGCGCACGTATTCGCCCTGTCAATGGCGCGTTCTGCCGCCGTGGCCGTGGTGGCCAGAATTACCAACAATGATCACAAAATAAACTAATGAGTCGAGGTATATATTATTCTCAATTCTCAAAAATAAGATTAAGTAACAAATGAAAAGGAATTTAATATGTCAAAAAATATAGATTTATTTACTCAGCAGGCATATGAAATTTTTGCATTGCTCTGGGAAAACTTCCCAGTACCACAGGTAATCACATATGCAAAATTTGACGCTGACATATCTCCTACTTACATGGATAAATCTCATATCCAGGAAAAAAAATCACGATATGAGATCCGTAAAGTTGTTGATGGCACATTCTCATTTCTGATGGAAAATGGTTACATACAATACGAAACAGATAAAATGACACTATTCAGAAATGTCAGGCTAACGGCAAAATCACTTACCATACTGACCACCATCACAGAAAACTCTGTCAACCATGAAACAATTGGCGATAAAATCGTTGGTGCAGCGAAGAACGGTACACCAGAAGTTATTGCGAGTACTCTGAATCTAATATTTATTGCTGCTGTAAGACGATCAACAGTGGAAGAAAAGTGAAAATACTCACCCTATTATTGAGGCAGCCGGACACAGAAGGATATAAAAATGAAATGCCGGATATACCTTTATACAATTGCTTTGCTGCTCGCCGGGTGCTCCGCTTCACAACCTGATGAAACCAAAGTAAAACAAACAGGTAACCCAGCAGAATGCTCTCAGGACGGAGAAAACATCTATTGCGACTGGGACTATGTAACAGATGACTGGAAGAACGCAACATCCGCTGACCTCCAGAATGTTTCAAAATGAAATCATGTGCCCATTCAACAATCGTCATGACCTTCCCTCCATCAATTCAACCATGTCTGGATCCGTCTGATTAACGATTCGCTCTCTGGCAGCAGTAAGGATTTTCTTCCGTCCGCCAACACCCCACTTATTCATGGTCTTCGCGCAGTTGCTCACTTCTTTTGTCTCGTTATCTATTAGCAGGTCAAGTCGATTGAGCCGGGTCATGTTGCTAATACCATTAAGCACCGCTTCACGGAAGGTGTTGTACCCGACTCATTTCTGACTCCAGGTGCAAACCTCATATTCAACATCGCGGCGATTCATCAGACCTTTCCACTTTTGTCCACCAGCATATACCCAGCGATTCAACTCAGCGCATGCACCAGCGTAGTCCAGGGTGTTGAGCTTTTTCAGAAGCGTGGAGTTTATAGATGCGGTCGCGCCGACGTTATAGGCTCATGAGTAAATTGCTGCTCACTGCGTTTATAGTACCAGTTCCCACAAAACGTCCCGATAGTGCAGGCAATACCGATGATGATTGCCCAGTCGTTCAGGGAAAGAACGACACCCATGGTTGTTAAGCCCCCAACCCAATAACTGAGCCATTCTCTGATTTTATCCATGCGTTGCATGCTCTCACCTCGCGTTGTTAGCGGGTACTGTGTTGGAGATGAAAAAGCCCACAAATGCGGGTCTCAGAAAAGAGAAAACCCGCCGGAGCGGGTTATTACGTCATTATTGTATCGGGTATGTAAAAAAAGACCTGCACAGCAGGAGCAGAGCAGGCCTAACTGACGACTGTTGCTTGTGTCTTCTTATTGTATGCAATGAGCAGCTCCCTGGAGCTGATCCATTTCCAGTCAATCAGTTTCTGTTCATGCTGGCAATAGTCATTGATGAAAACTGAGATGTTTCTTGAGTGGTTAATATGCAATTACGCCATGCAGCAAGTCGGTACTATTTTTCAGCCAGGCATAAAAAAATGCCTGCCACAGGGCCAGGCAGGCAAGAGAAATCGGATTCAATGTCAATCAATATGAAACAAATACCTATGACTACGTAAGCAACGTAAGAGACGAGCCTGTAAAGGCTGGTCCTCATTAAGTTAACCCGCTACGGCATGTACGGGCAATAATTACCAGTGAAAATTAAGATGTTTCTCTGAAAGAAAGCAACAGGAATGGCAGCGAAGAAAAAAAGCCCGGACAATGCTGGTGATGGCAAATATACAGACAATTGATTAAGAGTACTGAGAACAAGTTGGGATTTACAGCGCTGGCTGCCTCCCGGTGAGATGCCCTACAGACAAAGCATCCCGCAGTGGCGTATATCATAACAATATATAAACGTGTCAGTATTGCCCCGCCGCCTGGGGGATTCAATGCGAATTGATTTGGTGCGACTACCGGAATCACACTGGTGACCTACTGATTACAAGTCAGTTGCTCTACCTACGGAGCTAAGTCAGCAATTGGTGGCCCTTACTGGACTTGAACCAGCGACCAATCAGTTATGAGCCGACTGCTCTAACCAACTGAGCTAAAGGGCCGGGAGTAAGATGGTATATAAGAAGAATCCCTCTGGCAACAACTATTATTTTATAGTTGATATTCCCCAAACCTTCTCAGATTACAGTAAAGTAACAGCAGGAAACCATAAGGTATTTCACTGCGTGTCCAGCAAGGGAGGTTGTTTTCATGAACACGACTCAGATTCTTTTTAATATTTACGTGGCCGGGTTTGCAGCATCTACTGTAATCACGTTTCTTCTGTCAAAAGATCAAAACCTGAAAATCAGGTGGCTGGCTGCGATACTAATCGGACTTACATGGCCACTTAATTTCCCTGTTTAACGGGCTATTAACCCCAGGTGTCATCTGGCCGCATACACTGTGCCAAATCTAATCGTAACTATTTTAAAGGTTTTTTAAGATACAAGGTGTCAGTGCTTTTCCGTCTTCGTGAACGGAAAAGCACTGACACCGGCTGCGCCACAGCTACAGACGATGAATTTCCCCCCGACGGCACGGTTTAACGTTGCGCTTCCTGTGTCTCGACAGATATCTGTGCATCGGGGCGGCGAAATGTTGAGTTATTGCGAAGCTCCCCAGGTCTCTGACCTGTTCGCGGTTTTCACCGGGCTGAAATGAATCAGTCTGCTTCCACACACCAGTATGTTGACTGGTGTCGCCATCGATATCGTGTCGATTTTTCTCCTCTCTGAATGAAGTCCTGACCCGCTTTTACGGGTAAGAAGTTTGGTAGATAAATGAACTAACAGTGAGTGAAGTACGTTTTTAAGACCCTTAAAACCTTTAAGTACGTGTTGGTCATTTGGTAAAAGAGTTGTTGAAACGGCAGTGCGTCAGCTCTGCCAGTTATGTGCTGCGCGCGTCAATTGGTACTCGTTTCACTTGCACACAAGTGACGCCGCGCTCCTCTGCTCTCAATGCGGTCATGGAAGATGCCTAAATGTTCAAAATGGTCATACCACGCCACAAAGTTCGCAACGGCCAGCAGCGTCATAAAAAGTGAGAACGGTAAGAAAATTGCTGCCAACCAACGGCTGCAAGACGTATCCGGAAGGCAGATACAGAAGTAGAAAGGACCTTCATCGCCAGTATGCGCTCTTCGTTTTCAAAGGTTAAAACGAAGGTACCACCCGAAGGCACCACTCTCAGGTTTATGTGGCATTAGCATGTGATTACCCGAAGGCGTCCCTCTCAAATCACCGGGACATTGGTATGTTGCATATCTGCAACGTTACAACGAGAGCAGCTTAAATCAAGATCGTAATCGGTATCAACCATACCTTAATGGGTAACTCCGTGTGTCGGATGTATTACGGGAGGCAAAAAACTGAAGAAACGTACAATGTTGCCGATAATTATTTGTTGTAATGCGGAGCCGTTTAAAAATGATATAGCTAATATGGAGTAAGACATGAGACGTTTTTCTGGCAACTTTGTTTCTTTAGTAATTTCCCTAGCTGTAAGCTTCGGATGTGCAGCTAAAGATGTGGAAAACGATAAAGTGGTTTTAACAAACTAAAATTTTGAATCGCTTCCGATTTGTATTTATGCGATTACAGGTCTTGGTAAGAATAAGTCAGATAAAATCACCACAACAACTTTTTAAATTCAATTTATTACAGAGCGGTATAATTATAGACTCAACCATTGACACAGCGAGTGGTATTAAACCTAATCGGCAATATGAAATATTCGCACCATTTAATATCATTAATGGCAAACCGGATGAATTCGAAGTAATCGGCATATTATCCAGATAATCAAATCGGGCTGATATTTGTCAGCTATTTTCTCTTTTTACTTTTAAATCGAAGAAATCCAGCTTTCAACATGAAATCTTCACCAATAACTTGAGGGTGGAATCTCACATCTGTGTCTTTTAAGTGATTATCATCATCAACAATAATCCCACCAAAATCTGGCGAACTTATTAATGTTTAATGAAAGGCATTGGCTTCCAAATTTTTTGTCTTAATAAGGCTATCAGCATGGTTGTGCATAAGATTAAATCAAGTATTTCCATTGAAGGTAATGTTAACCATGCGTGGATATTCACAATATCAGGAACACCATTCCTGAGACTGTTGTGGAAAAAACTATCTTCCTGTCTGAAAAATGCCCCCCTTCTGTTACATAAGAAAATGTCAGGGCACATGGACTACCTATAATTTCAGATAAGACAGGCTGCATTAAGTAACTGGTACTAATACATTGTGCAAAAAAAATCAGCTACTGAAGGAACGCCATGTTGCTCATTAAATTTCTTTTGAATACTATTCAGAACCTTGGCCTTTTTTTTCTTCAGAATCCAGAAAGAATTCATTCACTACATTTATTTCCGGACATCCCCTCAGATGTTCAGTAAAACTGCAAGCTTTCAAAAATCCTCTGTGTAATCTTTACTCATTTCATTTCCCTTTTTATTTAGGTTCTCAATGAATACCTATTGAATTCAGGACTTATGTCAACCTATCAGGAGTTGCGCGAATCTAACTAATTATTATCTAATCCTGTGCCCCTTCTTACGAGACCTCCACTGTGAGATACTTGCGTATTACCAATCACAGAGACCGCCGACTAACATTACCTAAGTACGTCTGATAACATTTAGCTGGATCACTGAATAACCCCCTTGAAAAACACCGTTAAATGACATGCTACATGATGGTAATACGCAAGGATCCTGGAAGCACAGCCTTGCGCATCCTTTCGTGCATATCATGCAGGGCAAGGATATTGAGGAGAACGATCACGCGCAGTTTATGCAGCAGGTGCTACACCAGGCAAGATTTGAAAGCAGGATCCTCTGTGGACTGGATGAGTTGCGCTTGGATGAAGAGGGCCAGCTCATCGACGGTGACAGTCGTCTGGTGAATTGCATCTGAAAAACCAGGGCGTGGGAGACAGCAATTGAACAGGTTCGCAAAGTCAGCGAGACCGAGTACGCTGCCGTACCGATCCGGTAATACCGTTCAGGAAGTGCGGTTAATCGACGTACTGCTGCGTCTGGAAGTACTGGTTTTTGAGCTGCCATACTTTAGCCTGTTCGACAAATAATCCTATACGACGACAATAATCTGCCAGTTCCATTTCAGGCAATGTTGCCATTTCAAGTACAACAGAAAATCGATGTTCCGGAGTTCACTCATCACTATCAACGCAGGACATCTTCTCATTTCCGGGCAATAAACCTTTCTGTACCAGTTCAAGTCTCCATCTTGCTACAACGGAAGGGCTGAGTTCCAGCTTACGAGCAACTTGTCTGAGTGACCAGCTACAGGGTGGTAAAAGCCAAATGATGCCCTTTTCTTTAATATCAATTGATATTGGTTGCTGTGCCATAGTTATCTCCTGAAAAATTGAGGTGACAACTATGCTGACACAGGGGGTTATTACCCGATCTCGATGGATGTTATTGGGTGATCTCCTCTCATGAAAATACGCAACGTTTTCAGGGATGACGCGATTGATGGTCATACTCTCATCAGCGTTTGCCTGACCCGTCATCATCAGCAGAATCAGACCGCATGGCAAAAGCCAGCGAAGTGCATTAATTTTTTGCATAGAGGCTCCCACGAAGGGTGTAGTGATAAAGCCCCTGTGAGTTTACGGTGTAAGAAATGGAACTAATGAGCCCCCCTGGCGTCCATACCCTCAAGCAACAGTTCGGGCATCAGTCCGGTTGAAAGCGTAAATAGGTTTCAGGTCAACCCAGGGTTTTTCAGTCCAGGTCACCCGTTGCGGGGACGGGCTGTTTTGCTGTCAAAAATTCGTGTTGCGGTATCATTTTCCGCGCGCGCCTGCTTTTCGATTTTATTAATTTCATGCCAGGCACAGCCAGAGAGCAGAATAACGGATATATCTATTGCGGTTACGCGTAAACGAGACAATAAAGATGTCATCCGCCATGATCAGATGGTCGCCTGTAACAGAAAGGATCAGCGCAGAGTCTGAGGAAAGACTGTTAAGCGCAGGGCGGATACTGGTTGTTCAACCAGGTATCCGCAGAACAGGGAGTATCCATTATATTTATCAGCGAATGGTATCGGTAGAAAACACATGAAAATACGCCATAAACACAATTCGCTCTTTTTTGAAGAAAAAGAAACAAACACTTAGGAAAAATCATCACACTTACACATTTCACCTCATTTTAATGACAAAATCGTATCCTTTCCGATGGAAATACAACTAGGCAATCTTTTATATTCGCGCGAATATTTTCATTAAACTTAATATCAGAAGTGGATTTTGTCAGATGAACAGGGATGAAGCATTCAGATTTTCGGTACAGTGTCGAAGCTATCATGGAGAAGGTGTCCAGTATCAACCCGGAAATGCTGGTTTTATCCATCTGTGTAGACATGCACTGACAACATGTCTCCGGACGTTTCTTGGCATGCCTGAAAGCCTGTTAGTGATTATTTCCAATTCCAGTCTGAGCAGGGTCACTGAGTTCGTGGAAGCTACTGTGTTCAGACACTCCAGTTCCCGCATTACCTCCCGCGGCATCCCTATCCTTCGCTATTATCTTGACAACGGTGGCCTCAGCAACCTCATGAAAAATATAGCCAATCCAGGAGAGCTCTTCATGGGAAGAAGATGCTTCTGGCGGAACTGCTGCGGATCCGCAAGTTTGAACACCTTCTTTTGCTGAACTGAATCACTTTTTTCTAACTACTGTATTGACATGCCATCCGCGGATGTTTTTTGGAGATTTATCCTGTGAAAAATCTGTACCGGGACCGTATCCCGCTTCGTGTCAGGCTCTTTGCCTGGTTCAGTATTGGCGTCCAGATCGCCTTTCCCGTCGCTGCTGAATTCACCCCTGCCATCGCCAGGGCAGAAAGTGACAGCCGCTTTCTGCGAGGCCCAGCGCAGTCTGTACTGCAGACCCTAGAGTACACCCTCGCGGAAGGAGAGAGTACTGCCTCTGTGGCGAAAAAGTACAACATGACTGAAGATGAGTTGCGGAGGCTGAACCAGTTCCGCACCTTCGCACGAGGCTTTGACAATCTGCACCAAGGGGATAAACTCGACGTCCCTCTGGCATCGCTGCCGGAAATGCGCTGGGATGATTCGGCATCGGCCAAAGAAGCGCAGAATAATGATGTGCAGGAGAAGAAGGTCATCAGCTATGCCTCACAGGTCAGTAACTTCCTTGCCAGTGGTGCAGACATTGACACTGCGGCCTCAATAGCTCTAGGCATGACCACCAGTGCCGCCAGTGGTGAAATTCAGCAGTGGTTCAGCCGTTTCGGCACTGCCCGCGTGCAGTTGGACACGGACAAAAACTTCTCACTGAAAAATTCACAGCTGGAACTACTCGTCCCTTTATATGAGCAAAATGACAGTTTTGTCTTCACCCAAGGTAACATACACCGGAGCGATGACCGGACCCAGTCTAACCTAGGATTCGGGTACCGCTGGTTTGCCGGCGACTGGATGCTGGGCACAAACACCTTCCTTGATTACGACCTCTCCCGTGACCATGCCAGACTAGGGCTGGGCGCTGAGTTCTGGCGAGATTTCCTGAAGCTGGGCGTCAACACCTATCATCGCTTGACCAACTGGAAAAATTCGTCGGACCTTGAGGACTATGAGGAACGACCGGCAAACGGCTGGGATATACGGACCCAAGCCTGGATACCATCGCTACCTCAACTGGGCGGGAAACTAACATATGAGCAGTACTACGGGGATGAAGTAGCCCTGTTCGGCCGGAACAACCGCCAACAAGATCCACATGCCATCACGATCGGAGTAAATTATACCCCCGTGCCACTGCTAACATTCAGCGCAGAACAACGCCAAGGGAAATCGGGGAAGAACGACACCCACTTCGGAGTGGATATAACTTACCAGCCCGGAATACCCTGGCCGCAACAGATTAATCCGCACGTGGTTGCTGCCCTGCGCAGCCTTGTGGGCAGCATGCATGACCTAGTGGAACGTAACAACAATATAGTGCTGGAATACCACAAGAAAGAAGTCATTCGCCTGAAGACAGCAGACCTGGTGACGGGATACTCTGGTGAGCAGAAGTCACTCAACGTATCTGTGACCAGCAAGTACGGACTGGAGCGTATCGACTGGTCAGCTTCACCTCTCATTGCTGCAGGAGGAAAAATCGTGCAGAACGGTAAAAACTGGACTGTGGTTATGCCAACTTACAATTCTGGCACAAAAGGCATCAACAACTATACAGTGAGCTGTGTGGCCGTGGACAATAAAGGGAACAGGTCTGAACCGAGCAGTACCCAAGTGACCGTACAGACCGCCGTGGTCAGTGCAGAAAAAAGCACCTTCACACCTGAGAGTAGCGTACTTCCTGCTGACGGGAAGAGCAAGCAGGTACTGACTCTTTCTATTCTGGATCTTGCAGGAAAAAGAACAGATATCCCAGTATCGGATATTGTACTTAAATCTGAAGGAATAACGGATGCAAAGGTATCAGAACTAATCAGTAGAGATTCTGGTATATTTGAAATTACAGTATATTCAGGAAAAACCACAGAGACTATTAGACTCACTCCTGTTGTACGTGGAATAAATCTTCATCCGGCCACGATCAAAATTAGTGAAATCATTCCAGACTCAGAAAAATCGACTCTCTCCGCTAATCCATCATCAATTATTGCAGATAACGTTTCATTCTCAACACTTGAATTAGTATTGAAAAATTCAAAAGGCGAAATATTAAGTGGCCAGACTGATAAATTATCATTCACAACTAAAGAAATGAAAAACAAAAAAGATGCAACTAACAATATAACCTTAAGTGAAATAAGCGAAATTAAAAACAAAGAGGGACATTATGCTGCTACTGTTAAAGGAAAAATTGCTGGTAAGCATACATTTTATCCTGAGTTTAACGGAGGTACTATTGGTGAACTCCAGGTAGGTATAGAACTACTACCGAATACAATATCATCTAAAATCACAGAGCATAGAATTCTGAAGAATAACCAAGCTTCAGACGGGAAAAGCAAAAATATCATTGAGTACATAATTAAAGATAGTAACGCAAATCCTGTTAAAGGTCACCTCATCAATTTATCAGTAGATAGTGAGTCAGTGATATTTAAATCTCAACTAAAATCAGATACTGATGGTGTTATTGTTGCAGAGTTCATAAGCCCGGCTTCAGGCAAGGTTACTGTTACAGCAAGTAATGATAACGGAAGTGTTAAAGATAAAATTGAGTTTACGGACACAGTGAAATTTACTGAAATAAAAGTAAATGGTCCACAACTCACATCAATGCCAATCGTTGAACACCCAGGTTCTTTTCCATTATCAGGATTTAAAGGGGCCATGTTTACTTTAAAGACAAATATGAACCCATCCGATTTAGAATGGATGACAACTACTGACTGGTTATCTATAAATGATGGTAATGTTAAGTTTTTAAATGAACCCAGCCCAACAAATCGTGATGTCAAAATAATAGCAAAGTCTAAACTAAACGGTTCCGAAGCAGTATATAACTTCAAGCTAAACTTCTGGTTTAAAAATTCAGAAGATGAACAGTTTACGCTAGCAGAGGCAGAAAAATTTTGCATCAATAACATAGGCAGTAGTTATTATTTACCCTCAAAAGACGAAACAACATCTCAATGGAGAGGAGTGAATGGGCGGTTATGGGATGAATGGGGAAACCTAAGCAATTATTCTGGCTCAGGATTCAAAACAGGAAACAACAATGGCAATAATATTTTTTACGTGACATCAACTAAAACCTCCAATGGAGGTAGCATAAAGATAGATATGGCTACAGGTACCCCCTATGGAACCATGGGTGGAAATAATATAAATGATAAAAATTACGTTATCTGTAAGAAAAAACTATTCTAAATGAGTGATGAGCAGGCTTCTATAGCCTGCTCTACTCTATAGTATTAAACAAACATGTCACACTACAGTGGAAAAACCAAAGACAGTTGAGATTCTGGTAATTACAGATGTTTGAATACGTAGTTTCTCGTATATGAAGTTACGCTCAGTGGAACTGAAAATAGGTCAGTTCTTCAACTGATTCCTTTAAATTAAGAGTAAGCGGCGCGTTTAGGCCGCTTGTCCGTTTCCCTCCGGTTCCATGAAAATAATGTCAATCATTTATGTAGTGCGCCACAAAAGTTAAACACCAGATTGAAAACTGAGGCCGCATGGCAAAATTTTCATTGAAGTTCAAACAGGAAGTTGCAGAAAAATACCCAGAGGACAAGTTGAGTCTGAAATCTGTCGCCAAGATGTGCGACATCAGCCCCTGCACTGTACTGAGTTTGGGACAGGGTCCCCCCACGGTACCGCCAGCTATGCAACCAGAACGACTCGCAGAAGAGCCGGAGGCCCTCAGTCTCAGTTATGAGGTGACGTTCCGGTCCCCCCCACCTCAGCGACACTGTCAGCGAAAATATCCTGACTCTGTTGAGTTTGGAAAAACACCGATTAAAGAAAGCTGTATAGTGTTATCCAAGTGCTTAGGTATAGGCTATAAATGATTAAAGTCAATTTTTAAACATAGCAATAATATCTCGTTCATAAAAAGTACATTTTTGTTTTGAAATAAACAATGATATAGAAATACGAAACATAGGTTTTATAATGAGGCTTGTGTAACACTTACCGAAGAAGATTTCACATCTGAATGATAAAAACAACAACACAACAACACCACAACACTACAACACTACAACACTACAACACTACAACACTACAACACTACAACACTACAACACTACAACACTACAACACTACAACACTACAACACTACAACACTACAACATTAAACTAACACAATGATAAAATTTCCAAAATGAAATGTCATCGGACCAGTTATGATTAGCCATTGATTTTTGATTGAGATTAATCCTATTCAAAAATAATGCAATCCTAATTACTTAAACATGCAATATATCTATAATCTCTTTATTAATCATATGGGCTAAATGCCATTTTTCAAAATGGATTTTATCAAATTGGAAATATCTAAAGTACACCTGACTTTCCCAAAAAAGACAGTAAGTCTAGCTGTCGCCATGGTCTCCATTGGCGGCTACCTTCCTGCCACCTTTGCAGCTGATTGTACAGCAACAGCTAACTCTCTCGATTGCAGTAACGTTCTTTATTACTATTCAGACACTAAGCCGTTAAGCAGCTACGATACTGTAACAGTTAGTACTACTGCCACCAGTAAAATATCACCTTTAGCAGGTTTTGGTGTTTATTTGCATACAAACGGAATGAATGCTCCGAAAGTCAATTATATAACTATAAAAACGACTGGTTCAGCGGCTGATGCAATCAGAAGCAATAGTGAGGCGGTTTACTTCAGAGCAAAAAACTTAACGATTGAAACTACGGGGTCATCGGCAGATGGTATTAACGTTGCGTCCGACTTTAATAACAACTATGACTCGTTGGTTTATGTCAGCGAATCTTCAAGTATCTCTGTAAAAGATGGCGTTGCCGTCAGGGCCAACAACTTCCAGAATGCCGGTGCTAACAGTATCATTGTGTTAGCTGGAAATAATGAGATTAAGGTTACCGGGACTGTCTCAGCAACTAATGGTTCAGACAGTAGAGGCTATGCCGTTTACGCCGGAAACAGAGATGTTGACCTGAACAACATTAGCGCTCTGGATTATCTTTTATATCAAAAAAATAACAACACCTTAGGCAATTCTTATGTCTTCATCGGGGATGACTCTGAGATCTCAACAGCCACGAAAGCAGGACATGCTGTCTACGCCAATAAGGGCGGGATTATTCAGTTGGGTGATGGTGCTGATATTTCGACAACGGGTGAAAACTCGTATGCGATTTATGCTGCCACCGAACAACAGGGAACTTACACTGATAACGTGCGTCCGGGCCATGTCTATCTTGCTGGAGGAGCAAAACTCCGTGCAGTGAACAGTGCTGACGTGATTCAGGCTAACGGTGTCGACTCGATAATCTCCAGCCAGGCGCTGGACGTGCCGGTGATTTCTGATTCACATCAGAGAACGGACAGACTCAATATAGACAGAACAGCGCTGACGGATACGGAAGGCGTATTTGATATTGAAGGCAATATTAACGCGATTAACGGCGGTAAAATTGTGCTGAATATGTCTGATACCTCCAGCTTTATTGGTTCTTCCAGTATAGACGACGTGTCAACGGTGAATCTGAACGTTAAAGGGGAAAGCAGCGAATGGATGATGACCAAATCCTCCACGCTGACCAGCCTGACTCTGGATCAATCAACGCTGCGTTACAGTGCTGACGGTGTATCGCGTGATGATGCGTCAACGTTCAAAACGCTGACCGTGATGGGGAACTATATCGGGTCTAATGCGTTGTTGGTGTTGAACACCGTGCTGGAAGGGGATACCTCTTTAACCGATAAACTCATCGTGCAGGGTGATACCTCTGGCAACACTAATGTGGGCATCAACAATATCGGTGGCACGGGTGAGCAGACGGTAGACGGGATTAAAATCGTTGAAGTTGCAGGAATCTCTGACGGTACTTTCACGAAATCAGGCCGTATTGTAGCTGGCGCGTATGATTATAACGTGGTGAAGAAAGCGAATGACTGGTATCTGACCAGCGAGCTGTCGCCGGTAGCCCCACCACCACCTGTCGACCCGGTCTCTCCTCCTGTTCCCACACCACCACCTGTCGACCCGGTCTCTCCTCCTGTTCCCACACCACCACCTGTCGACCCGGTCTCTCCGCCAGCCCCCACACCAACACCGCCACCTGTTGAGCACCAGTATCGCCCTGAACTCGGGAGTTATCTGGCGAACAACTATGCGGCCAATACGATGTTTATCACCCGTCTGCATGACCGTCTGGGTGAAACTCAGTATACCGATATGCTGACTGGCGAAGAAAAAGTCACCAGTATGTGGATGCGTAACGTAGGGGGCCATAATCGCTTTACTGACGGCAGCGGGCAGTTGAAAACCAACGCTAACCGTTATGTTTTGCAGTTAGGCGGCGACCTGGCGCAGTGGAGCAGCGACGGCCTCGATCGCTGGCATCTGGGTGCCATGGCGGGTTATGCCAACCAGAAAAGTAAAACCCGTAACAGTTACACTGGCTATTCGTCTCGTGGACAGGTAGATGGTTACAGCGTCGGTCTGTATGCCACCTGGTATGCCAATGAAGCGGATAAGACCGGGACCTATCTGGATAGCTGGGTACTGTATAACTGGTTTGATAACACCGTTAGCGGCGAACATCTGGCCAGCGAAAACTACAAATCCGACGGTATCACGGCGTCTGTTGAAGGGGGTTATAGCTTCCTGGTCAGGGAAAGTGAAAATAAAACCTACTGGCTCCAACCGAAAGCGCAGGTTATCTGGATGGACGTGCAGGCCGATTCACATCGTGAGCACAACGGGACGGTGGTTAAAGACAAAACTGACGGCAACCTGATGACTCGCCTCGGCGTCCGTGCTTACCTGAAATGTCATGCGGAGAAAGATACCGATAAAGGCCGTGATTTCCAGCCGTTCATTGAAGCGAACTGGATCCACAACACCAATAACCAGACCGTACAGATGGGCTCCATCAAGGATGACATCAGCGGGACACGTAACATTGGTGAGCTGAAAGTGGGTATTGAAGGGCAAAT